>NZ_CP045384.1:753611-1074722 GCF_009363615.1 Ruegeria sp. THAF33 | reverse complement strand
GCAGCAGGAAGTACAGATGACAGGCAAAAAAGACATCAACCCGTTTCTGAAACAGGTTCTGGAACTTGGCCCCCCGCTGGCCTTCTTCTTCATCTACCTGCGCCTGCGCGACGACAGCTTTCTGATCGGCGGCATCGAGTATTCCGGCTTTATTATCGCCACGATTATCTTTGTCCCCCTGATGCTGGGGGCAATGGGTATCCTATGGTATTTGACCGGCAAACTCAGCCGGATGCAGATCTTCACGGCCATCATGGTGATTTTCTTCGGCGGTCTCACAGCCTGGTTCAACGACGAGCGGTTCTTCAAGATGAAAACCACACTTGTCTATGGTCTGTTTGCCCTGATCCTCGGCATCGGTCTGATGCAAAAGAAATCCTACCTGGCCTATGTTCTGGACGAAATGCTGCCGATGAAACACGAAGGCTGGATGATACTCACGCGCCGTCTGTGTGCTTGTTTCGCCGTTCTGGCCGCCGCAAACGAATTCGTCTGGCGCACCATGTCGACGGATCTGTGGGTCAAGATCGAGACCTTCGGCTTTCCCATCGCGCTGATGGCCTTCCTGATGCTTCAGTTCAGCATTCTGCAACGCTATATGGACGATCCCGAGCAGAAATAGCGGCCTTTACACCCGCCAGACCTGCCAAAACAAACAAAATTCTTGGCTTGAGCGCCCAGCTATGGGAAGTTGTGCCACCACCCACTCTCATACCCTGCCCAAGATCGGTGCATACATGACGGCCTTTCCCACCAGCGGCTTCCTTGCCGAAGCTTCCGACGGGCTCAGAGAAATGCTTTCGGCGCAGGCGACCGAAATATCTCTGTCCCAAGGTGAAATACTTTTTGAACAAGGTGACGAGGGCGACTCTCTCTATGCCATTTTGGAAGGCACGTTAGAGGTTTCCTTTCTGGCAATGAGCGGCCGCAAACTGACACTTACCTTGATGCGCCCCGGCGAAGTCTTCGGTGAAATCGCGTTGTTCGACAATGGTCCGCGTACGGCCACCATTGCGGCGGCCGAAAAGTCGCGTGTACTGCGTGTGCGCCGCAACGACGTTATGAACCAGATCAGGCAACAGCCTGATCTGGCCGTGGATATGATCCGTCTGGCCGGATTGCGGATGCGATGGATGGGATTGCAATTGAACGAGCAGGTCTTTCTGCCCATGCCTATTCGGCTGGCCCGCAAGCTGCTGCACCTGTCCAGTTTACAGGACGACCCGACCGCGCGCATCACCCTGTCGCAGAGCGAACTGGCCGAATTTGTCGGTGCCACACGCGAGGCAGTATCCAAAACCATCTCGATCTGGAAACGCGACAACATGGTCGAAGCCTCTCGAGGTGGTTTGCTGATCCAAGACTTTGAAGCCCTGCGAGAATTGGCTGATTCAGATCTTATTTGATCCGGTGTGATCTGGTTCACAGACCATCAATTACGCTTTGACCTACCGTGAGATTGTTACCGTAGGAGGTCAGAGAATCATCCCCGATATCTGTCCACTGACCTCTCCCTGTATCTGAGCCATACGCAATCACTGCGTATGGCTCATTTTTTTGGCGCATCAGTGATACCCGGTCTGGCCCGCAATAAAAAAAGGCCGGGAGGGTTTCCCGGCCTGTTCAATCAGTTCTCGAGGCTCAGCGCCACAAAACGCGGATCGCCGCCCCTGCGCACCAACAGCAGCAGAGACTTGCGACCAGCTTCGCGCGATTCTTCCATGCGGGCTTCAAGATCTCCGATGGTTTCCACCTTTTGCTGGCCTGCTTCGGTGATCAGATCACCTGCCCGCATTCCCTTGGCATACGCCTCAGATGCTTCATCGACATCTGTAATCACAAGGCCGTCTGCATCACCATCCAGACCCAAATCTGCACGCAGCGTATCGGTCAGGGGGGAAATCGTCAGGCCCAGAATATCCGCGTTCTCTTCGATCGGAGCTTCCTGCGGTTCCTCCTCGCCAGTGTCAGCGCGTTCCGCATCTTCCCGACGCCCCAGTGTCACAAGTACGGTCTGGGTTCCGCCGTCGCGGTGCACGACCACTCTGACCGACTTGCCAACTTCTGCTTCACCGACCTGACGCACCAGACCTCGCGTGTCTTCCACCTCGACGCCATCAAAGCTGAGGATCACGTCACCCGCCTTCAACCCAGCTTCCTTGGCGGGGCCATCCGGTACATCGCTGATCAGCGCCCCGCCCGGCTTTTCCAGGCCCATAGCCTCGGCCATGTCCTCGGTTACGTCCTGAATACGGACGCCCAACCACCCGCGGCGGGTCTCGCCATATTTGCGCAGTTGATCCACGACCTTTACGACAACATTCGACGCCATCGAGAAACCAATGCCGATCGAACCGCCGTTGGGCGACAGAATTGCGGTGTTCACACCGATCACTTCGCCGTCCATGTTGAACAGCGGCCCGCCCGAGTTGCCCCGGTTGATCGCCGCGTCCGTTTGAATGTAATCGTCATAGGTTCCGCTCAGCGCTCGGTTGCGGGCTGAAACGATCCCTGCCGATACCGAAAAGCCTTGCCCAAGCGGGTTGCCCATGGCGATAACCCAGTCACCCACACGCGCTACGTCGCTGTCGCCGAATTTCACGTATTTCAGTGGGCCCGAAGCCTCGACCTTGAGCAGCGCGATATCGGTTTTCTCATCCGTTCCGATAACCTTGGCCACAAGCTCTTTCTTGGGTTGGCCATCGCCGGGGAAGAATTCCACAAGTATCTCATCGGCTTCGGCAATCACATGATTATTTGTGACGATAAAGCCATCTTCCGAGATCACGAACCCAGATCCCAGCGCGTTACTTCTGCGCGGCGCGTTGTCACCGTTGTCACCGTTGCGATCCTGAAACTCGCGAAAGAAATCCTCGAACGGAGAGCCTTCAGGAACAATACCTTGCGGTCCAGTCTGGCCTTCGATCAAAGTGCTGGTGGTAATGTTCACTACCGCCGGGCTGATTTCCTCGGCCAGCGGTGCCAGACTTTCACTTTTGGCCTGCGCTGCAACCGATTGCGCCAGCAACAGCAGTGAACCTGCAAAAGCCAGCCACATCAGCCGCATCCAAACACTCACTTCGTCCCACCGGACGGATACACTGCGCGCTTTCGCCTGCACTTGAGCTCTCCTTGTCGACATTCACGCCAAGACCGCTTGTTCTCGGCCTTTCTTACAAACCAATGTAGTCAGTTTGCCCCCACGAGCAACTCGGGATCGCAGCGAAATCACCAGCAAGTGAAACCACAGCGTCAAAATCCCAATTGTTGCGCGCCCCAAAGCAGGACCAAACCGCTGATCACGCATAGCAATCCGACCAGGCGCCGGGCTTGCTCTGGCATGTCCCGCAAGGCTTCAAGCATCCGCTCTATAAGCGAAGGGGCCAGCGCATAGGCCAGCCCCTCGACAATCAGTACCAGCCCGAAAGCCAGAAGGATCATACCCATTATTCAGACGCCGCAGCCGCCGGTGCCCGCCGTCCGGTTGGCGAAGCGAGGTAGTTGAAAAACTCGGAATCCGGGCTCAGTATCAATGAGCTATTACCACCTTGCAGCGCATTTTCATACGCGGTCAGCGAACGGTAGAACTCGAAGAACTCCGGGTCTGCACCATACGCTTCGGCAAAGATCGCGTTGCGTTCGGCGTCAGCTTCACCGCGGATGATTTCCGCCTCACGACGGGCATCCGAGACCAGTTCGACCACGGTACGGTCTGCCTGCGCGCGAACACGTTGTGCAGCTTCGTTACCGCGGGCGCGCTCGTCGGTCGCCTCACGTTCACGTTCAGCCTTCATCCGGTCGAAGGTTGCCTCAAGGTTCGCCTGCGGCAGGTCGGTTGCCTTCAGGCGCACGTCGATCACGTTGACGCCCAGCGCACGTGCCTCGGCAATCGCGCTGTTGCGGATGCGCAGCATCAGCGCGGCACGGTCTGAACTGAGGATGTCACGCGAGGACACCGAACCCAGTACTTCGCGGGTTTCAGCGCGCAGGATACGATCCAGACGGTCTTCGGCGACCGGAATACCACCCACACCAACGGCCTGACGGAACTGTTCCAGATCAGAAATCCGATAGCGGGCGAAGGCATCAACCACCAGTCGGCGATCATCCAGAGGCGTAACCTCCAACGGCTGAACGTCGATGGACAGGATCCGGTCGTCATAGCGGACAACTTCCTGAATCAGCGGGATCTTGAACGCCAGACCCGGCTCTTCCTTGACCGCAACAACGCGGCCAAATTGCAGAACCAACGCGCGCTCACGTTCATCCACGATAAAGATCGAAGACAGTACACCAACAATCGCGATGAAAACGATCGGCAGAATAAAGGTCGCTTTACGCATCAGTTGCTCTCCTGTCCGGAATTGCGGCGCAGTTCGTTCAGCGGCAGGTAAGGTACGACGCCCTGCCCCGATCCGGTCGAGTTTTCGTCCAGAATGATCTTGTCCACGTCACCCAGAACCTGCTCCATCCGCTCCAGGTACAGACGTTTGCGGGTCACATCAGGCGCTTTGGAATATTCTTCCAGAACCGCGCTGAAACGGCTGGCCTCACCCATGGCGCTGTTGATCTGTTGTGCGCGGTAGGCTTCGGCTTCTTCCAGAACCTGGGCAGCTTCACCGCGCGCCTCAGCCAAAACCCGGTTGGCGTAGGCGTCCGCCACGTTCTGCAAGCGGTCACGCTCCTGCGCGGCGGCCTGAACATCGCGGAAGGCGGCGATCACGTCCTGCGGCGGGTCGGCCTTGTCGAAGTTCACTCGGATGATGTTCACACCCGAATCGTAGCTGTCCATCGTCGTCTGGATCAGTTCCTGCAGGCGCTCGGCAATGATGCCGCGATCCCGGTTCAGGATTGGTGCCAGCTCGCTCTGCGCGATAATCTCGCGCATCGCCGATTCCGACACGGCGCGGATCGTCTGACGCGGATCACGCAAATTGAACAGGAACTTGGCCGGGTCGTTGATATTCCAGACGACCTGATAGTCGATATCGACCACGTTTTCGTCGCCGGTCAGCATGAGGCCATCGTCGCTGCCCCGGGCTCCGCCCATATCTTCGGTCTGTTCGCGGGTGACCGGAATCACCTCGGCAGTGACAAACGGCCATGGCGCGAAGTTCAGACCCGGATTGCCAACCGCAGAAAACTCACCCAGAAACAGCTCAACTGACTGTTCTTCCGGTTTTACAGTATAAAAGCTGGCCAGCCCCCACAAAACGGCAGCCGCCACCAGACCAATCGCAACTGTACCTTTGGTAAAGGCCGGGCCTCCACCGCCCTGACCACCGCTGCCACCACGGCCACCGCCGCCGCGACCGCCCATCAGCACGCGCAGCTGCTCCTGGCCTTTTTTCATCAGCTCGTCGATCTCGGGAATCTGCGGGCCTTCGCCTTCGGGTGGGCGTCGCCCGTCCCCGTTGTTACCCCGATTTCCTCCACCTCCTGAAGAGCCTCCGCCCCCCCAGGGGCCACCGCTGTTGCCCGCCATATGTATCATTTCCTTCGTTTAGGCCCGTGTGATCACGGGCACACTTGTAACTTGTGTGCGCGCGCTTGCAAATCAAGCGGAGCGTACAGGTTGCCGCATTGTCACCAGTTCTTCCGCCATAACGGGATGTACTGCAACCGTGCGATCGAAATCTTCCTTTGTCGCGCCCATCTTTACGGCAATTCCGGCCAGCTGGATCATCTCTCCTGCTCCGGGGGCGACAATATGGCAACCCAGTACCTTGCGCGTGGCCTGAGACACGATCAGTTTCATCAGAACCCGTTGCGTGCCACCGGCAAACGCCTTCTGCATCGGTTTGAATGAAGTGGCATACACATCGATCGGTTCCAGGGCCGAGGCTTCTTCCTCGCTCAGGCCAACTGTGCCGAATTCCGGTTGCGTGAAAATGGCGGTTGGGATCAGCGCGTGATCCACAGGCGTGGGGTTGCCTTTGAAGACGGTTTCCACAAAGGCCATACCCTCGCGGATGGCCACGGGTGTCAGGTTGACCCGGTCGGTGACATCGCCAATGGCATAGATCGACGGAACGGCGGTCTGGCTGTATTCATCCACGACGATCTCGCCCTTGCGCCCACGTTCAACGCCCAGCTCTTCCAGCCCGAGGTTATCGGCATTCGGTGCCCGACCGGTGGCGTACATGACAACGTCAAAACGATCCTCGGTGCCGTCCGTCGCCTTGACACGTATCTGGTCGCCATCTTTGGCCATTTCCAGCACATTGGTGCCCAGCCGTACGTCGATGCCGTTCTGGCGCATCTCTTCGCAGATCAGCCCACGCGCTTCTTCATCAAAGCCACGCAGGATCTGCGCACCGCGGTAGAATTGCGTGGTCTTGACGCCCAGACCGTTCATGATCCCGGCAAATTCGCTGGCGATATAGCCACCGCCGACGATCAGGATGCTTTCGGGCAGCTTGTCCAGATGGAAAATCTCATTCGACGTGATCGCAAGATCCGATCCCGGGAAATCCGGCACCACCGGTCGACCGCCTGTTGCAATCAAGATGTGTTTGGCGGTTTTCCGGGTGCCATCAGTCAGCTCGACCGTGTGCGCATCCACCAAGCGCGCCCGCTGATCAAAGCTTTCAACGCCGTTGTTTTTCAGGATGCTGCGATAAATCCCTTCCAACCGGTCCAGTTCTGCAACCAGTTTGCCGTGAAACATGTCCCAGTCAAACGCGCCGGGCTGAACATCCCAACCATAAGCTTGCGCATCTTCGATCATGCCCGAGTATTCACTGGCAAAGACCATCAGTTTCTTTGGCACGCAGCCCCGGATCACGCAGGTGCCGCCATAGCGGTCTTCTTCAGCCAGCGCGACCTTTGCACCGGCTTCACCCGCCGCCACGCGTGCCGCCCGGACCCCGCCCGAGCCTCCGCCGATCACAAAAAGATCATAGTCAAAGCTCATGCCGGGTTCCTTCGTTCAACTTGCAAAAATCCTCTGGATATCTGGGCGCGAAAACCCCGGTGCCAACCCCCGGGCGTGGAATTTTCGATCTTTTGCCGACGCTTGTCCGATTGGCTTGCATAAAACTCAGTCCGTTTGGTCGGAAAACAGGTTTTCCCGGGATCCGCTCAGCAGCTGATCCAGTTCCAGGGTGCCCGCGTTGATATCCCGCAGTTCGACCCGCCCGTCGCCGTGGCCGATGATAACCTTGTCACAGATATCGATGAACAGGCCGTTTTCCACCACGCCGGGAACCTGGTTGAGGATCAGGGCCATCTGACGGGGATTGCCGATGCGTTGCAGGTGCAGGTCCAGAATGTGGTTGCCCTCATCCGTCACGAACGGGGCCGCGCCATTCATACGCAGCGCCGACGAGGTCCCAAGTACATCCATCGCGTCCAGCGCTTCTTCGATCAGTGTTCGCGTGGTTTGCCAGCCAAATGGAACAACCTCGACCGGCAAGGGGAAAGCACCCAGCGTTTCCACCTCTTTCCCGGCATCTGCGATGACGATCATCTGATCGCTGGCCGTGGCAACGATCTTTTCCTGCAAATGCGCGCCGCCGCCGCCTTTGATCAGGTTCAGGTCAGGGTCGAATTCATCCGCGCCGTCGATGGTCATGTCCAGCCACCCGGCCTGATCCAGAGAAATGACTTCGATCCCGACTTCGCGTGCCAGCTGCGCGGTGCGGGTGGACGTGGGAACGCCCTTGATCCGCAGACCTTCGTCTTGCACCCGTTCGCCCAAACGACGGACCAGCCAGGCCGCAGTGGATCCCGTTCCAAGACCCACGCGCATGCCGTCCTCGACCATCTCGGCGGCACGACATGCGGCCACGTATTTTGCGGTGTCGATGGGCGACAGTTCTCCGGTCATGGCAGCTTTCCCAGTTTGGCCTGCCGGAGTTATAGGGAATGCGCCGCGCGACTGCGACCACAATTTGCGGTTCGGCAAGCGTAAAGATGCCTGAAGACTGCGCGTTTCCTATCGGAAACGTCGCAATCATGTCTTACGCTCTCATCTTTGTCATATAGATTGCCCGCATGTTGACCCGATACCGCCTGCACTACGCCCCTGACAACGCCTCGCTGGTGATCCGGCTGGTGCTGGAAGAAATGGAGGCACCTTATGAAACTGTGCTGGTCGATCGCCGTCGCAACGAACAGGACAGCGCGGCGTACAGGGCATTGAACCCCAACGGGCTGATCCCGGTGCTTGAAACTCCGCAAGGGCCGATATTTGAAACGGCGGCAATCCTGCTGTGGCTGTCCGAGCGCCACGGGCAACTGGCCCCGGCAACAGAGGCCCCCGAACGCGCCGAGTTTTTGAAATGGCTGTTCTTTACGTCCAACACGCTGCACGCCGATCTGCGCATTATGTTCTATGCCGAGAAATACATCACCCCACCACAGGCTGATACCCTGCGCGCAGGCATCCGCCCCCGTTTGAAGCAGCACCTGCAACTACTGGATGCGCTGGCAAAACGCGCGCCAGCCTGGTTCTGCGCGGAATGCCCATCGGTTTTGACCTATTATGTCGCCTGCATGATGCGTTGGATGGCCTTGTATCCGGCCGATGCAGATCGCAGCTGGTATGCGCTGGCTGACACCCCGGCCCTGCAAACCATCCTGGCACAGCTCGAGACACGCCCCGCCACCCACACGGCCATCGCGGCCGAGGGTCTGGGCCCCGCACCCTACACCTCTCCAATTTACGCCAACCCCTTAGAAGGCTCAGCTACCTGACATGTTCCTCTCTGTCTTCGATATGTTCAAAGTGGGCATCGGCCCGTCCTCCTCCCACACCATGGGCCCCATGGTGGCGGCGGCGCGCTTTCTGGATATGATGCGTGCTTCACCCTTTGAATTTGCGGGTCTGAAGGGCTCGCTGCATGGCTCGCTCGCCTTTACCGGCGTCGGCCATGCGACCGACCGGGCGACCATACTGGGCCTGGCCGGCTTTGTTCCGGACACCTATGACAACGACAAGGCCGAGGCCGCATTGGCGGATATCGCCAAGACGCACACGGTTACCCCCGACGGCCTGCCGACGCTTCAGTTCGATCCCAATACAGACCTGATTTTCGACTATGACACCAACCTGCCGGGACACGCCAACGGGATGATCCTGATGGCCACGGACGCGCAGGGGGACGTGATCCTGCGCCAGGTGTTCTATTCCATCGGTGGTGGTTTTGTCCTGACCGAAGAAGAACTGGCCGAAGGCAAGGCAACGGATGAGGGCGCACCGGTGCCGTTCCCGTTCAAGTCCGCGGCTGAAATGCTGAAGATGGCCAAATCCAGCGGCAAAACCATCGCCGAGATGAAGCGCGCCAATGAGATTGCGCGCGGCTGCGCCGACAGTTTCGCCAAAGGATGCGCCCGTCTGTGGGACGTCATGAATGCCTGTATCGAACGCGGTTTGACGACCGACGGCATTCTGCCCGGCGGGCTGAAAGTGCGACGCAGGGCAAAGGGTATCTATGACGCGCTGATGGCCGAACGCGGCATGAACCTGACCGCGCCGCACACGATCAACGACTGGATGAGTGTCTACGCCATGGCGGTCAACGAAGAAAACGCCGCCGGTGGGCAAGTCGTAACGGCACCGACCAACGGGGCGGCGGGCGTTCTTCCTGCGGTGCTGCGCTATTACCTGGACCACGTTCCTGGTGCCTCGGAGAGCCATATCGAAGATTTTCTTCTGACCGCGGCCGCGATTGGCGGGCTGGTCAAATACAATGCGTCCATCTCGGGGGCCGAAGCGGGGTGCCAGGCCGAGGTCGGCAGCGCATCAGCCATGGCCGCGGCGGGGCTCTGCGCCGTGATGGGCGGTACGCCCGAACAGGTTGAAAACGCCGCCGAGATCGCGTTGGAGCATCATCTGGGCATGACCTGCGATCCCGTCGCCGGGCTGGTTCAGGTGCCCTGTATCGAACGCAACGGGCTGGGGGCCATCAAGGCTGTGTCCGCCGCGTCTTTGTCCCTTCGCGGGGATGGAGAGCATTTCGTGCCGCTGGATGCGGTGATCGAAACGATGCGTCAGACCGGTCATGACATGCACGAAAAATACAAGGAAACCTCGCTTGGTGGATTGGCCGTGAACGTGCCAAACTGCTGAGATCGCAACAAATGGGGGTCGATATGCGTGGACATTGCCTGTGCGGCAGCATCAAGTACGAAATCGACCCTCCTGCCCTGTCCTGCGTCACCTGTCATTGCGACAGCTGCCGACGCCAATGCGCCGCGCCGATGACAACCTATTTCGCGGTTCGTGACGGTCAGTGGCGCTGGATCGGGGAAGAGCCGAAACGCTTCAACTCTTCGCCCGGAGTCGAGCGCAGCTTTTGCCCGGATTGCGGCACGCCAATCTCGTTCCGCTCGGCCAAAATGTCGGATGTGCTGCATCTTTACGTCGCCACTTTGGAGACCCCCGAGGCAATGCAGCCCACATTGCACGTGTCTATTGAAGAAAGGCTGAGCTGGCTGCATCTGGATGACAACCTGCCCACCTGCACCGGGCCGGATTACACAAAGGTTCAACCCCTGCCCGACGCCTGACATTCGACCTTTCCACTGCGCCGCGAAGCAGATAGCGTCGCGCACATGACTCAGGATCGTCCCGTCTTGGGCATCTTCTTGATGCTCGGTTTTTGCGTGCTTGCACCCTTGGGGGATGCGATGGCAAAGCTGTTGGGCGAAACGACACCGTTGGGTTTGCTGGTTGCAGCCCGGTTCGCGGTGCAAGCGCTGATTCTTATCCCGTTGGTGATGATAACAGGCCGGCCCTGGCGGATGCACGGGCGTATCCTGCGCCTGACAGTCATCCGCACGCTGTTGCACATCATCGGCATAACCGCGATGTTCAGTGCGTTGCAGTTCCTGCCCCTGGCTGATGCCATCGCCATTGCATTTGTCATGCCGTTCATCATGTTGCTGCTGGGCAGATACGTTCTGGGCGAAGAGGTCGGCGCGCGGCGCCTGGTGGCCTGCATCGTCGGTTTCATCGGCACACTACTGGTCATACAGCCCAGCTTTGCCGAGGTGGGCTTACCTGCCCTGCTGCCGTTGATCGTTGCCGTGGTCTTTGCCCTGTTCATGCTGGTCACGCGGCAAATCGCCAAGGAAACTGATCCGATTTCCTTGCAGGCGGTGTCTGGTGTCATGGCAACTGTGGGGCTGGTTCCTGTCCTTGTGATCGGAACATCGCTTGGTATCTGGAACCTGTCAGCCGCCTTGCCCGCCCCCGACATGTTTTGGCTGCTGATCGCGATAGGAGTTTTGGGAACTGTCGCACATCTGCTGATGACATGGTCGCTGCGCTATGCACCTTCGGCCACGCTGGCCCCGATGCAATATCTGGAAATCCCTGTGGCGACCCTGATTGGCTGGGCCATCTTCAGCGACCTGCCGGACGGGCTGGCGGCGGTTGGGATCATGATCACGGTCGCCGCCGGTTTGTACGTTATTCTTCGCGAACGGGCCACCGCTCGCTCTGCCCCGACAGAAACACCTGCATAAGCGGATCGAGTGCGGCGCGGGGAACCATCACCAACAGGCCGGGCCCATCCATCTGCAATTCAACATCCGATAGTGCGCGATTGGAGGTACCCACCCGGTCGTCCGGCTGCAACCGCAGGCCGTCGATGGGCCATTCCAGTCCGGTGCTGCGCCCCGTCACAGGGCGCATTGGAAACAGCGACACCACATCCCCCGGCAAAACCGGCAGCCGCATTTGGCGGGGTGCGTGAAACACCACCTCATGCACGCCCAGCAGAATGCAGGCCTGTTCCCGACGTCTGACCAGCACGTTCAGAACGGCAAGCTGATGATCAAGCCGTCCGCCCAGAAAACCGGCCCCCAAAACCAGTGGAGCCTGCACATTGCGCAAGGCCTTGTCGAAATCGGTGCTGTCCTGTTCACGAATGGCAAAAAGCCGGTCAGACGGGATTTTGGCTTTCGTTGCTTTGTCCAGCGAATCGAAGTCCCCGATGACCGCATCCGGAATCCGGCCTGATTCTGTCAGAACTGCCGCTCCACCATCCGCTGCAACGACAGAAGTGACGCGGTTCAGCACCAAATTCAGGTCCTCGGAACCAACAAAACCACCCCCAAACAACCCGATTGGATCGGCAGAGCGTACAATTGGTTCATTTTTCCAAAGATTGGCCATTTTTCCCGGATTTGGACACATTAAGACCACAAAATGATAGGTTCATGCATAAAGTTCAGAGCCTTCGTGTGCTCCCGATTCCGGGTAAGTGGGCTCTCGTAGTTTGTAAAGGACGTGCGTCTGATGGTACAGAATAACAAGGTATTGACCGTTTCATATGGAACCTTCTCCTGCACTTTGGAAGGATTCGACGATTCCTTTGAAACGATGAAAGCCATTGCCGAATATTTCCGCGATCTTGCTGCAGATGATCGTTACTTCGGCTCAGAGCCTCCACAACCAGACGCCGAAATGCTGACCCGTATCGCACGCCGCGACGCATCGCAACGCGTCGAAGCCAGCCAAAACGAATCCGGGCTTCTGCTGCGTGCCGCTCCAAACACCGAAGCCCCGGCACCAGTCGCTTCTGACGCAGAGGGCCCGCGTGCGCAAAATGCAGATGCCATGACCACCTCCCCTCCCGAATATGCGCAAGCAAGCCCGGGGCAGACCGCGTTCACGAACGCGGAGACCGTCGACGCCACCACATCTCCGCCGGCCGACAGCATTGCCGCAAAACTGCAACGCATCCGGGCCGTTGTTTCCCATTCGGACGTCCCCCCCACTGCCTATTCCGAAGACGAGGAAACTTCGCTGCTGGCCAACACCGCCCCCCCGGTGGACGCCGTGGCCGCTGCGTTCGAAGCAGGTGCTCTCAATGCGGATGACTTTGCTGAACCTGCTGAGCCCGAGGCCGCAGAAATCGAGGATCTGCAAGCGCTTGACGCCGAAGACGTACAAGACGCGTCGGCAGTATCAGAAAAACAGGCCTTCGAAACCGCCGCGCCGATTATCGAGAACGATTCCGAACAGCAGGTGCAACTGACCCCCGACCACCTGCGGGATGAAGAAATCGAGGTCGCAACGGACGACGCGCAGCTTCCTGCTGAGCCCCTGTTCTCGGATCTGGAAGAGGATACCGACGAGGAAATCGACGAAGAAGATGTTCCAAACATCCTCAACGTCGAAGACGTGGCGATCGAATCCGAAGATGAAGCAGATGACGAGCCGCAAGACGATCAGGCGCAAGGAGTATTGTCGGAAGAGGACGAAATTCAGCTGCTGTCCGAGATTTCCGAAATCGAAAAAGACATGGCAGGCCGTTCAAGCCAAAAACTGACGGATGACGCCGACCCTGATCAGGATATCTCGCGACTGATGGCCAAAACCGGTGAACATATGGAGGATCCCTCCAGCAGCGACGCGCGAGAAACCTATTCGCACCTTCGCACCGCCGTTGCCGCGACCGAGGCCGACCGTGATGACCAACCGGCCCCGAAAACCTCGCCTGTTGATGAGTATCGCGTTGATCTTGCGTCAGCGGTCAGCCCGCGCCGCCCCGAAGTGAACGTGACCAGCATACGCCCGGAAGCAGACGCTCCGGCTCCGTTGAAGCTGGTTGCTGAGCAGCGCGTGGACGATCAAAGCGAATCCAATGGCCCCGTGATGCCGCGTCGCGTGACCACTCAGGTGGAAGAAACCGGGTCGGAAGAAGGCGGTTTTGCGCAATTCGCACAGGATCAGGGTGCACAGTCGCTCCAGGACCTGCTTGAAGCGGCCGCAGCCTACCTGTCTTTCATCGAAGGACAGCAACAATTCTCGCGCCCGCAACTTATGAACAAAGTCCGTTCTTTGAAGCAGGATGAGTTCAATCGCGAAGAAAGCCTGCGCTCCTTCGGACAGCTCCTGCGCGATGGAAAAATCGAAAAAGCCGGCGGCGGACGTTTTGCGGCCTCTGACCTGATCGGCTTCCGACCTGATGATGAGCGCGCAGTAGGCTGACTGCCGCGCCAATTGACAAAAAAGGGCCGGGTGAACCCCGGCCCTTTTGCTATGGCGCGCCCAGAGACAAACGCACGTTGTTAGACAAGACACAGCGTTGCCCATTGTACCGGGCCCGACCAGCCGCCTTGGTCCGAGCAATGGCCCGGCTCAGGATTGATCCGGGTCCTCTTTGCCAACGCCGCGAAAAACGAACTTGAACGGCAGGGCCCAAAGAATGCCCAGAACGATATAGACCAGAAGTTCCATCCATATCGGGGGGCGCTCCAGCCAGTTCAGAACCGTCACCACCGCCACAATGTAAAGTGGCAGGCCGATCACAAGAATAACCAACGACCAGCGCCGGCGCGCCTTATAGCTCAGACCTGTTTTCTGCTCTTTGTTCATCAATCTGCAAACGGGTCGGTCACCAGAATGGTGTCGTCCCGCTCCGGGCTGGTGGACAAAAGGGCCACAGGGCATTCGATCAGCTCTTCCACCCGGCGCACATACTTGATTGCGTTGGCGGGCAGATCGGCCCAGCTGCGCGCGCCTTCAGTGGATTCGCTCCAGCCCGGCATTTCTTCGTAGATCGGGGTGCAGCGCGCCTGTTGTTCTGCGGCAGTCGGCAGATAGTCGAGGCGCTCGCCGTCCAGTTCATAGCCTGTGCAGATCTTCAGGGTTTCGAACCCATCCAGAACGTCCAGTTTTGTCAGAGAAATACCGTTCACGCCACTGGTCGCGCAGGTCTGACGAACCAGGCACGCATCAAACCAGCCACAGCGGCGCTTTCGACCTGTCGTTGTTCCGAACTCATGCCCGCGTTCCCCAAGGCGCTGACCATCCGCATCCTCAAGTTCTGTCGGGAATGGGCCTTCGCCGACACGGGTGGTGTAGGCTTTGACAATCCCCAGCACAAAGTCGATCGATCCCGGTCCAATCCCCACCCCGGTCGCGGCCTGGCCAGCGATCACGTTGGACGAGGTCACGAATGGATAGGTGCCGAAATCGATGTCCAGCAGAGCGCCCTGCGCCCCTTCGAACAGGATGCGTTTACCCGCTTTGCGCTTTTCGTTCAGCACTTTCCACACAGGCGCAGCAAACGGCAGAATCTCTTGCGCGATCTCTTTCAATTGGGCGATCAGCGCGTCGCGGTCGACCGGCTCGATTCCCAGACCCTTGCGCAGCGGGTCATGGTGCTGCAAAGCACGGTCCACCCGAGCCTCGAGCGTGGCCTCATCCGCCAGATCCGCGACGCGAACGGAACGGCGCCCGACCTTGTCTTCATAAGCGGGTCCAATCCCACGACCTGTGGTGCCGATCTTGGTTCCCTTGCTGGCCGCCTGTTCGCGCGCACGATCCAACTCGCCGTGGATCGGCAGGATCAACGGGGTGTTCTCGGCAATCATCAGCGTATCGGGGGTGATTTCCACACCTTGTGCCTGGATGGTCGCGATTTCTTTGACCAAATGCCAGGGGTCCAACACCACGCCGTTGCCGATGACGCTCAGCTTACCGCCGCGCACGACACCGGACGGCAGAGCGTGCAGCTTGTAAACTTCGCCATCAATCACCAGCGTATGTCCGGCATTATGCCCGCCCTGAAAACGCGCGATCACGTCCGCCCGTTCGCTGAGCCAGTCGACGATCTTGCCTTTTCCTTCGTCACCCCACTGGGCGCCGACAACAACCACGTTGGCCATATCCGGTCCTTTTGCGCTGAGTTATCAAACCCGGCTCATATAGCGGGGCGCAAACGGCAGGGAAACCGATATTTCGCCGCAGATGAAAATCGCGCGAACGCGCGATGCCTCCGGCGGGGATATTTATGGCCAGATGAAAAGCGGTCCCCTGCTTCATCTGGCTGAAAATATCCCGGGGGAGCCGCACGGAACGGGCGGCGGGGGCAGAGCCCCCTGCCCGGCATCAACGCAGATGCACCGGTTGCCCATGAGGTGTCGTCAGATAAGCCTCTTCCCAGGACTGACGTAGCCCTTTTACCTCCTGTGGCGGCGCGACGCCCTGCTCGGCCAGCAACCCCTCGAGCGTTTCCAGCCATGCATGGAAATAGTCGTCGCCGCCGTCCAGCTCTCGCGCGAGCCCGTGGCGTTTCAACGTGCCCGAGAACCGTGCCGCCCAATCGGACCAATCGAACCGCCCCGCCTCGTTCAGGGCAACGGTGACGGCAAAGACCTGAGCGTGCCAGGGTTCGGCAAACACCGGTTCTGGGGCTGAATGCTCGTTGCAGCCGCTCATGCCGGTTCCAGATAACTTTGCCATAGGTCCAGTACCACTTCGTCATCCGGATGCTCCGGGCTGGTCCAAAGTTCCGAAGCGGGGAAGACCACGGCATAGATCGGTTCGGGCGCTTCGCCCAGCCCATGGGCATTGGAATCGGGCAGGACATGGATTCCGTGCAGGCGCAGTATTCGACCCCTGGCACCGGACGCATAATTCGGCAGGCGTGTGTGCCCGCCATCCACAATGCGATTTCCCGCCGGACGGGTCGTGACCACTTGTTGACCGACGGAAAACTGTACCGCCACGTTCGAAGGTCTGTCCGCTGGTCCACCTTTGGCCAGGGCGGCTGACACGGCGTCCGCCTTGAGCATCCGTTCCGCCAACGGATGCGGCCCATCCTCTCCGCCGCTGCGCAGGTCATCCAGAGAAAGAACGCCGCGTTCAACCAACAGGTCAGCCAGGCCCGAAATCCATTTCTCGTAATATGAAAACCGGGCATAGTCCTTTGGCGACAACCGTTCCCTTGCGTGGCGGGATACGTCGATATTCCACTGCCCCAGAAAGCCGGATGCAAGTGTCACCGCCAGCGCCCGTGCGTGCCAGTCTTCGGCAAAAACCGGCCCATCCTCGGCCTCGGGATTTATCGGACCATCTCCAAAGCGGCCGCCCATATCGTGAACGCGGGTCATGAAGGGGCCTTCGGTAGGCCCGTGCCGATCATGCTGTCACGTGTCACGAGTGCGGCAAGCGCCTCCTCACTCATCCCATCAGTTCCATCGGGACGCATCGGCAGAACGAGATAGCGAACCTCGGCCGTCGAATCCCAGACCCGCACCGAAGTGTCTTCAGGCAGGGTGAGGCCGAATTCGGCCAGTACCTTGCGGGGTTCACGCACCGCTCGGGCACGGTAGGCATCAGATTTATACCAGCCCGGCGGGATACCCAGCAACGGCCAAGGATAGCAGCTGCACAAGGTGCAGACGACCATGTTGTGCCGGGTTGGCGTGTTCTCGACAACAACCATGTGTTCACCCTGGCGACCATAATAGCCAAGATCCGCGACCATCGAGGTGGCGTCTTCCAGCAGAGCGGCCTTGAAAGCTGGGTCGCTCCAGGCTTTGGCAACCACCCGCGCACCGTTCTGCGGGCCAATCTTGTTCTGATAGGTGTCGATGATTTCGTCCAGAGCCGCCGGGTCGATCAGGCCCTTGCGGGTCAGAATCGTTTCCAGCGCTTTGACGCGCAGCGCGGGTTCGGACGGCAAAAGGGCGTGCGGGTGGTCGTGGTCGTCATGAGGCATGGGCCGCAGCCTGCGTCACGCATCGGCGTTCTGTCCAGTCCCTTTGACGTGATATGACATATCACGTGCGGTGATGCGAACTCCTCACTTGCCCCCGCTGGCAAACTTGCATAGATACCACGCGATACACGCCACGCTGTACAGGAACACCATGGAAAACGTCGTTCTCATCATCCACCTTCTTTTGGCCCTAGGCTTGATTGCCGTTGTTCTGATGCAGCGGTCCGAAGGCGGTGGCCTTGGCATGGGTGGCGGTGGTGGCGGAGCCATGACAGGCCGTGCAGCAGCGACCGCTTTGGGCAAACTGACCTGGATCCTCGCCGCTTGCTTCATCGTGACCTCGATCACGCTGACCATTCTGGCGGCGCAGAAGTCTTCGGGCAGCTCGGTGATCGACCGTTTGGGCGTGCCGGCGCCGGCTTCAAGCGAAGAAAGTACTCCGGCAATTCCGTCGGCGGATGACCTTCTGCCGCCTGCACAGGGCGACAACGCGCCACTGATCCCGCAGGCCGACTGACCTACAAAACCTAGAAACATGGAAGAGGACTGCAACAGCATCTTGCGGTTCTCTTGCGCTTTTGGCGCGAATCCTTTATACGTGAAGTCCCGTGATGCAGCGGTTTTTCGAAACCGTCGGGCAGCTGATAATGACGTCTCACGGGAGCAGCCGAAAAACTATGGCGCGTTTTATATTCATCACTGGTGGTGTGGTTTCGTCCTTGGGCAAAGGACTGGCTTCGGCGGCGTTGGGCGCCTTGTTGCAGGCCCGGGGGTACTCGGTACGGCTGCGCAAGCTGGACCCCTATCTGAACGTGGATCCGGGGACGATGTCGCCGTTTGAGCACGGCGAAGTGTTCGTCACCGATGACGGGGCCGAAACCGATCTGGACCTGGGCCATTACGAACGGTTCACCGGCGTGGCCGCGCGCAAGACCGACTCGGTCAGTTCGGGGCGGATCTATTCCAACGTGCTCGAAAAGGAACGCCGCGGGGATTATCTGGGCAAGACCATTCAGGTGATCCCGCACGTCACCAACGAGATCAAGGATTTCATCGCCATCGGCGAGGATGAGGTTGATTTCATGCTGTGCGAAATCGGTGGCACCGTGGGCGATATTGAGGGTCTGCCGTTTTTCGAGGCGATCCGCCAGTTCAGTCAGGACAAGCCGCGTGGTCAGTGTATTTTCATGCACCTGACACTGTTGCCTTACATCAAGGCCTCTGGCGAGCTGAAAACCAAGCCGACCCAGCACTCGGTGAAAGAGCTGCGCTCGATTGGCCTCGCCCCCGACATTCTGGTTTGCCGCTCTGAAGGGCCTATCCCGACCAAAGAGCGTGAAAAACTGGCACTGTTCTGCAACGTCCGCCCTGATAGCGTTATTGCCGCGCAGGACCTGAGTACAATCTACGACGCTCCGCTGGCGTATCATCGCGAAGGTCTGGATCAGGCGGTTCTGGATGCGTTCCAGATCAGCCCGGCACCGAAACCCGATCTGGCGAAATGGGAAGATGTCAGCGACCGCATCCACAACGCTGAAGGCGAAGTGAAGGTTGCCATCGTCGGTAAATACACCCAGCTGGAAGACGCCTATAAGTCGATCGCCGAGGCGCTGACCCATGGCGGCATGGCCAACCGGGTCAAGGTCAAGGTCGAATGGGTTGACGCCGAGGTCTTCGACAACGAAGACGTCGCCCCCTATCTTGAAGGTTTCCACGCCATCCTCGTCCCCGGAGGCTTTGGCGAACGTGGCACAGAGGGCAAAATCAAGGCCGCGCAATATGCGCGCGAGCACAAAGTCCCCTATCTGGGCATCTGCCTTGGGATGCAGATGGCCGTGATCGAGGCCGCCCGAAATGCGGCTGGCATCAAGGAAGCCGGTTCGGAAGAATTCGACCACGAAGCCGGGAAGAAACGTTTTGAACCTGTCGTGTACCATCTGAAGGAATGGGTGCAGGGCAACCACAAGGTCGAACGCAAGGTCGGTGACGACAAGGGCGGCACCATGCGCCTGGGCGCTTACAATGCGGTGCTGGCAGAAGGATCGAAAGTCGCTGAAGTTTATGGCGGCACACAGATCGAAGAGCGCCACCGTCACCGCTATGAAGTGGACATCAAATACCGTGAGCAGCTTGAAAAGGCCGGGCTCAACTTCTCGGGCATGTCGCCGGACGGACGCCTGCCCGAGATCGTGGAATGGTCGGATCACCCATGGTTCATCGGCGTGCAGTACCACCCGGAACTGAAGTCCAAACCGTTCGATCCGCATCCCCTGTTCCGCGATTTCGTGCGCGCTGCGAAAGACACCTCGCGCCTGGTCTGACCCTGGGCTGTGTCGGACTGTCACCCCGCGTTGTTTTGTGCGGGCTGATCTCTTAACTGTATGTGCAAGCAGAATTTCTGCTTCGCAGGCTCAATGCCGTTCAGAGTTTCAGGAGATTTCCGATGAGCAACGCAACAACGATTACCAACCTCCAGCAAGCGCTTCATATGGAGCTGACGGCGGCGCACCAGTACCAGCTGCATGCCCATGTGCTGGAGGACTGGGGGCTGGACATCCTTGCCGAAAAAATGCGCGCTGAAATGCAGGAAGAATTGGGTCACTCCGACGCGTTCATCGAGCGTATCCTGTTCCTTGGCGGCGTGCCCGAGCTTGCGTTTCAGAAAAGCCCAGTCGCCGCGGGGTCTCTGGAAGACATGTTTGCCGCGGACCTGAAGGATGAAACCGAGGCGGTCGACTTCTATACCAAGGCCGCGTTGCAGGCCGCCGAGGTCGGCGATGTCGGGTCAAGGACCCTGTTCGAACGCATCTTGCTGGAAGAAGAAGGCCACAAGGACTGGCTGGACACTCAGCTGAACCTGTTGAAGCGTTTGGGTGAGGCCAATTTCAGCGCAAAATTCGTATCCGGCGCGGCAGAAGAAGCCTGAGGCACGCACCGCCGCTTGCCCATGCACCAGCATGGCCCGGACCATCTTGCCGTGGACCGGGCCGTGCGGTTTCCGTCACTTCAATGTGACGCTGCCGAGCAAAAAACCTCTACTCGGTCTGCCCTCATGGGGTTAACTGTTGATCACACAACGACAGGAGAGCCCCGATGAGCGATCAATCCCAACGCGCGAAGACCTTTGCCAGCCTTCACAAAAAGGGCGACCCCGTCATTCTGTTCAACATCTGGGATGCTGGCAGTGCCGGCGCGGTGCGGGATGCAGGCGCGCAAGCCATTGCCACAGGCAGCGCACCTGTCGCCATGGCACAGGGTTTTGGCGACGGTCAGAACATCCCGCTTGAGGCCGCATTGGACAATGCGCGCCGCATCGTTGCAGCGGTTGAACTTCCGGTGACACTGGATTTCGAAGGGGCATATGCCGAAGATCCACAGGGCATTGCGCAAAACGTCAAGCGTGCGCTGTATTGCGGCGTGGTTGGTTTCAACTTCGAAGATCAGATCATCGGCGGTGACGGGCTGTACGATACAGCTGTTCAGGCCAAACGCGTCGAAGCCATGCGCGCGGCCTGCGAAGACGCGGGCATACCTGCCTATGTCAACGCAAGAACCGACATTTTCCTGAAAGCCCCGGCAGAAACACATGATGAGGCCATGCTGAACGACGCCATTGCCCGTGCTTCGGCCTATGAGGCTGCGGGCGCCAGCGGTTTTTTTGCTCCGGGGCTGAAAGACGAGGCGATGATCAGCCGTCTGTGCGAGCGTACGAATCTGCCGGTCAACATCATCGCCCTGCCCGGCACTCCTGGCACACCGCGTCTGGCTGAACTGGGGGTTGCGCGCGTCAGCTATGGTCCGGTTCCTTATCGTCAGATGATCAAGTGGTTAACAGATCAGGCGCACGCCGCTATTCACTACCGAAACTGATCACCCTGAAGTTGTGGGATTGCAATTGCCGCCACTTCTCACCACCCTGCTTTTGAAACTGAACAGGAGGCAAGCCTGATGAAAGGCTATTGGGTTGCACATGTCGATGTGGACGACATGGACACGTACAAGACCTACATTGCTGCAAATGCGGAACCCTTTGCAGCTTATGGTGCGCGCTTTCTGACGCGCGGAGGAAAGCGCGAAGTTAAGGAAGGCGCAGCGCGCGCCCGGACCGTCGTGATCGAATTTCCCAGCTATGAGGATGCGCTTGCCTGTTACGAAAGCGAAGCATACCAGAAAGCCAAAGCACTGCGCGCCCCGGTATCGATGGGCGATCTTGTGATCATTCAGGGCTATGACGGGTAGACTAAGCTTGGCGCACCACAAAATATGGAATAATCTTTTGCCATGTTGAAAAAGTTCCTTCAGGCGCTCAGACCGCCCCAGCATGAACATCTTCCGGACCCGGATGCCGAACTTGCTCTGGGTGCGCTCATGGTGCGCGTGGCGCAGGCTGATCGGGACTACAAGCTGGAAGAGATCCGCCTGATCGACAAAATCCTGGCCCGTCTTTACCAGCACAACGCGATCGAAGCAGCCAAGGTGCGCGCCACATGCGAAAAGCTTCACGCGGCAGCGCCGGATACCGATACCTTCGGCAAGCTGATCCGTGAGACCACGGATCTGAAGGAACGCCTGGCCGCTCTGGATGCGCTGTGGGAAGTTGTTCTGGCAGATGGAAACACCGACGAAGGCGAGGTGAAAATCGTCGAGGAAGCCCGCGTTGCCATGGGGTTGAGCTTTAACGACAGCAAGGCTGCGCGTGAACGCGTTCAAAGCCGCTTGGATGTGAGTTAGTCGCTCGCTATATCTAACGCATGTTCAGTGAATTTCTTTCCAGGCTCACGCAGCCTCAGCCCGATCCTCTTGTCGACGATGACGCCCGCCTGGCCCTGACGGCCCTGCTGGTGCGTCTGGCACGGTCCGACAATGACTATTCCGATACCGAAATGGCCCGTATCGACCGAATTTCGGCGCAACGCTATGGCCTTTCCCCGTTCGAATGCGCCGCCCTGCGTGCCCGCGCAGAAGATCTTGAGGCCGAGGCCCCGGACACCGTCCGCTTTACCCGAGCCATCAAAGAGGCGGTTGCCTATGAAGATCGGCTTGCGGTCGTTCAGGCACTGTGGTCCGTGGCGTTGGCCGATGGGCACCGCACAAGCGAGGAAGATTCGCTGCTGCGTCTGGTGGTCAGTCTTCTAGGCGTAAGTGACGTGGATTCCGCTTTGGCACGGCAAAAGGCTGCAAAATCGTGATTGCCATGCTGGGCATGTATGACATGCCTGCCCTGCAAGCCGCCAATGACAGGTTCTGGAACCTGATTCGCGCCCAACTTGGATCAGGCCCGGAACACCTTACCCGAGACAAAGACGTGTGGACGGTCTGGCGGGACCCAAAACTGATTCTGGCACAAACCTGTGGCATGCCGTTTCGAACCCGATTGCATGGTCACGTGCAACTGGTTGGCACCCCGGACTATGGCCTGCCCGGATGTCCCCCCGGATACTATTGCTCGGTCTTTGTGTCTCGGAATGACGACGACCGGGATCTGGCGGGGCTGAGCACAGGCGTGTTCGCGTATAATGAGGGCTTGTCCCAATCCGGCTGGGCGGCCCCGATCACACATATGACCCAGGCAAACCTGCACCCCGCCGGACTGTTGAAAACCGGCGGGCATGCGCTGTCTGCCCAAGCCGTCGCAGATGGCAAAGCGGATTTTGCCGCGTTGGACATGCTGACGTGGCTGATGCTGCAACAACATAGCAATTTGGGGACCAAACTGCGCGAACTGGCAAGAACGACTCCGACTCCGACCCTTCCCTACATCACGTCGATGGGTCGGGATCCGCAGGTCATTGCAGGCGCTGTTCGGGCCGCGATTGACCAGCTTTGCGACGACGATCAACGATTGCTGCATATTCGCGGGTTGATCGATATTCCCGCGGCGCACTACTTGGCTGTCCCCACTCCGGCGCCCCCCAAAGATGGCGGATCAACGACTGCCCAATTTGTCGACTGATTTTGGCCAATTTGGGTGTTTCTCCGCTTGATTCTGTCATTTGCACATTGCATTGACCTTTTTTTTCGGTCCTAGTACCGGACCAACACCACCAACCACTGGACTGCCCGTGACAGAAACTGCACCCGTCATCGAAATCAAAGACCTTCACAAAAGCTTCGGAAATCTTGAAGTGTTGAAGGGGGTCGATATCACGGCACATCGCGGTGACGTGGTATCACTGATTGGGTCGTCCGGGTCCGGCAAATCGACGCTTCTGCGATGCTGCAATCTTCTGGAAGACAGCCAGCAGGGAGAAATCCTTTTCAAGGGTGAGCCTGTCAAATGGTCCGGGGAAAGCCACGGGCGCCGCCCCGCCGACTCCAAACAGGTTCTGCGCATACGAACCAACCTGTCGATGGTGTTTCAACAGTTCAATCTTTGGGCGCATATGACCATCCTGCAAAATGTGATGGAAGCCCCCGTGACCGTTCTGGGGCGCGACAGGGCCGAGGTGGAAGAAAGCGCGCGCAAGTATCTGGACAAGGTTGGCATCGGCGACAAATGCGACGCCTATCCGGCGCAATTGTCCGGCGGGCAGCAACAGCGCGCCGCCATTGCCCGCGGCCTGTGCATGGAACCCGAAGCCCTGCTGTTTGATGAACCGACTTCGGCTTTGGACCCTGAACTGGAACAGGAAGTGATCAAGGTGATCAAAGACTTGGCCGCCGAAGGGCGTACCATGATCATCGTGACGCATGACATGAAAATGGCCGCCGACATTTCAAGCCACGTGGTGTTCTTGCACCAGGGCCTGATCGAGGAAGAAGGCACGCCCGAAGATATCTTCACATCTCCTGAATCCGAACGGCTTCGGGGTTTTCTCTCCGCCACTCAGGCGGCTTAACTTCAAAAACAGAACCAAACTGGGGAGCAACCAATGAAAAATCTGATTCTGTCCACTGCCGCACTGGCGCTGACCGCCGGTATCGCCATGGCCGACACGGTCCGCATGGGAACCGAGGGCGCCTACCCTCCGTACAACTTCATCAATGATGCGGGCGAAATCGACGGCTTTGAGCGTGAAGTCGGCGACGAACTGTGCAAGCGTGCAAACCTGGAATGTGAATGGGTCAAGAACGACTGGGATTCGATCATTCCGAACCTGGTCTCGGGCAACTACGACACCATCATCGCGGGCATGTCGATCACCGACGAACGTGACGAAGTCATCGACTTCACCCAGAACTACTTCCCGCCTGCGGCTTCGGCCTATGTCGGTGCGTCTGAGGATGTTGATGTTACCACCGGCGTCGTTGCCGCACAGACCGCCACCATTCAGGCAGGCCACGTAGCCGAGTCGGGCGCGACTCTGGTCGAGTTTGCAACTCCGGAAGAAACCATCGCAGCCGTCCGCAACGGTGAAGCCGATGCCGTGTTTGCCGACAAGGACTTCCTGGTGCCGATCGTCGAGGAGTCCGCCGGAGAGCTGGTCTTCGTGGGTGATGACGTTCCGCTGGGCGGTGGCATCGGGCTGGGCATCCGTGAATCGGATGGCGAACTGCGCGGAAAGTTCGACGAGGCGATCACCTCGATGAAAGCGGATGGTTCGTTGAACGAACTGATCATCAAGTGGTTCGGCGAAGGCGTTCCGACCTACAACGCTGACGGTTCGGTCGTTACAAACTAATCCGTATCAAGCGGTTCGGCGCGTCCCTCGCGCCGAACCCTGCCCGGTGGAACAACCGGGTACGACGTTCGAAAGACGCTTCATGTTTTCCTATTGCGCTGACCCTGACACGCTTGGAACGTTCCGCTGGTTCTCCTGCTACCTGACCAACGGCGTGCACTGGTCCTTCTACCTGTCGTTCCTCAAGGTGTTGGGATTGCTGGCGGTGACCGCGCCGGTCGCATTGGCGTTTGGTTTTGTTGGCGCAATGGCCGCCCGATCACATTTCCCGCCGCTGAGCTGGCTGGGCAAAGGGTATATTGCCATCGTGCGTGGTGTTCCGGACATCGCTTTCTTCCTGTTTTTCGTGATAGCCTTGGATCAGGCATTCGAATGGACGCGGCACAAGATATTGTGCCCCGAATGGACCGACCCGATCCGGCAGGGAAATGACTTTATCGTCTGTCAGGCGGCCAAGCTGCCATTGGGGACCGCACCGGAATGGGTGCATGAAACCTACGGCTTTTTCCTGGCCGTCGTTACCTTCTCAATTGTTTTCGGGGCGTTTGCGGCAAACGTTTTGTTTGGTGGAATGCGCGCCGTGCCCCACGCGCAGCTTGAAACCGCCGAAGCATATGGCATGTCCCGTCGTCAGACCTTCTGGCGCATCCTTGTGCCGCAGATGTGGGTCTATGCCCTGCCCGGCCTGTCGAATCTTTGGATGGTTCTCATCAAGGCCACTCCGCTGCTGTTCCTGTTGGGGATCGAAGACATCGTCTATTGGGCCCGCGAACTTGGCGGCACCAAGACGTCCAAGTTCACCCAGTATCCGCATGGCGACTGGCGCATGTGGTACTTCCTGTTCCTGCTTATCTTCTACCTCGGCATGACGCGCGTATCTGAACTTGGGCTTGAAAAGCTGATGCGGAAACTGTCCCACGGGCAGGCCACGTCCGGCGGCGAGCTTCTGCGCAAGGAGACCACGGCATGAGCTGCTTGCAGACGATTCAAGATTACGGCCTGCGGTCCCTGGGTATCGGCGAGCGGCTACTGCCCAAAAGTGACTTCACCCTGTGCGAACAGTTCACGCTGATCGGGTCGGGGATGATCTGGAATGTCTATTTCGGGATCATGGCGCTGGCGACCGGATTCTTTCTGGCCACGGCCCTGGCCGTCGGCAAGGCGTCAGCAAACAAATGGCTTCGCAAGCCTTCGGAATGGTTCATTTTCCTGTTTCGCGGCTCGCCCTTGTTTATCCAGTTTTTCTTCGCCTATTTCCTGTTCCTGTCGCTGAAGAAATCCAACCCGATGTTCGACGCCTTCACCTCGGCCTGGCTGGGGGCGCTGATCGTGCTGTTCCTCAACACTGCCGCCTATTCAGGCGAGATCTTTTACGGAGCGCTAAGGTCCATTCCCAAGGGCGATATCGAAGCCGCAGATGCCTATGGCATGTCAGGCTGGGCCCGTTTTCGCCGGATCGTCTGGCCCACCATGTTGCGTCTTGCCTGGCCTGCCTACACAAACGAAGCAATCTTTCTTTTCCACGCAACAACGCTGGTCTTCTTTTCAGCCTTTCCGGCATGGCAGCAACGCGGAGACGCCCTGTATTA
Source organism: Ruegeria sp. THAF33 (assembly GCF_009363615.1). Classification (NCBI taxonomy): domain Bacteria; kingdom Pseudomonadati; phylum Pseudomonadota; class Alphaproteobacteria; order Rhodobacterales; family Roseobacteraceae; genus Ruegeria; species Ruegeria sp. THAF33. The sequence goes on along the minus strand of NZ_CP045384.1, from coordinate 1,048,043 downwards.
CGCCAGTTACTTTGCGGACAAGACGTTCAACCCGTTCATCCCATACCCGATACTGGCGTTCTATTTCATCCTGCTGACGCTGGTGATTGTCGGGGGCTTTGGCCTGATCAATAAACGCCTGAACCGGCACCTGCCGGTCGCAAAACGGGCCAAGATGCGGTTCAAACTGAACCTGGCGCGCTGAGTTTCGGCGCGCCAGTCACGTCTGGACACCAAATCAAATCAACGCCAATCACCGCGCGCCCGCACGTTTTTCAGCACATTCAAAAGGGGAGAAGTGGTACCGCCTCCCTGGCTTGAACAGGGGACCTCTGGATCCACAATCCAGCGCTCTAACCAACTGAGCTAAGGCGGCACTCGTGAGGGGCGATGTACCGAACACGCCCGCGGAATGCAAGAGCATTAAAGCCGAAATTTCCAGCTTTGTTCGACAAGATCGACACCGAAGGAATGCACCGCTTTGCTATCTGTCAATTCCCAGCCGGACGCCTTGTAAAGTGCGCAGGCGGCGGTATGGCTTTCGTGCGTCCACAGAACCATTTCTTTGTATCCTGCCCCGCGTGCGAAGGCAGTGCATGCTTGCAACAGGCGCTTTCCCAGCCCCAGCCCTCGTGCTTTCGGGACAAGCAGAAACAGCCGCAACTTGGCGGTATTCCGGTCAACAGCAACGCAGAAAATACTGCCCAGACGCTGCCCGTCCTGCTCGGCGATCCAGCCTCTTTCAAGCTCGGGGTCACTGTTGGCCATGAAGTCGTCAAGGATGCTGGCCACCAGGGGCGCAAAGCTGTCATCAAACCCTTCGTCGCGCGCATAAAGCAGACCGTGCTGTTCAACCAGCCACGCGGCGTCATCGGGGTGAAAGGGTCTGAGAACGGCGTCTTCCATATCTCATCTGACCGCAAAGGTGACTTGATTCTCAACCCCGTGCGCGCTAGCAGGAACGCTCAGTCTCGGAGGCACAGATGGGCATCAATACCGAACGCGACATTCAGGCAAACCTGCAAATCGGTCCGACCGATCAGGGTATGGTCCGCCTGTTCATCGAAGCTGACGGCATCGAAATACCGATGGATTTTGACCCGGAAGAAGCAGAAGAAATCGCCGACGAAATTCGTGCTGCGGTACAAGCCGCCCTTGCCGTCAAAGGTTGACCTTACAGCCTGGGATCCCGAAGCGCGTGTAAACGGCGCGCGGCATCCGTTGCAAATTTCTGGATCATCTTCTTGCGCCGCGCCGGTGCGATTTTGTCCTCGGGCGCCATGCGCACGATTTCCGCATCATAGGCATCGGCGATGATCAGGCCTGTTTCATCAGGCAACAGATCGGTCGGGAATTCCGTGTCGACGGCCCAAAAGAATCGGTCACACCATTCCAAATAGCCCTGCCATTTCGAATCCGACTGATAATCGGCACGGCTGGATTTGCACTCAATCACCCATAACTCACCCTTTGGCCCCAGCCCCATCACGTCAACGCGCAACCCGCGCGCAGGTACGAATTCCTCCACGGAAACAAAGCCATGCGCCGCAAGATGCCGCGCGACGCCACGTGCCAGTCTCTGTCCTGGTTGCAGATCCAAAGTCATAGCTGAAAATGTGAACAATTAGCGAACAAAAGTAAAGTGCCTTTGCGTCTTGACATGGTACCTTTTGGTATTGCAATAATATGACACCAAAAGGTACTATTTCTGGGGTTGCTTATGGAGAACCAAACTCAAAACGCGTTTCGCGCGCTGGCCGATCCCACACGCCGGAACATCGTGCGACTGCTCTCGTCACAGGACATGACGATCGGGCAGTTGACGGACCGGTTCGACATGACCCGCGCTGCGGTCAAAAAACACCTGACGATTCTGTCCGACGGTGGGTTGATCACAGTCGAAGCGCGCGGCCGGGAACGCATCAATCGACTTGAACCACAGGGTATGGCCCCGGTGCTCGACTGGCTCAGCTATTTTGACCAGTTCTGGGACGATCGCCTCAACTCTCTCAAGGAAGCCATTGAAAGGAAACAAAATGACTGATGCCGTATTGAAGAAATCGATTTTCCTCAGGGCGGAACCGGAAACCGTTTGGGCTTATCTTACGGAACCTGAGCATTTGGCGGAATGGTTCCACAAACCTGAAAGAACACTGGCAGAAGGTCAGAAGCTTGAGATGTTCGGCACGACAAGCGGCGACTTGCTGATCTGGGGAGAGGTCCGTGTCGCCCGCCCCCCAAAATATCTTGAACACACCTTCACCGTCAAACCGATGGGAGACGCTGTAAGCGTGGTCAAATGGACATTGGAGCCGGTCTTGGGCGGCACACGTCTTGAGCTTGTGCACGAAGGATTGCCGCAAGGCGTCGCAGCATTTGATCTGATCCTGGCCCTGGACAAAGGATGGGATGAACATTTCGGCAAGTTGCGTGTGTCATTGCACGAAACAGTTGACGCCTGACCTCTTGCGCGAACCCGTCAGACGCCCTACTTAAGCGCGTGGCGGGTTCTGCCCTTCTTGTGACAGGTAGCATTCTGGTGGCCTTAAGCAATTCCGAGGGGGCTGGCTCTGTTCAGGTCCTGGCCTGATTACCCGGCGCCCACCTGTACATACAGGTCCTCGGGAATCAAACCGCACGGTTGACTGGTGGTCCCGCCGCACTTTCCCTGAAATATTAGCGCCCTGCGCGGGCTTCCTGTTTCACGGTTGCCGGCTCGAAGCTGTGTGCGACCGGTGTTCCCCGGCGCGGCCCCTGCGGCTTTTCCGCCATGCTCATGATCTTGTACGCGAACTGAACGCCGGCAAAGACGATGCCGTTCATGAACCAGATCATCACCAACGCGATCAGGCCGATTTCCGACCCGGTGATCAGATGCCGAAGGTTCGCGACGTTCAGCGCCAAGAGCACCCCGACAAACACGGCCGAAATGACGAAACCCCAGGCGACTTGCGTGATATACAGGCGGATCAGTTTGGGCATGGCGAACCTCCTTGCGCTTCGACAACAATGCTAGCGCATGTCTGGTTCAGGTAAACGTGTCAGAACGCCTCGGGCTGGGCCTCGCGCGCCATGTGATCCAGCACGGCATTGACGAATTTTGGTTCTTTACCTTCTGAAAAAAAGGCACGCGCCACATCGACAAACTCGGTGATCACCACCTTGGGCGGTGTGCCGCTTTGGGTCAGTTCCGCACCCGCCGCGCGAAACAGCGCGCGCAGGGTCGGGTCGATGCGCGCGATCGGCCATTTCGCCACCAGCGCGCGGTCGGTCATCTGGTCGATCGGCGCCTGATAGTTCACCGCGTCATCCACCAGCTTGCGGAACAGCGTGCTGTCGCCCTCGAGCATCTCGTCGCCCTCGTAGACCGCGCCGAACCGGTGGTCCAGAAACTCGTTGACCACCTGCTCGGTCGTCTGGCCCGACTGTTCCATCTGGAACAGCGCCTGCACGGCATAAAGCCGCGCTGCGGATTTCATCAGGCGTTTCCGGTTTGCCGGTTTCGGCGTGTCTGTCTGGGTCATGCTGTCGTTGATCCGTTGCTGTCGCCCGCCACCAGGATGGACTCGGACGGCGGCTTGAATCCGACGCCCTTTTTCGAAGCGCCCCACTTACGGCTGAGCGCGATCAGATGCAAGGCCGCAGCGGCCGCGCCACCCCCTTTATTCATCTTTTCCGGATCGGCGCGGACTTCGGCCTGCTCGTCATTCTCGACCGTCAGGATGCCGTTGCCGATGCACAGCCCCTGTAGGCCCAGCAGCTGGATCGCGCGGCTGGAGTCGTTGCAGACGGTTTCGTAATGCGTGGTCTCACCGCGGATGACGCAGCCAAGCGCGACATAGCCGTCAAAGTTGCACTGTCGGTCGGCCATTGCGATGGCCGTGGGAATTTCCAGCGCGCCGGGCACTTCGACCACTTCGCAGGTGCCGCCAGCCGCTTCGATCTCGGCCGTGGCACCCGCAATCAGGTTGTCGGCGATCGAGCGGTAGAACGGAGCCGCCACGATCAGCAGTTTCACCGGCTTGTCGAAGCTGGGTGTCGGCAGAATTCCGTGTTTGTCTTGTTCAGCCATGTTCAGTCTTCCTTCAGAATCGAGCGGGTGCCGACGATGGACAGGCCAAACGCGTCCAGCCCAAGATACACCGTTTCAGGAGAGTCGGTCAGAAGCACCAGTTCCTGAATCCCCATCTTGGACAGGATCTGCGCCCCCAGACCGGTTTGCTTGATGGTGCGCGGGCCTTCATCTTCGACCGCATACAACGAGTTGCGCGGCTGGCGGAACAGGCAGACCACTCCGCGGCCCTCTTCGGCGATCTTTTCCATCGCGCGCGGCAACTCGCGCGATGATTTCGGGCCAAGCCCCAGGATATCCGGCGCTTCGTGCAGGGCGTGCGTGCGCGTCAGAACGGGCTCGGGCGTGGTGATGTCACCTTTGATCATGACAACATGTTCAATGCCGTGGGTCTGATCGGTGAAAATCCGCATTTCCCACTCACCGCCGTATTCCGAGGTGACTGTTTGACGAGAAGTCTCGACAACCAGATTGTCATTGCGCGCCCGATAGCTGATCAGGTCGCTGATCGTGCCGATTTTCATGTTGTGCTTTTTGGCGAACTCGACCAGATCCGGCAGGCGCGCCATGGTTCCGTCTTCATTCATGATCTCGCAGATCACGCCTGACGGGTTCAGCCCGGCAAGACGCGAGATATCCACGGCGGCCTCGGTATGGCCTGCGCGCACCAGCACCCCGCCCCGCTTTGCCCGCAACGGGAAGACATGGCCCGGGGTGGCGATATGCGCCATCGTGTTCTGTTCGTTGATCGCGGTCGCCACGGTCAGCGCCCGGTCGGCGGCTGAAATCCCGGTGCTGACACCTTCGCGTGCCTCAATCGAAACCGTAAAGGCCGTCTCGTGGCGGGATGAGTTGTTCACGGCCATCATAGGCAAGCCCAGCGCATCTATCCGTTCTGCCGTCATCGGCAAACAGATCAGACCGCGCCCGTGGGTGGCCATGAAGTTGATCGCCTTGGCATCCGCAAACTCGGCCGGGATCACCAGATCGCCTTCGTTCTCGCGATCTTCGTGATCGACCAGAATGTACATCCGGCCGGCGCGCGCCTCTTCGATGATTTCTTCGATCGGGCTGATCGCGTCACGCAACTGGGCCTCGACCGGTCCGGGGGTTTCAAAGCTCATGGGGCAGCCTTTCACATGGCAGGTTTGCTCGGCGGAATAGACCACTGAGGGCGCAAAGACCAGTCCACAAACGGCGCTGGGGTTTTCCGACGCGACGTATCAGGACATCTCGGCCAGGCGCGCGACGTACCGGGCCAGCGTATCGATCTCAAGATTGATGCGATCGCCCACACCGACATCGCCCCAGGTCGTGACTTCCTTGGTGTGAGGGATGAAATTGATGCCGAACTCGCAATCATTCACGTCATTGACCGTCAGCGATGTTCCGTTCAGCGCAACCGACCCTTTTGGCGCTATGAACCGCGCCAGTGCTTTTGGTGCGCGCAAGGTGACACGTGTGCTGTCGCCTTCATCCTCGACCGCTACCACTTCGGCCACACCATCCACATGACCCGAAACGATATGACCGCCCAGTTCATCACCGACTTTCAGCGCTCGCTCCAGATTGACGCGTTTGCCGACGGCCCAGGTATCAAGATTGGTCTTCGAAACCGTCTCGGCGCTGATCTGAACATCATACCAATCGTCGCCCAGCGCGATCACCGTCAGGCACACACCATCACTGGCAATCGAGGCTCCGATATCGATACCGGCCGTGTCATAGGCCGTCTCGATCCGGGCGCGCAGATCCCCCTGCTGTTCCAGCTCGGTGACGGTGCCGATGTCGGTGACGATCCCTGTGAACATTCCGTTAACCCTCAGTTCCTAACCTGTGCCTGCTATTCACCGTCGAGGTAAGCCCAATGGGCCGCGCGGGCAAGCCCCGCCTTGCCGTACAAGACCCAAACGGGCATAGTTTCGGCAACAAATACCAAAAGAGCAGTCTAGATGCCGCAAATGCCCTCAGGCTCAGACAAACGGGTCTTCCTGTTTCTTCAGGGACCTCACGGGCCGTTTTTCTCAACACTCGGGCGGATGTTGCGCGCCACGGGGGCACAGGTCTGGCGGGTTGGGTTCAATGCGGGGGATCAGGCGTTCTGGTTCGACAAGGCAAGTTTCATCGCGTTCCGGAACAAGCCCGGCGATTGGCCCGAGACATTGAACAGGTTGATTGCCGACAAGGGCGTCACGGATATCGTTCTCTATGGCGACACGAGACCGGTCCACGCTCGCGCAGTTGAGATTGCGAAGTCTCAAGGGCTGACAATTCACGTTTTCGAAGAAGGCTACCTGCGGCCTTGGTGGGTTACGTACGAGCGGGACGGGTCAAACGGGCACTCGCGCCTGATGTCACTGAATGTCGACCAGATGCGGCAGGCTCTGGCCCGGTCGGACGGCAAAACGCCCCCGCCACCATCGCATTGGGGGGATATGCGGCAACACATATTCTACGGCGCCCTCTATCATTGGTTCGTCATGTTCCTGAACAAGGGATACCGTAATTTCCGGCCTCATCGTGATCTGTCGGTTTCACAGGAATTCCGGTTGTATTTCAAACGCCTGATGCTGATGCCTGTTCATCGCCTGCAACGCAGCATTGCCACGACGCGCGTCAGATGGGGGGGCTTCCCCTATCACCTCGTGTTGCTGCAACTGGGGCATGACAGTTCGGTTCAGGCCCATTCCGAATTCTCTTGCATGTCCGATTTTCTGGAACTGGTCATCGCAGGATTCGCGCAAGGCGCACCGGCGCATCACAGGCTGGTTGTAAAAGAGCACCCTTTGGAAAACCACCGTGAACCATTGCACCTGCGTGCCATGGACATTGCCAGGAAACACGGGGTGCAGAACCGTGTTCACTATGTCCCCGGCGGAAAACTGGCAGGTTTGCTGGATGAGGCGAACTCGGCCGTCACCGTGAATTCCACTGCGGGGCAGCAGGTCTTGTGGCGGGGTATTCCGCTGCGTATTTTCGGACGTTCGGTTTATGACAAGACCGACTTCGTATCACAGCAGTCGATCGCCGCATTTTTTGCGGCACCAGACGCGCCGGATGTCGACGCCTATCGCTGTTACCGGCAATTCCTGCTGGAAACCAGCCAGATTCCGGGCGGGTTTTATTCTAGGCGCGGCAGGCGGCAGTTGCTGCGCCGCGCCGTGGACATGATGCTCAGCAGCAGTGACCCTTATCAGGCCCTTCTGAACAAGAACGAGGCACCGACGCCACAGTTGAAAATCGTCGAGTAATTCGGGCGCTCTGTGACTGGAAGTTGTGCTGCTTACCGGCTAATCTTCCCGCAACAACAAAAGACTGAGGATATCCGGCAGTGCAATTCTCTCCTAAGCGATGGATGCGGGGGGTTTCCCTTGTAGCCGCAATCGGCTTGATGGCGGCCTGCCAACTTCCGAAATCCGGGCCGAACAAGACCGAAATTCTGGCGGGCGCAGTCCAGAATGGCGGCAACGCGTTTGTCGTCGAAGTCGATGACCGCGTGACACGCCTTGCATCCGCCGTGCCTCAGTTTGGCTTTTCGTCCTCGTTCAGCAGCGCCCAGGCCCTGACCGCCGACACTGTCCGCCCCGGTGACGTGCTGGGCCTGACCATATGGGAAAACGTGGACGACGGGTTGCTGTCCGGCGAAACCGGTGCGGCGACCATTCTGGACGAAGTTCAGGTCGACAGCGATGGTTTCATTTTCGTCCCCTATGCGGGTCGGATTCGGGCCGCGGGCAATACCCCCGAACAGCTTCGCGTTTTGATTACGAACAAGCTGCGGGAACAGACACCCGACCCACAGATCGAAGTGCGGCGTGTTGCGGGTGACGGTTCCACCGTCTCGCTGACGGGTACAGTCGCAACCCCCGGCATCTATCCGATCGAACGCCCAACCCGTTCCCTGCTTGGCATGCTGTCCAAGGCGGGCGGGGTCTCAGTAGCGTCGGATATCGCACTGGTGACACTGATCCGAGGGGATCAAAAGGGCACTGTCTGGTACGAAGATCTGTTCCGCAACCCGAAACTGGACGTCGCTTTGCGTGGCGGCGACCGCATTTTGGTGGAAGAAGACAGCAGATCATACATAGCTCTCGGCGCGACCGGAGGTCAGTCTCGCGTGGCCTTTGACAGTCAGGACCTTACCGCGTTGGAAGCTTTGGCTCAGGTCGGTGGTCTGCTAACACTGTCCTCTGATCCAACCGGCATTTTCATTCTGCGAAAAGAGCGCCAGGACATCGCGCGCAGCATCACCGGACGCGCCGACCTGAAGGGGGATCAACGCATGATCTACCTGCTGAACCTGACGGCCCCCAACGGCCTGTTCATCGCGCGGGATTTCGTGATCCGCGACGATGATACGATTTATGTGACCGAAGCGCCCTATGCACAGTGGAGCAAATCGATCTCGCTGATCGCTGGTGGCCTGACCCCCATCGCAAACGTCGCCACGCTGACCGGCAACTGATGCATGGTACCCGATCCGGACAGCACAGCCGGGGCCGAGCGCACCCGGCTGTTCGTCTACAACGGCGGGTTTCTTACGCAAAAACGCCTGAGACGGATTCTAACGCTTGCCGGATATGACATTCGTCTGGGTCTTCCCAAGGATGGCGATTGCGTGGGCATATGGGGCAACAGCCCGACCGCGTATCGGGGCCTGCGCATCGCCGAAAAACACCGTGCACCCGTTCTGCGGGTCGAGGATGCCTTTCTCAGGTCTCTGCACCCGGGGCGCGCCGGTGAACCGCCCTTGGGTCTTTTGCTGGACCGTTCAGGCCCGCATTTCGATGCGGCAGAACCTTCCGACCTTGAGAAGCTGCTGAACACTGATCCCTTGGACGACACCGCGCTGCTGAACCGCGCACGCGCGGCGATGGAGCGGGTCAGGGAATTGCACCTCAGCAAGTATTCCGCGTTTGACCCCGATCTTGCCGCACCTGACCCCGGTTATGTACTGGTCATCGATCAGACGGTTGGCGATGCCGCCGTCACGGCAAGCGGTGCCGATCGTGCCCGTTTTCTTGAAATGCTTGTGGTCGCGCAGGAGGAAAACCCGGGCGCGCGCATTCTGATCAAGACACATCCAGAAACGATGGCAGGTCATCGTCAGGGGCATTTCACCGATCAGGACCTGTCAGACCGGGTCACGTGGTTTGACAAATCGATCAGCCCCTGGCCCCTGCTTGAGGGTGCCGTTGCGGTTTATACCCTTTCCTCGCAGCTGGGCTTTGAAGCAATCCTGGCCGGTCACAAACCGCGCGTTTTCGGCCAACCGTTCTATGCCGGCTGGGGCCTGACGCAGGATGAATTCCCAGTCCAACGCCGACAGCGCAACCTGACCCGCGCGCAACTGTTCGCGGCCGCGATGCTGCTTTACCCGACCTGGTACGACCCCTTTCGCGATCAGCTCTGCGAACTGGAAACGGTTCTGGACATTTTGGAGGCGCAGACCCGCGCATGGCGGCAGGACAGGCACGGTTGGACGGCGGCCGGCATGCGTCTGTGGAAACGCCGGCACATGCAGCAGATTTTCGGGCGGCATGGCACGTTGCGCTTTACGGCCACACAGCCTGCCCCCTCGGATCGCCCCCTTATGGTCTGGGCCAGTCAGGCGCGCGACAGCGAAGGGGCCGTTCGTGTGGAAGACGGCTTTTTGCGTTCCCGCGGACTTGGGGCGGCGCTTGTTCCGCCCCTATCGCTGGTAACCGACGAAATCGGTATCTACTATGACCCCACAAAGCCCAGCCAGTTGGAAAACCTGATCAGCGAGCGCGCAACATTGCGTCCGGATCAGGAATTGCGCGCTGAACGGCTTGTCGAGAGCTTGCTGGCCGATGGTTTGAGCAAATACAACACGGGCCAATCCGCGCCGGTTCTACCCCATGGGCACCGAATTCTGGTGCCCGGACAGGTTGAAGATGACGCCTCGATCCTGCTGGGCACCAACACGGTGCGCAGCAATCTGGACCTGCTGAAAACAGCGCGCGAAGCCAACCCCGATGCAATCCTGATCTACAAACCGCACCCTGATGTCGAAGCCGGGTTGCGGGATGGCCAGATAGACGCAGAGTCTCTTGCGGACCTTGTCGTGACCCGGACTGACCCAGCCTCGCTGCTGACGCAGGTGGACGAGGTTTGGACGATGACATCGCTATTGGGGTTCGAGGCATTGTTGCGCGGGGTGAAGGTCACGACCCTGGGCGCGCCCTTCTATGCGGGATGGGGCCTGACCACCGATCTGGATGCCGTCCCCGTCAGGCGAGGTGCACGGCCGTCGCTGATGGGTTTGGTGCACGCCACCTTGATTGACTATCCACGCTATTTCGATCCGATCACCAGACAACCCTGCCCTGTCGAAGTGGCCGTTGAACGCTTGGCGCTGGGGTATTCGGCACCGTCCGGTCCGTTCAACCGGTTTCTGTCAAAGCTTCAGGGCGCGTTCGCAACGCACGCTCATCTTTGGCGTTGACGTTATTCCGACGCTCTGCGCCAACGGTGCAATACATCCCCGCCGACCGCCTGCGTCTCGATCAATTCGAACCTGGGGGCGGCCTCCAGCGTTTCCAGACCTAGTGTCCCGACCGCAGCCAGGCCTTCGGCCCCGATGGTTAAGCCGGCAGTGAACCCGATCAGCTCGTCCACCAGATCTTCGGCCAGCAGCGAGGCCGCAAGCGCGGCCCCGCCTTCGCAGAAGACACTGGTCAAACCGGTCTGACCCAGTTGCTGAAGCAGATCCACCGCATCGATATGATGATCTTTCAACGCACAGGGGATCAGCTTTGCCCCCAATCCCTCCCACGCCTGTGCACGTTCGGCATCCGGGTGATGCGCATGGCAGAGCCAGACAGGTACCTTTGAGGCCGTGCGCGCCAGCTGCCCCATCAGAGAAATATCCATATGGCGGGACACCACGACGCGGACGGGTTGATGCTCAACCCCAAGATCCCGAACGGTCAGCGAGGGGTCGTCGGCGCGCGCCGTCCCTGCCCCGACCATCACCGCATCATGACGTGCACGCATGGCATGGACCACACGACGTGCCTGCGGTCCGGTGATCCATTGACTGTGCCCTGTCGAGGTTGCGATGCGCCCGTCGAAACTGCTGGCCATCTTCAGCGTCACAAAAGGCCGGCCTTGTTCAGTCTTGAGGAAAAAGCCCGCCAGATCCCGTTCTGCCTGTTGCGCAAGAACGCCAGTTACAACGTCAATCCCCGCCTCGCGCAACATGGCAAAACCCTGCCCGGCCACGCGCGGATCGCTGTCTTCGACAGCGGCTACAACACGGGATACACCTGCCGCAATCAAGGCCTCGGCGCAGGGCGGCGTTTTGCCGTGATGGGCACAGGGTTCCAGCGTTACATAGGCGGTCGCACCACGCGCACCCTGCCCGGCCTGAGCCAAGGCTTCGGTCTCGGCATGAGGGCGGCCACCCGGCTGTGTCCAGCCCCGCCCAATGATCCGGTCATCACGAACGATGACACACCCCACAGCGGGGTTCGGCCAGCACGTCCCCTGACCGCGCCGCCCCAAAGACAGGGCAAGCGCCATGAATCGCTTATCTGTTTCGTTCACTCGTCAGTCGAAGGCTGCGGCGGGCGCAGTTCGTGGACGAACTCCTCGAAATCATCGGCCGCCTGGAAATTCTTGTACACACTCGCAAAGCGAACATAGGCGACAGTGTCGATCCGCGCCAGAGCTTCCATAACGATCTCACCGATCTTGTTGGACGGGATATCCGTGTCGCCCATGCTTTCCAGACGGCGCACGATGCCCGAAATCATCTGATCGATCCGTTCGGGATCAACGGGGCGTTTCTGCATCGAGATGCGGATCGAACGCTCCAGCTTGTCGCGATCGAAATCTTCGCGTTTACCATTGGTCTTTATGACAACCAGATCACGCAGTTGCACACGTTCGTAGGTCGTGAACCGTCCGCCACAGGCCGGACAGAACCGGCGTCGGCGGATTGCCACGTGGTCCTCTGCCGGGCGTGAATCTTTCACCTGAGTGTCGATATTTCCGCAAAACGGGCAGCGCATCCGCCGTCTCCTCGTCCCATGTTCGGCCTCTTTTTGTAAGCGCTGCGGCTTACTTATCCACAACTATAGGGCAGCCGCTAGAGTTTGGGTAGTCGGAAATTCAAACCGCTAAATAGTGGGTCAGGCCAGATACGCCGCAACCTTCCTTTGATGCGGCGCAGTGCGGTGTTCAAACAGGTAAATCCCTTGCCATGTTCCCAGAACAGGTCGTCCCTGCGACACCGGGATCGTCAACGAAACCGGCAAGAGCGCGGCCTTGATATGCGCAGGCATATCGTCCGGGCCTTCATAGGTGTGCCGCAGATACGACATGGCAGGGTTGTCTGACGGTGGAACCAGCCGTTCGAAGAACGCCTGAAGATCTTTTTGAACTTCGGGGTCCGCGTTTTCCTGAATCAGCAATGAGCAGGAAGTGTGGCGAACGAAAAGGGTCAAGACCCCATCTTTCGCCACCCTTTCAAGCCATTGCAGAACGTCGGACGTGAATTCGTACAGCCCCGGTCCACGGGTGTGCAAAACGAACTCGGTCTGCATCGTGTCTATCCTGCGCGTTTGTCAGTCGTTGAAGAACGGTCGATAATTACACCGTGCATTCGCACCTTGTACAGATTCACTGTTGCCAGGCTGAAACCCGAACGAGACAAAGCTGCTTGGTTGCACATCAACCGTTTGAGGTTGCTTGATCGAAAACTGAACCGCTGTTCTGCGACCGGTTGTGACACTGGGCCCGTACCCCCGCAGCACGTAAATCCGGTCCGTCCAGCCCAATCCCAAGGTTCGGCGCGCATAATCTGCGGCCGCGCACCAATAGCCTTCGGTACGCATGTCGCCGCGGGGGATGACCTCAAAATCAGTGGCGTTTATGGGTTCCGTTCGAAATCCGTTCCGCGCAGCATCTGCTGTCAATGGAACACTGAAGGCCAAGGCTGCCAGCGCGGCGAAAGTGTATGACTGTTTCATGGTAATTTCTTCCCTGATTGCTTGTTCCAAATAGTGACCTCTGAATAGGTTAGTCGAACTTCACCGCGTGCACAGGGTGCCTCACGATCAATTCAGCCCGTCTGGTACATAGCGTGATCCGGTGTGAGCCAGCCTTGACAGCGGATCAGCAGGCCCAAGCCCGGCGTCGCAATACAACGCGTCGCTTGCGGGAAAAAGAGCGTGCCGGGGAGCCCTGAGCAGAGATTGGTGATTTCTCCGAGGCTCTGACCTCATCCCCATAAAGGTCCCGACCCGGCAACAAAGCTGATTTGGACAGCTGCGCGCTACACTTCATGCGCGTTCCGGTCAAAAGCTTTCGAGAACTTGCCAACAAGTAGTACTCAAGTGCAAAATCCTTTCTGCCAATAGCCAAAGTCAACAAAGGGATTTCCCTGGTAAACTGTTAGTGTATTTGAGAACGTAAGGTGTTGTACCACGATGGATGTAGATATCGACCGACTACATTTTTTGATCCAGGCACTGGATCGCCACGCCGGCAACAGCAAAGTATCCCAGCGGGTATTGAAACAGGCCGGGCTGCGTCAGCAGGATATCGCGCCCCCTGCCGCAGTCTACAGCGCACATAAAGAGGCCCTGTTCATCCGGCACGCCTGTGACGCCGTTGGTGACATCACATTTGCGGCACGCACTGGGCTCGAGGTCACGTCGGCCTCGACCGTGACAGGGTATATCAGTAAATACTCCCGCGATTTGAGGCAGGTGATGGAAAACCTGTCCCGTTTTCACGGCATCATCGATCCGGCCATCGGGCTCAGCTTCCGTGTTGCCGGCAACTTCGCGGCCCTTGAGGCCGATTGGAAAGACGCCAGCTTTGCCCGCTATCATCGGCGCACGGAATTCCTGTTGTTCGCTGCGCTGGCCAGGATGAGAAACCTCACGCAGGTGAAGTTGCACCCGATCGAGATGCGCTTTCAGCACAAAGTTGGAAGCCACGCCAAAACCTACGAAAAGCTGGCAGGCTGCCCGGTGGTTTTCAGCGCTGAAAAGATTGAGATCATTCTGCCGCTATCTGCGCTGGAATTGAAAGTGCCGACCTATGATCCCAAGCTGCGGGAGCATTTGCTGGAATACGGTGAACGTCTGCTGGCCGAAAAACCACCCCCCAAGCACCAGACCCGCGCCCGTGTCGAAGGTCTGATCACCCGATCCCTGCCCGGCGCAATCCTGCAAGCCGAAGATGCGGCGGCTGATCTGGGGATGAGCCTCAGAACCTTCAGTCGACGTCTCAAGGAAGAAGGCACAAGCTATCGCGATATTGTGGACGATCTAAGATGTGATCTGGCCCAGACTTTCATCACAAACGGCATGACTCTGTCTGAAATCTCATATGCGCTGGGGTATGCCGATCAGGCAGCTTTTTCTACGGCCTTCAAACGGTGGACAGGTCAGCCGCCCAGCGCCTTCAAGACCCGAGTGGAACATCCCATTCGGACAGCTGGCCGGGGGTCATCAGCCTGAAAAGCCTCGCCCCCGCCTGTCCCATGAGTGGACAAGACCGATATAGAAAGGCACACCGCCCCGGCCTTGTGCATTCGCGCCAACGTGATGCGAGAACCAGCCAATGTGAACGAAAAAAGGCGCCTCTGAGGGGCGCCTTTGTTCTGATATGCCTTTGTTCTTATTGATCCAGGAAAGATCGGAGTTTTCGTGAACGGCTGGGGTGCTTCAGCTTCCGCAGCGCCTTGGCCTCGATCTGACGGATCCGTTCGCGGGTCACGCTGAACTGCTGGCCGACTTCTTCCAAAGTGTGATCGGTGTTCATGCCGATGCCAAAACGCATCCGCAGAACCCGTTCTTCGCGCGGGGTGAGCGAGGCCAGAACCCTTGTGGTGGTTTCCTTGAGGTTTTCTTGAATAGCGCTGTCCAGGGGCAGCACAGCATTCTTGTCCTCGATGAAGTCGCCCAATTGGCTGTCTTCCTCGTCGCCAATCGGCGTCTCCAGAGAAATCGGCTCTTTGGCGATCTTCATGACCTTGCGCACTTTCTCGAGCGGCATCTGCAACTTTTCGGCCAGTTCTTCCGGCGTCGGCTCGCGGCCGATTTCATGCAGCATCTGACGGCCCGTGCGCACCAGCTTGTTGATCGTTTCGATCATATGAACCGGAATACGGATCGTGCGGGCCTGATCTGCGATCGAGCGGGTGATCGCCTGGCGGATCCACCAGGTCGCATAGGTCGAGAACTTGTAGCCACGACGGTATTCGAACTTGTCCACCGCCTTCATCAGGCCGATGTTGCCTTCCTGAATAAGATCAAGGAATTGCAGGCCGCGGTTGGTGTACTTTTTGGCGATCGAGATCACTAGGCGCAGGTTGGCTTCGACCATTTCCTTCTTGGCCTGCCGCGCCTCTTTCTCGCCCTTCTGAACCTGCTGCACGATGCGGCGGAATTCCGAGATATCCAGACCGACATACTGGCCGACCTGAGCCATGTCGTTGCGCAGCTCTTCGACCTTCGCGGTCGAGCGTTCGATGAACATCTGCCAACCCCGGCCCGGCTTTTCGGCCATCTCGGCCAGCCAGTTCGGATCCAGCTCACGGCCCCGATACGCTTCGATGAACTCACGGCGGTTGATGCGTGCCTGATCAGCCAGCTTGACCATCGCGCTGTCCAGAGACATGACGCGACGGTTGATACCGTAAAGCTGGTCGATCAGCGCTTCGATCCGGTTGTTGTGCAGGTGAAGGCCATTCACCAGCTCGACGATCTCAGCCCGCAGTTTCTGATAGGTTTCTTCGTCCTTTTCACTGAACGTGCCGTCTTCGTTCAGCGTGGCCGAAATCCGGCTGTCCTGCATTTCAGACAGCATCGAGAAGTCGGTCGAGATACGCTCCAACGTGGTCAGGACCTGATCCTTCAGCGCCGCTTCCATCGCGGCCAGCGACATGTTGGCCTGATCGTCTTCGTCGTCATCGTCATCGTTGTTCAGCGGGTTGCCATCCGCATCCAGCTCGGGGCCGGTATCCTTGGTTGGCTTGTTCGCCTGCACGGCCGAGGTATCGACGACCGGCTCTTCAACGTCACCGTCTTCGTCCAACTGGTTGCCGAACGTGGTTTCCAGATCAATGACATCCCGCAAAAGAATGTCTTCGGACAACAATTCGTCATGCCAGATGGTGATCGCCTGAAAGGTCAGCGGGCTTTCACACAGGCCCGCAATCATCGTGTTGCGACCGGCTTCGATCCGCTTGGCAATCGCGATCTCACCCTCGCGGCTCAGCAGTTCGACCGACCCCATCTCACGCAGATACATGCGCACAGGGTCGTCGGTGCGATCCAGCTTTTCTGTACCGGAACCGGCCAGTGCAACCTCACGGTTGCTTTCCGCGGCAACCAGTTCGGTCGAGCCTTTGTTCTCTTCTTCTTCGGCCTCTTCATCTTCGATGATGTTGATGCCCATCTCGGACAGCATCGACATTACGTCTTCGATCTGTTCCGAACTGACCTGATCAGGCGGCAAGACCTGATTGAGCTGGTCGTAGGTGATGTAACCTTTCTCGCGAGCCTCGGCGATCATCTTCTTGACGTTCGCCTGGCTCATGTCCAGCGAGATTTCCTGTTCCTGCTCGTCGGATTTGCGGTCTTCGTTCGTATCCTTGGCGGCCATTCAATGCTCCTGCAGGGATGGGTGATTCGTCTCAGCCGAATCATTAGCGCGTATAAGTGATTCGGCCACCCGTTTACCCGTTTTTCTTTTCCAGTGCCTTACGAAAACACCACTTATCGGCGTTTCCGCTCGAATTTGATGCCTGACATGATCGCCGCAAACGCGTCTTTCTCGTCACGATTGATTCGCGCCCCATTGTCAGCAATGTCGAAAACGGCCCTATCCTCGTTCTGGCTTCGACTCGTGCGGTTGCGCTCTTCGGCGGCTTGCGCCAGCCGGTATGTCAGCGCCTCATCGGGCAGATCGGACAGTTCTTCCGCCGCTTCGGCAATCTCGGCATCCAACCCCCGGAGCGCTTTGATCTTTGCGAGTTCCTCGGCCAGTGTCATCTCGGCCTTTTCAACGTCGCCTGGCTTGGACACACAGGGGATGACTGCCACATGGCGAAGGGTCAGCAGGTTTTCAAGGGCGTCAGGCCCCATTGATGCGATAATGTGGTCTTTCAGGTTGTCCGGATCATCAATTGCGTGACGCAGAACAGCATCGCGCAACGCCGCGTAGTCAGGATTGTGGCATTCCATTTCTTCCAACTGTTGCTCAAATTGGACAACAACCTTGGGATTCAGAATCGAGATCGCCAGAATAGCGGCTTCACGCAGCTGGATATCCGCGTTTTCCGATGAGGCAAGAAACGAACTGCGCGCGCCCGGCGTCGCGGTTGGCTGCGGCTGCCATTTTCCCCGCGGTTGCCAAGGACGGTTTTGAGGTTGTCGTCGCGGGCGGAACAATTGCCAGCGCAGGTCTTTGATTTCCTGACCGTAATGCAAGCGGATCGAGGGATCTCGGATCAGCTTGATCTTGTCCCGAAGTGCCTTGTCCAGTGCTGCCTTGCGTTCCGGGCTGTCGAATACCTTTCCTTCGGTCTCGCGCTGCCACAACAGTTTGACCATCGGTATGGCCCCTTCCAGAACGGCCTGAACGGCGCCCGGGCCTTCTGTGCGCAACAGATCGTCCGGGTCCTTGCCTTCGGGCATCAAGGCAAAACGCAGGGATTTTCCGGCCTCCAGCAGCGGCAGTGCCAGATCAACCGCCCGCATGGCCGCCCGCAGACCCGCGGCATCCCCGTCCAGTGCAATGATCGGTTCATCCGCGATCCGCCAGAGCAGCTGCAACTGATGTTCAGTAATGGCCGTTCCCAAAGGCGCAACCGACGCGCCAAAACCTGCCTCGGCCAGCGCGATCACGTCCATATACCCTTCGGCCACGATCAGCGGCTGCCCTTTGCCCGCCGCCTGCCGCGCCGGACCTTGATTGTAAAGGCTGCGCCCCTTGTCGAACAACTCGGTCTCGGGCGAGTTCAGGTATTTCGCGTTGTCATTCGGATCCATCGCGCGGCCACCGAATGCAATGCAGCGCCCACGCGGATCACGGATCGGGAACATGATCCGGTTGCGGAAGGTGTCATAGGGTTTTTTGCCTTTGTTTGAAGGCTTGGCCAGCCCGGCGCCAAGGATCAGCTCCTCTTGGATGCTCTTGCCGCGCAGGTGATCCCAAAGCGCCTGCCAACTATCCGGCGTAAACCCGATCTCCCACCGATCCAGCGCGCTTTGATCCAAACCCCGGCGCGACAGGTAATCCCGTGCCTCTGCCCCCGCCCCTGTTTTCAGCTGCAAGCGGAAAAACTGCACCGCCTGTTCCATCACATCGGCAAGCTGACTGCGGCGATCCTGCTTTTCCTGTGCTTTCGGATCCCGCGCAGGCATCGGCATGCCAGCCTCGCGGGCGAGGATCTCCACCGCTTCGATGAACGAAACATTTTCCGTTTCTTTTACAAAGCTGATCGCGTCGCCCTTGGCGTGACAGCCGAAGCAGTAATAAAACCCCTTCTGATCATCGACATGGAATGAGGCCGTCTTTTCGTGATGAAACGGGCAAGGCGCCCACATGTCACCTTTGCCTTGATTGGATTTGCGCTGATCCCAAATCACCTTGCGCCCGACGACCTGAGACAGGCTCAGACGGGTGCGCAGTTCATCCAGAAATCCGGGGGGCAGTGACATGGGTCAAACCTGACAGAAACAGGAACGCGCGCCAAGGGGATGGCGCGCGTTTGTCCACAGGGAAATGTCCGGGCTGTGGATTATTGCTGCAAACACAGCTCAAGCCAAGCAGCGCCCAGATCCTTTTTGCGCACGTCGCGCATCTTTTGTTCATAGACCCACGGTGTGATCAGCGGAATCGCGGCGTTGTAGTTCTCGGGCCATGTCGGGCCACTATCAGCCACGGCTTGCGCCACATCGCGTTCTTTCACGCGGTCCAGCCGCGCCTTCTGGATCGCTGCCACCACATCCGCCTGATACTTGCAGCTTTGTTCCTTAGTTTCCTGAGCGGCCAAAGGGGTGGCCAGCAGAGCCGCGACAATGGCTATACGCAACATGGAGGTCTCCGGGATTCGTTTCTCTGAGTGTCTACTATCCGTCAAACTAACGGGCCGCCATCGACATTCAAGCCGCGGCGTGTACCGGCGGGGCGAAATGATCACCCCGCCCGCCTGCTTCAGAGCCCCTTGGCGCGATAGCTTTTGGCCACGCGGTCGATCGCCACGATATAGGCCGCAGTACGCAGGTCTTCGACATCGTCGCGGCTGTGCCACACTTCACGCATCGACTGATAAGCGATACGCATCGTGTCATCGAGGCCCGAGCGCACCAGTTCAAGCTCATCGGCACCCTTGAGGTATTTTGCCTTGAAGTCCGGAGACATCGACCACGCGTCACCCAGATAACGGTCCAGCCGCTCCAGTTCGCTGACGATCAATTCATGTCGCGCCTCTTCCTGCCGACGCTGCATCCGGCCGAAACGAATGTGGCTGAGGTTCTTGACCCATTCAAAATAAGACACCGTCACACCACCCGCGTTGGCATACATATCCGGGATGATAACGGTACCTTTCTTGCGAAGAATCTCATCCGCGCCAGCGGTGACCGGGCCGTTCGCTGCCTCGATGATCAAAGGTGCCTTGATCCGCTCGGCGTTGGAAAGGTTGATGACACCCTCAAGGGCAGCCGGGATCAAAATATCACACTCAGCCTCCAGAACGCTTGTGCCTTCCGCTGAATGAGTCGCGTCCGGATAATCCTTGACGCCGCCATGCTTGACGATCCACTGGCGGACGGCTTCGACGTCGATACCATCCGGGTTATAGAGCGCTCCGTCCCATTCAATGATACCTACAACGCGTGAACCGTCCTCCTCGCTCAGAAACTTCGCAGCGTGATAGCCCACATTGCCGAGCCCCTGCACCACAACACGCTTGCCGTCCAGCTTGCCCGACAGGCCTGCCGCCCTGACGTCTTCGGGGTGACGGAAAAATTCGCGCAGAGCGTACTGAATGCCACGTCCGGTGGCTTCGACCCGCCCAGCGATACCACCTGCGTTCAATGGCTTGCCGGTCACACAGGCCCGTGCATTGATGTCGGTGGTGTTCATCCGGGCGTATTGGTCGGCCATCCAGGCCATCTCGCGTTCGCCCGTTCCCATGTCGGGCGCGGGAACGTTTTGCGACGGGTTAATAAGATCCCGCTTTGCAAGTTCATAGGCAAAGCGTCGCGTGATTTGCTCCAACTCGTGTTCTTCATATTTCCTGGGATCAATGCAAAGCCCGCCTTTCGATCCGCCAAAAGGCGTTTCGACAAGAGCGCATTTGTACGTCATCAACGCAGCCAGCGCTTCGACCTCATCCTGGTTCACCGCAGTGGCATAACGAATGCCGCCTTTGACCGGCTCCATATGTTCGGAATGGACAGACCTGTACCCGGTGAACGTATGGATCTCACCACGCAGACGCACACCAAACCGAACTGTATAGGTCGCGTTGCAAACCCGGATTTTCTGCTCCAGCCCCGGCGGCAGTTCCATCAGGGCGGCCGCCCTGTTGAACATCAGGTCAACACTCTCGCGAAAGCTTGGTTCTTGGATGCCGGTCATAAAATCCTCCGTACCGCTGGATGACGAAACGTCATGACGTTTTGTCGCACCACTCAAGTCTGGCTGCAATCAAACAATGCACTTTTTTTCATCACCTTCTTAACAGAGACTTGAGTTCCTGATGGTGAGTCGCCCAATCCGGTCAATCGCTTAACTGATTGTCTACATTTCATCGACAGACCAGGGGAAAACGTGAAAATTATACCCCTTGAGTGCGCAAAAAGGCCAAAACCAAGCCTTTTTCGCCCAATTCACGCCACGTTTGAAAATTAAATTTAACCGGAATTTCCTTTCTTTGGCGCACGACTTCTATGTGCGAGGCGGAGTCATCAAATGATAATTTTCTCGCTTCAGAACGACGGCTCGAAGCCGAAACACAAGATTTCCCAGTTGCGGCTGTTTGCCCGAAAAGAAGACGGCACTTTTACGATATTCACCCTGCTCATTTTAATCCTGATGCTGGCCATTACCGGCATGGCGATGGATCTGATGACGTACGAGCGCGACCGCGCCAGCCTGCAATCCACGCTGGACCGCGCGGTGCTTGCTGCGGCTGATCTTGACCAAAAGCTGCCACCCAAGGATGTTGTCGACGCCTATATGGAAAAGGCCGGGCTGGGCCATCTTGAGAAAACCGTGACCGTCACCGAAGGATTTGGCTCCAGAAAGGTGGCCGCGACCGCCAATGCAGTTGTTCCGACGCGTTTTATGAGGTTCGGAAAAGTCACCGAACTGAATATGAAGGCGGCAAGCACTGCCATAGAGTCCATCGGTTCTGTCGAAATCTCGCTGGTTCTGGACATGTCCGGGTCCATGACAAGGTCTTCCGCGACCGCCGGAAAGTCGAAGATCGAAGTCTTGAGAACTGCGGCGAAGGGCTTTGTCACCAAAATGCTTGAAGAATCTGGTGAAACGAAGATTTCGATGTCGATTGTCCCCTATGCCACTCAGGTCAATGCCGGGCAGGACATACTGGGTAAATTCACCAACGTGACCTCAGAGCACAACTATTCCCATTGCGTGAACTTTACTTCCGGACAATTCGGTTCTGCGACGCTTAGCCCGAATACCTTCTATCAGCGCACTGGGCATTTCGATCCTTGGCGATACAATTGGGCAAACGTCAATGGCGTCTCAACCGATGGAGAACAGCCCCCGGCCTATTTCGTGTGCCCTGTTCGCGCCGGCAGTGAAATTACAGCTGTCACCGACAATGTCCAATATCTGCACAACCGCATCGATGCCCTGACCGCGAGTGGCAACACATCCATCGACGTAGGCATGAAATGGGGTGTCGGCATGCTGGATCCGTCATTCCAGCCTGTGATCAACGCCTTGGCCACCGAAAACAAAGTTCCTGCAAAATTCGCTCTGCGCCCGGAATCTTATGACTCGGACGTGCTTAAGGTCGTAATCGTAATGACCGACGGGCAAAACACTTCGCAGTACATGTTGGACTCGTCCGCGCGTAGTGGACTGACTGAAGTTTGGTTCAACCCTGACTATCAAAGGCCCGACGGGAAAAAGGGTGAATATAGTATCCGCTATTCGACCAACCCGGATCGTTGGGTCTGGATGCAACATACAGAAGAAAACGGCAGCTATGTCACGGCAGGCCATCCTTTTGGGAATCCACCCAATGAAAACTCCTCTAACGAAGAGATCGGCACCGCCACTCGCCTGACTTATCCCGAGCTTTTTGCCCGAGCTTCGCTGTGGTGGAACGCCAAGAACAACTTCTATTGGCAAAGCAACCACGAGAATAACTGGTACTACGGCCTCAGAAAATCAGTGGGATCTTCCACAAAAAACGCGCGCACGACCAGCATCTGCGGCGCGGCCAAAGACAAGGGTGTCATCATCTATGGCATCGCTTTCGAGGCCCCCACCAGCGGCTTGAATACCATCAAGTCCTGCGCAAGCTCGGACAGCCATGTTCACAATGTAGCTGGATTGGATCTGGACAAGGCGTTTACTGCGATTGCTTCGTCCATCCGCAAATTGAGGCTGACGCAATGATCCGCAAATCACTGTCAAAACTCCGTACTTTCAAGCGATCCGAGTGCGGGAACGCGACGATCGAATTTGTCATGATCATTCCGTTTTTCCTGGCATTCATTGGTATTGGTGGAGAGATGTCGATAATCACCACCAAGCACGCCGCGCTGGAACGGGGTGTTGATCTGGTCGTTCGGGATATCCGTCTGGGCACAGGCACCAACTGGAGCCACGATGTAATCAAGGACCGGATTTGCGACATTTCCGGTATCAAGAATTGTAAAACCAACCTGCGGCTGCAAATGCTTCGCCAGAATGCATTCAATGGCATCGTTCTTTCGGACGAAATACCCTGCACCGACAGTTCGGAAGACCCCAAACCAGTGCTCGACTTCAAAAGCGGGGCCTCAAACGAGTTGATGATTTTGCGGGCCTGCCTGCGTATCGATCCTGTTCTGGAAAGCTCGATCATCGCAAACACAGTGGTCGACGAAAGCGGCCACTATGCAGTGACCGCAACGACCGCATTCGTGCAGGAGCCACGGTAAAGCTATGTTTGTATTCAGAAACGTGAAAAACCGCATCAAGGCCTTCAAGCAGGACGAAAGTGGTATTCTGACCGTCGAGGCAATCATGATATTCCCGCTGTTGTTGTGGACGATTACGTTTACGTTCACCGCATTCGAGGGATTTCGTCAAAGCGCGTCGAACCTGAAAGCTGCCTATACGGTCAGCGATCTGATCTCACGTGAATCGGCCGCTGTGACTGATGTTTACATCGACTCGCTTCACGAACTTATGGGCGAAATGGTCAACAACCGGTCTGAAGTGCGCATGCGTGTCTCTCTGATCCGTTTTGACGAGAACGACAACCGCCACTACGTGGATTGGTCGACCGTGCGCGGCTATGACACGGAATGGAACGACAACAACATTCAGGAAATCGAAAACCGTCTGCCGCCGATGCCGGATCAGGACACGGTCATTCTGGTGGAAACATCCAACGAGTATATTCCTCAGTTTAAACCTGGCTGGGATCTGGCGACCGGCATTAACTTTCAAAACTTCATCTTCACCCGTCCCCGCTTTTCCACCAAGGTCGCCTGCAACCTAGTGCGCCCTCCGGTCGTCTGCGTGGATAATAGCGCTTAAGACTTCTGACATGAACTTGGCCTCGGCGGCAGACGTCATGCCGCCAACGCCTACCCGGCGACCAATCCGCCACCACAATCCGGGGGCCCATTGGTACGTATCTTTGTGCTTGGTGCGAACCAGAAAGCCGTTTGACGGCTTGAACGCGAATACGCCGCGATCCACCGACTCAATATCAGCCACCTTTGCGATCATTTGACCTGACCCGGTACGCAATTCCGACTGTGTCAGTTCAATATGGTCCTGGGTCGCGTGCCATACACGATAGGCCAGCCAAAGCGACGCGCCCCCTACAGCAAAAAGAAATACTTGCCACGCCGGTTCGGGCGGAGATGCCAAAGCGACGTATGTGACCAGCACCCCAACCGTCGACAGCATCCCTACTCCGATCCACCGTCTGGGGGATGATGCCTGAATCGTTGCCAGCACTTCGTCCTGCATGGATGTCTCCTGTCCGTTCCGCTTCGACTTAGCGACTTTCCAGGGGAAACAACAGGGCTTTGGTTGCTTAGCAATTTTGCACAGCTCCGGTTAATTAACGCTGATTGACCGCAATCACGCAGGGGTTACATGCTGATCAAACGAACCGGAGGCGAATATGTCCCTTAGACCCACACTGGAAACACGCAGGGCCACCCCGACGATGGAAGGGGCTGGCGTGAAACTTCACCGCGCATTCGGGTTTCAGGACCCTTCCGAACTTGATCCTTTCCTGCTGTTCGACGACTTCAGGAACGAACGCCCGCAGGACTATCAGGCCGGTTTTCCCTGGCATCCGCATCGCGGAATCGAGACGATCACCTATGTTCTGGCCGGATCGGTCGAGCATTCGGATTCGCTGGGCAACACCGGCACTTTGGGCGCGGGCGACGTGCAGTGGATGACGGCGGGGTCCGGCATACTGCATCAGGAAATGCCACAAGGAAACACCTCGGGGCAGATGCACGGGTTTCAGCTGTGGGGCAACCTGCCTTCGGATCAGAAGATGACTGACCCGCGCTATCAGGATGTTCAAAGCAAGGATATCCCCGAAGTCACTGATGACGACGGCACCACCGTTCGTGTGATTGTCGGAGAGTTCTGGGGCAAAACCGGCCCCGTGGACGGCATTGCGGCAGATCCACAATATCTGGACATCTCGGTTCCGGCGGGTGTGAAGAAGACCTTTCGCATCGACACTTATCGCCGAGCCTTCGCCTATGTCTTTCAAGGTCAGGCAGCTTTTGCAGATGCGTCACGCCCGTCCGGTGTGCTGTTGGAAAAAGAGGTCGCCGGGCAAGAGGTGAATATCCGGGATATGTCGGGTGACCGCACGCTTGTCCGTTTCGGGACGGGGGACGAAATCACCGTTCAGGCTGGCCCCGAAGGCGTTCGGTTTCTGTTGATCTCGGGGGCTCCGATCAATGAGCCCGTCGCATGGCACGGGCCCATTGTGATGAACACGCGGGCCGAATTGGAACAAGCGTTTCGCGAACTGCGAAACGGGACCTTCATTCGCCCTGCGCACTGACACAGTGACGGTCTGGCCCTGTCAGGCCGTCACCGCCTTATGCACCATGTTCCAATAAATCTGTTCGACCTCGTCCAGTGACAGCCGCCCTCCGGACCTGTACCAGGTCATCACACCGTTCAACATGGCAATCACCGCCAGCGTGGCGATCTTGGTGTCCGGTATCGCAAACTGACCAGCCTGCTGGCCAGAGTGAAGAATGTCCTCCAGCGCGTTTTCGTATTGGCGCCGAAGGTCTTCGATTTCAGCGAAGTTTTCGGGCGAGAGGTTGCGCAGTTCCATATAGGCGATGAACACCTCGTCTGGGCGTTGCAGGTGGAAACGAATGTGAAAACCGACAAATCGGCGCAACGCTTGCTGGCAGTCATCGCAGCGCTCTAGCGCGTTGAGCGCCGAAAGCAGATCCTGCATATGCTCTCGCATCAACCGATACAGCAAACTCTGCTTGTCCGGCGTGTAATTGTATAGCGCCCCCGCCTGAACGCCGACCTCTTTCGCGATCTGCCGCATCGAAACCGCGGCATAGCCGTGGCGGGCAAACAGGTTCAGGGCCGCCTTTCGAATGCGCGGGCCTGTGATGTCAGAGTGGGAGCCTTGAGTACGTGCCATCCGCCCACAGTATCTGAACAAATGTTCATATAGAACCCCGCTTGATCGGCGCCGGCAAAAGGTGCATCACGAAAGGACGAACGAAACCGAAAAGCGTGCCACATGAAACTGCTGCCTGTTCTGCCTCTTATTCTTGTGTTTGCCGGGTGTTCAGACTTTACCGAACTTGAAGGCAGTGAACCGGCCTCGGTCAAATCGGCCCCCTACCCGCGCCTTGTTCCGGTGCAGGAAACGTTGGGGCCTTCGATTGATCCCGTAAGCCAGGCGGCAGAGGTGGAGGAAGACCTGACGCAGCGCAGCGAGGCGCTTGCGAAAAAGGCCCAGGCGCTGCAAAACGCGCAAACCAACTAAAGCGTGACATTTGACCTCGACAATCCCCCGGTGACGGATTGCACCCTTGGCCTGAACCCGATAAGGCAGCGCTGATCGGGCAGGCGTCCGAATTCAGACAAGTTTCGAGCGGAAAGGAACCCACGACATGACACAGGCACTGCGGCTGGGAATTGCGGGCTTGGGAACTGTCGGCGTGGGTGTCGTCAAGATTGTTCGCCGCCATGCAGATTTGCTGAAGGCGCGCACGGGCCGGTCGATTGAAATCGTGGCCGTATCTGCGCGGGATCCGAACAAGGACCGCGGCGTGAACCTGTCGGATTATGCCTGGGAAACCGACCCGGTTGCGCTGGCGAAACGTGACGATATCGATGTCTATGTCGAACTGATGGGCGGCGAAAACGGTCCGGCCAAGGCCTCGGTCGAAGCCGCGCTGGCCAGCGGCAAAGACGTCGTGACCGCCAACAAGGCATTGCTGGCCATTCACGGGCAGGAACTGGCCGAACAGGCCGAGGCCGCGGGGCGTGTTATCCGCTTTGAGGCTGCTGTTGCTGGCGGCATTCCGGTGATCAAATCCCTGACCGAAGGGCTGGCTGGTAACGAAATCACCCGCGTCATGGGGGTGATGAACGGCACCTGCAACTACATCCTGACCCGGATGCAATCGCAGCGTCAGGGCTATAACGCCCTGTTCGACGAATGCGCCGAGCTTGGCTATCTCGAGGCCGATCCAAACCTGGATGTGGGTGGCATCGACGCCGCTCACAAACTGGCTTTGCTGGCCTCGATCGCCTTTGGCACAAAGCCAAATTTTGACGGGATCGAGATCGAAGGCATTCAACACATCAGTCTGGACGATATCGATCAGGCCGAGGATATGGGCTTTCGCATCAAACTGCTGGGCGTGGCACAGCGCACCGCGCGCGGGCTGGAACAACGCATGCAGCCTTGCCTTGTGCCCAGCGACTCGCCCTTGGGGCAATTGGAAGGCGGCACCAACATGGTGGTGATCGAAGGCGACGCGGTTGAACAGGTTGTTCTGCGTGGCCCCGGTGCGGGTGAAGGCCCGACGGCCAGCGCCGTGATGGGCGACGTGTGCGATCTGGCACGTGGGCTGCAAATCCCGACCTTTGGCCGACCGGCCAATTCGCTTGAGGCTGCGGCCCCCGCCGTCACGGGCCTGCCGGCGCCTTATTATCTTCGTCTGGGTCTGCTGGATAAACCGGGCGCACTGGCCAAGGTTGCAGCCATTCTGGGCGATGCCGGTGTTTCCATAGACAGGATGCGCCAGTATGCCCATGCAGAAAGCACGGCGCCTGTGCTGATCGTTACCCACAAAACCACCCGCGCCGCGCTGGACGTCGCGCTGGACGGGTTCCGGGAAACGGATGTGGTTGCCGGTGCCCCCGTCGCGTTGCGGATTGAAGAGGTTTGAACTTGCGGCCTGTATGAAACGCAAGCTATGCCGATAGAAACGGCTTAAATGACCAGAGGATACATGACAATGAGTGCTGCCAAAACCGATTTCAACGACCGCCTGCTGTCTCTGGGGCTGGCAAGGGTGGCGGAACAGGCTGCGCTGGCCTCGGCTTCGCTGGTGGGGCGTGGTGACGAGAAAGCCGCCGACCAGGCCGCCGTGAATGCGATGCGAGAACAGCTGAACATGCTGGACATTGCTGGCGTCGTGGTGATCGGTGAAGGTGAACGCGACGAAGCTCCGATGCTTTATATTGGCGAAGAAGTCGGCACCGGAAACGGCCCCGGCGTGGACATCGCGCTGGATCCGCTGGAAGGCACAACGCTGACCGCAAAGGACATGCCCAACGCGCTGACCGTGATTGCCATGGGCCCGCGCGGCTCGATGCTGCATGCGCCCGACGTTTACATGGACAAGCTTGCTGTTGGTCCGGGCCTGCCCGAGGGCGTCGTCAATCTGGACATGTCTCCACGTGAACGGGTGGAAGCCTTGGCAAAGGCCAAGAACTGCAAACCTGCGGACATCACCGTCTGCATTCTGGAACGCCCCCGTCACGAGGCGATGATCGCCGAAGTGCGCGAAACTGGAGCATCGATCCGCCTGATCACCGATGGTGACGTGGCAGGTGTCATGCATTGCGCAGAAAGCGAAGTGACCGGCATCGACATGTATATGGGCCAGGGTGGCGCCCCCGAAGGCGTACTTGCCGCTGCCGCGCTGAAATGCATGGGCGGACAGATCTTTGGTCGCCTGTTGTTCCGCAACGATGACGAGCGGGGCCGTGCTGCCAAGGCAGGCATCACCGATCTGGAACGGGTCTATTCGCGCGATGAGATGGTGACCGCGGATGTGATCTTTGCCGCAACCGGTGTAACCGGCGGTTCTCTGTTGCCGCGCATCAAGCGCGAGCCGGGTTGGGTGGAAACCACGACGCTGCTGATGCGTTCAAAGACCGGGTCCGTACGCCGCATGTCGTATCGCACCCCAACGTGGCCGCACGATAACGCCTGACGGCTTGCGCCGTTGCCTCCGGCGGGAGTATTTGGAAAAAGATGAAGAGGCCGGGTCCGAAAGGATCCGGCCTTGGTTCACAAGGGGCAGACAATGAGTTTTCTTGGCGTAGAACAATCACTGACCGGGCGGCGCTGGGTTGGCCCGGAAGCCGAGCTGGAGCGGGCTGCCGAGATGATGACTCAACAGACCGACCTGCCGCGTGCGGTATGTCAGGTTCTGGCCCGTCGTGGCGTGCTGGTCATGGAGGCGCGCGGCTTTCTGGACCCCAAGCTCAAGGAGCTGCTGCCAGATCCCCGTGACATGAAAGACATGGAAACGGCGGCGGCGCGTTTTCTGGACGCCGTACGCCATCGCCAGAAAATCGCGGTGTTCGCGGATTACGATGTTGACGGCGGCTGCTCTGCCGCGCTGGTGCTGGTTTGGCTTCGACAGATGGGGTTGCAGGCGACGCTTTATGTGCCGGATCGGATTGATGAGGGATATGGTCCGAATGTTCCGGCAATGCGGGAACTGGCAACCAGCCACGACCTGATCATTTGCGTCGATTGCGGCACGCTCAGCCATGAACCGATTGCCGCGGCCACGGGGGCGGACGTTATTGTTCTGGATCACCACCTCGGCGGCGAAACCCTGCCGGATTGCGTTGCAGTCGTGAATCCCAACCGGCAGGATGAAAGCGGTGATCTGGGCTATTTCTGCGCGGCGGGTGTCGTGTTTCTGATGCTGGTCGAAGCAGGGCGCCAGCTCCGCGCGGCAGGCGCAAAGGGACCTGACCTGATATCGATGCTGGACCTGGTGGCCCTGGCAACCGTGGCTGACGTTGCGCCTTTGATCGGCGCCAATCGCGCCCTGGTTCGACAAGGCCTTAAAGTGATGGCCCAAAGGCAGCGCCCCGGACTTGTCGCGCTGTCCGATGTCTCGCGCATGGATACGGCGCCCAACAGCTATCACCTGGGTTTTCTGCTTGGCCCCCGCGTGAACGCAGGTGGTCGCATCGGGCAGGCCGATCTGGGCGCCCGCCTGCTGAGCACGGATTCCCTGCACGAGGCACAGGCCCTGTCCGAACGTCTGGACGCGCTGAACACAGAACGCCGGGACATTGAAAACGCCGTGCGCGCCGCCGCGATGGAGCAGGCCGAGGGTCGCGGGCTCGACGCGCCGCTGGTCTGGGCCGCCGGTGAAGGCTGGCATCCGGGTGTGGTGGGCATCGTGGCGTCTCGTTTGAAGGAAACCGCCAACCGTCCGGCCATCGTGATCGGCTTTGACGGTGATGAGGGCAAAGGCTCGGGGCGTTCGGTCTCGGGCGTGGATCTGGGGGCGTCGATCCAGCGGCTCGCGGCGGAAGGGTTGCTGGTCAAGGGTGGCGGTCACAAGATGGCCGCTGGACTTACCGTCAAGCGCGACAAACTGGAACCTGCGATGGAACGCCTCAGCGAGTTGCTGGCAAAACAAGGTGCAGGTCAGGGCGGCCCTGCGGATATGAAGCTGGAAGGCGCCCTTATGCCGGCTGCCGCGACAGTGGATCTTGTCGAACAGATCGAACAGGCCGGACCGTTTGGCGCCGGAGCCCCTGCCCCGCGATACGCGCTTCCGGATCTTCAGGTGCGTTTTGCCAAACGTGTCGGGGAAACGCACCTGAAGTTGTCATTGTCCGATGGCATGGGTGGTGGGCTGGATGCGATTGCCTTTGGTGCCTTTGACGGTCCGATGGGCGAGAGACTGTCAAATCATGGTGGCGCGCGCTTTCATTTTGCAGGCCGGCTTGAGGTGAACACCTGGGGCGGGCGACAATCCGTGCAGCTCAGGCTCGAGGACGCGGCAGAGGCAAATTGACGTCTCGCTCGGACGGCGTAAAAAACTTTCTCATCCATGCGTTTTTCGGCTTGCGGGGGTCACGGCGAAACCGTAAAAGGCCCTCCACAAGCCAGCGTGGCCCGTTCGTCTATCGGTTAGGACGCCAGGTTTTCAACCTGGAAAGAGGGGTTCGATTCCCCTACGGGCTACCAGCTTGTATTTTCGCCTATGTTTCAATGGGTTAGCTGTGGCTAACCTAGGGATTTCGTAGGTTAGCCAGCGTGGCCCGTTCGTCTATCGGTTAGGACGCCAGGTTTTCAACCTGGAAAGAGGGGTTCGATTCCCCTACGGGCTACCATTTTATTGTTTAAAGTCAACACTTTAACTCAAGTCGCCAGTCAGCAGGGCTTTTCACGTCTTTGCAGATGATCTTTTAGTATTGTCAAGAAATGCTATGTTCGGTTTCCTTTAAGAAAATGAGGAAAGCCCGAATGGAATGGAATGAATGAAGTGCTGCCACCCGACGCCGTTTTCCCACTTGTCACGCGTGTCGACAACAAACTCCAATTTCTAGGAACCGGATTTGCCGTAGACTTAGATGGCGGCACGTATTGCGCAACGGCTGAGCACGTTATCCGTGGAGTAGACGAAGTCCTCTTGGTTGATTTGTGGGGACCTAAACTTCACCCACTTGATATTGATTCATTGCTTTTTCCCGTAACTCCGATAGTCCAAGAAACGTACTCAGACCTAGCACTGTTAGATATCTCTTCCTTCAAACCTAGGCTCGTGTTCAGAACCGATCCTCAGTTCGACACCAGCGACCCCATCTTGTTGACCTATGAGTATTCCAGATCGCAAACAGGTGGTGATATTCCCAAGTTCCTAGGAAGCCTTCGTTCTGGAAACTGTGTCTGTTTTCTTCGCGAGCAATTGGAAGCCCCTCGCCGTCTAGAACTGTCTTTTCCTGCGCTAAAGGGTTCTAGCGGCGCACCAGTGTTCAAGAAGGAGTTGGGAAAATCCGGTCAAACTGATCTCGTCGCCGTTGGGGTAATAACTGGCAACGCACAATACGAACTGGAACCAATTCAAACCTACGAATATCGCGGTCCCGACGGTGAGGAGGAGAGGACACACTATTACCTGCCCGCTGGCATTGCTACGCACATCGACCATCTGCATAGATTGATTTAAGTATCGCGCTTTTTGAGAAACCAAACAAATTGACTGATGTTTCCCAACTTTGGAAACAATATTTCTAGATTGGAAGTAGCTATGACCTCAACCTTTTTTCTATGCCTTGGCTCTTTATATTGAAATAAGGTTAGCCATCGCACTGATTTTTACTAAGTGCAGACTGGTACAGTAAGGACAAAGTTAGCCAACATAAGATATTGTTTTTATTAATATTTCATATGCCCCCTACGGGCTATCATTTCACCTGATCACACTCCGAACTTTTCTCGGCACAGGTTTTCGATCTTTTGCCAGGTGGATTTGTATTCGGGTGTGTTTTCTGCCGCGTAGTGAAAGTTTTTCATCAGCCCGGTCAGCCGCGTGAACACCTGCCTCACTTCGGCTTTGTCCGAGAAGACCGCTTTGGATTGCGTCACATCGTACACAAGCTTGAACGTCTTTATCTGCCGTTCAAGCGGCACCGTCGCATCGACTGGGTCAAATGCGTCCTGCTGCAAGTAGACCATATCGACGAACAAGGCTTTCTGTTGGGTTACAAAGTCGTCAATTGTAACGCCCTCTTCCCCAGTGACCTGCATCATCTGATCGACCTGTTCGCCTTTTTCGATCAGGGCCAACAGGGTGCGCACTTTGGCTGTCCACCCCGGCTCGGCGTTCCTGTCATACCAGTCGGACAATTGGTCGGTATACCGAGACCAGCTGAGCATCGGATCGACCGCTGGATAAAACCGCTTGTAGGCGCGTTCGGATGACAACCCGAGGAAACACTTGACCGTCGACAAGGTTGACTGGGTTACTGGCTCGTCAAAATTGCCACCAGCAGGCGAAACCGTTCCGATCAGCGTCAGGCTGCCAAGATCGCCGTCATTCGTTTTCAGCGCCCCGGCGCGTTCGTACAAACCCTTGATCGAGCTTTCCAGATAGGCCGGGAACCCCTCTTCGCCCGGAATTTCCTCGAGCTTGCCAGAGGTCTCGCGCATGGCTTGCGCCCACCGGCTGGTGCTGTCGGCGATCAACAAGACATCATTGCCCATCTGGCGGTAGTATTCCCCCAACGTGATCCCGGTGAAGATCGACGCCTCGCGCGCGGCAACCGGCATGGATGACGTGTTGCAGATGATGATCGTCCGATCCATCAGGCTGCCACCGGTGGTTGGATCGGTCATCTTCGGAAATTCCTCGATGGTCTCGACCACCTCACCTGCACGTTCGCCGCAGGCCACGACGATCACGATATCAACCTTCGCATTCCGTGCGATCAGGTTTTGCAGCACGGTCTTGCCCGCCCCGAACGGCCCGGGAATACAGGCGGTGCCGCCGCGTGCAATCGGAAAGAACGTGTCGATCAGCCGTTGCGACGTCAGAACCGGTTCCGTGGGATACAACCGCTCGGACAGTGCGCGCTTCAGGATGTTTTCCGGCAATGGTCTCCGAACAGGCCATTTCTGCGAAAGAGTCAGCGTATGCTCGCCACCGTCTTCATCTTCCAGGCGGGCCACGATGTCATGGATCGTGGCCGCGCCTTTTTGCACCCAGACCACCTTGTACGCGCCGGTCCAGTTGAACGGCAGCATGATCTTGTGGCTGAAATGGCCTTCGGGCACCGTTCCGATACTGTCCCCGGCAGTGACCGTGTCGCCCACCTTCACGGACGGCGTAAAGGACCATTTCGCGTTTTCATCCAAGGGAGCGACATCTGCGCCGCGCGGCAGGAAGGTACCAAATGCTGCCGCCACCTTGGGCAAAGGCGACTGCAACCCGTCAAACACCTGCCCCAGCAGCCCCGGACCCAGCTCGACCGACAAGAGCTGACCTGATTGCTCCACCGGGTCGTCGACCGCCACCCCATCAGTGCTTTCATAGACCTGAACGTCCGCCATATCCCCACGTACGCGCAGCACTTCGCCCTTGAGCCTTTCCTGCCGCCCACCGGGGCCGGAACGCGAAGGCAATATGTAAACCACTTCGTTTTTGACCAGTTGACCGGGGCGACCGGTCGCGTCCGGATTGGCCTGTATCCGCACAAGCCCTTCCTGAACCAGGACGACGCGAGCGGTCGATGAATGTTTGGCTGAGATTGGGGCTGTCATGCGCTTGCTCCCTCAAAATCGACATCAGCGAAGTCGGCCATGGCCTGTTGTGCCAGTTTCTCAAATCTCTTGGCGGCTTCCGCAGCGCTGCTTTGCGCCCAGCGGTCGAAGATGTTCCAGATCAGAACGTAGATGGCGACCGCCTCGAAATCGAACATGTGACGAGCCGCGTGCCGCTTGAGCTGCATGTGGCTTATCGACAAAAGCAGACGTTCCAGACCCAGCGGATCTTCGTTTTCCAGCAATTGGGTTGCCTCTTTGATCCAGGGCATGAGTCGTTCCAACCGAAAACCGGGATCACCCCAATTGGCTGGGATGTGGCGGCTCCATCGTCCGACTCCGAATGGGCCTGAAGGCGCCGGTTCTCCGCGTTTTCTCAGGCGCAGCGCCGCAACAGCCGAGCGCAGTTCCATGCGTTCCATGAAGAGTTTGCGCAAGGTGGGCTGAGGGATGTCCACCATCGCTTGCTTGCAGCGCTGGATCGCCTGAGCGTCGGTGACATCCATGTCGTAGGCACTCCAGCTCAACGCGTGCTCGAGGATCTTCAGAACTTTGCTGTCCTCCGGTGTCAAAGCCGTCAATCGACGGTCCAGCCTGATACGTGACAGGGGCGGCTGCCTGGCAACGAACAACCGTTCCGAACCCGGAAGGCTGCACATCAACGCGATATAGGCGTCCTGCTTTGACATCTCAGCGGATGACCCCTTCCAGAACGGCACGGAACCGGGGCTGCAAATGCTCCATCAACAGCGACGCCACCGCCTTATCCGTCAGGTCCAGAACAACACCCTGATCTTCTGCGCGAACGCGGATGCCTTCCTGCACGTCATCGGCTGCGTGCAACTCGACATTCTCGCGCAGCATCTTCGCAGTCAGCCCAAGAACATATTTTGTCAGCTTGCCGGATTGAATGTCATCGGCGTTTTGCTTGATGTCTTCCTGCGTGGCGACCCGGGCAGGAAGAACGACGGAAACCCTGCCATTCAAATTTGCACCTTCCCCGGCCCGGCCTACCACCTCGAGGATCATCTGCCTCAGAAGCTCGGGATCGGACATCTCTTTGGTTACAAGGCGTTCGACATCTGCCTTGAAGCGATCCGTCAGACCCGCCTTCATGGTCAGCACGGCATCCCGCATCGCGGTGTTCAATGCTTCTTCGCCGGCAGCCCTGTAATTGTCTGTCTCCGTGCGGGCTTTCTTTTTCAACTCCTCGGCTTCGCGCTTTGCCTCTGCCACGATGCGCGCGGCTTCGGCTTTTGCTTCCGCGCGCAATTTTTCGGCTTCGGCCTGACCAGCGGCAACCCCATCGTTGCGCAATTTGTCGATCAGCGCGTCAACCCCATGCGCAATCGTTCTGTCTTGTGCCATCAGCTGATCCCCGCACTGATGACCAACGCAAACACGAAGGCAAAAACACCAAACCCTTCGATGATTGCGGCAGGGGCCAGAGCAAGGCCAAAAATCTCGGGCTTTTCCTTGGTCGCATTGATCGCAGCCGCACAGGCCCGACCCTGCCAGATGCCGCAATACATCAGTGCGATACCCGACAGGATGCCGATCCCGAACAGACCGCCCGCGTTTTCAGGTGTCACGTCGCGGTTCAGGGTAAACATGATGACGATCCCGTAGATGACCATCGTTGAGGGAAACGCGGATACACCCACGAAACGGCCATAGCCGCCCTCGGTTTCCGTCATGGCCCCGATACTGGCCATACCGGCGATCGAACACCCTATGGCGCTGGCCGCAGCCCCTAACGCCATTGGCGCATAAATACCCAGCCAACCCAGTGTAAGAACAAGCTCATTCATTCCTGAACCTCCTTGCGGGCAAATGGACGAAAGATGATGCCTTCATCCGGCAGACCCCATTTAAAGAATTCGATGTAATTGAGACGCAAACCGTGCACGACGCCGCTCATCATCGCGAGCGCGAAGTTCAAAACATGACCTATGATCAATATCAGCAGCCCAAACAGAATGCCCGGCCCCCTAAGGGCCTGCATGACCGACACCGCCAGATCATTGAACGTGATCGCCAGCGAGGCCGAAGCAAGGCCCAACGCAAAAAGGCGCATATAGCTGAGAACATCCCCAAACGCGCCCATCGCCCCAGCAAGGCTTTGAAACCCTTCGAGCAAACGCCAGATCCAGTCCATCGGCCGCTGGATGATCCGCTCGCTGGAAAACAGGACAATCGCCACGATGCCGGCGGTCAGGATAGCAGCGCCCGGCACCGGCGACTTGCCGTTCATGTAGCCGAGCCAAAGGACAAACCCGCCGATCAGGGCCGCAATCCAGCCCAGATTGGCAACCGCCTTGCGTTGCCCCCACGCCGCGCGCGCCGCAAGTGCGTTGGCCAGGACAAGGTGTATGACGCCAACGACGATCGAGACCATCATCATCGCGCCGAAATCGTTCAAATCCAGCACCTTGAGCCTTGTCCAAATTGAACCCGCAGCCGGTGATACCCCAAAATAGCTGCCCACCATGACCCCGTAAAATATCGTAACAGCCGAGATGATCAGGCCGAACAGACGCCAGGACCTTTGACCAGCGGTGCGGTCCATCCGTCTCCAAAAGGCCAGCACCGCCAGCAGGATGACAGCACCGTAACCGGCATCCGCCACGATCATGGCAAAGAAGATCGCAAAGGACGCCGAGACGATGACGCTGGGGTCCCAGTTCTGATATCCGGGCACCTGATAGAACAGCGCCAGATCGACAGCGGCCCTGCGGTTTTCAGGCTGCTTTAGCAAGGTCGGAGGCGCGTCGCCCGAACCCGGATCTTCAATCAGGACGGCTGAACCCTTGGCGTTTGCCATGGCAAGAACAGCATCCACCTGATCCACGGGAACCCACCCCTGCAAAGCAAACACTGCCTCTTCGTCGCGCACTTTCTGCGTTGCATGGGCAAGCTCGGCGGCACTTTCGGCGACGGACAGGTTCCGGCGCATCAATGTCAGATAGCGCGTCAGCGCCACGCGTTCGGCTTCCAACGCCTCGAGGGCGATCTCGGCCTCTTCCAACTGGGCCTCAAGCTCGTGTACCGGCAGCGAACCGACATGGGTTCGCGGAACAGGAAGAACATCATCATCGGGTTCGTCAGGTGAAATCAGAACAGCATACAGGTACCGGTGGTCTTCCTCCAATATCGCCCAAGGAAGCTTGACCTTGGACAGGGCATCCCGGTGCTTCAGCGGCAGCTGATAGAACCACAGCCTGTTGCCAGCCAGCGCATCGGTCGGCGGAAAATCCAAATCCCCCCAGGGTCGCACCTGGGCGATGCGATGCGCCAGAAAGTCACGCCGGTCCATCGTATCCCGAACGCGCTGCATGAGGTCGGTCACCTCGCGCACGAAACGATCCATGTCGAAATCAGGCGCACGCTGGACCTGGCGGCGCGGGTCAGGCACTTCTGCAAGGAAACGCAATGCCTTATACGCCTCTCTTGCACCGCGCTCACTGATCTTTTCCGGCTCTTTCGGTGTGGGAACAAGCGGCAAAACATGCATGCAGCCAAGGGCCTGAAGCGCCTCAAGCGTTTCCGCCTTTCGGGCAGCAGGCCCGATCAGAGACATCTTTTTCAGACGCGCAACGCTCATGTCAAAGCCTCCTGCGCGTGTTTGCGTTTCGATATCTTCGACCGCACGACGGCCTGCATCTGTTCGTCGCTCAGGTAGATGCGGATTTTCTTGATATTGGCCTTGGCGCGCGGGATCAGAACCTTTTCGAACAAGTTGACCCGCTGGGTGATGGTGGCCACCGCCTTGTCGAAGATGCGAACGCGTTCTTCGGCAATCTTCACCCGCACCCGCGCTTCGATGACGTCGTGCAGCAAAAGCGCAGCGGCATCGACCCAATGGGGCTTGGCCAAAACGGAATACGGGCGCACCGCCACTTCGATCCGATCAAGGTCAGGCAGTTTGACCCCTACCACATTGACCTCTTTGACCTTGTAGTCCTTGAGCTTGACCAGCCCATCCAGAGCGACACCCTGCTGGGCCAGCATCGGCAGCTTTTCACCAACCTGCTGCACCAGCGCCTGCACCATTTGCTCAAGGCGGTCGACCTCTTCCCGGGCCCGGGCCCGTTCAGCCATCAACTGTTGTCGCTTCAGGTCCAGCGACGGCAGGAACCGCTCATAGCTTTTCAGCTGTGTCTGCTCGCGCGCAAGCGACGATTTATTCAGCTGCAACCGCGCCATTGGCATCCTTCGGGAAATACTTGTCGATCAATGCCTGCTTCATCAGCAACTGTTCCGGCGCAAAACACTCTGCCAGCGTCTTCCAACCCAGATCCAGCGCCTCTTCCAGCGGGATCGAAACATTGATGTCCATGAACCGCGACCGGAACAGGCCGCCGAATTTCAGCAATTGGTGATCATAGTCTGACAGGTCGAAGGCCATCGCCTGTTTTTGCGCGGCATCGCGGCTTTCAGAATAGAAACGAATCATAGTGTTCATGATCTGCCCATGATCTTCGCGGGTGGTCTTGCCGATCACGTTCTGCTTGAGGCGCGACAGGCTGCCGAACGGATCGATCACGCCGGAATGCAGATAGAACTGCCCTTCGGTGATATAGCCGGTGTTGTCAGGCACCGGGTGGGTCACGTCGTTTCCGGGCATGGTCGTGACGGTCAGAACCGTGACCGACCCGCCTTTGGCATAGTCACAGGCTTTTTCGTATCGGCGCGCAAGCTGCGAATACAGGTCCCCCATATAGCCGCGCTGAGATGGCACCCTCTCCTGACTGATGCCGACCTCTTTCATTGCGTCAGCATAGGCGGTCATGTCAGTCAGCAGGACCAGCACGCGTTTGCCCTCTTCCACAGCGAACTTCTCGGCCACTGCCAATGCCATGTCCGGCACCAGCAGACGTTCGACCAAAGGATCCATCGCCTGATTGACGAACATGACGGTGCGCGAAAACACACCCGCATCTTCGAACGAGGTGCGAAACGTGTGGTAGTCGTCAAAAATCAGCCCCAGCCCGCCAAAGATCACGATATCCGCGTCGGCCTGAATACCGATTCGGCTGAGGAACGCGTTGAATGGCTCGCCTGAAACCGAGAAGATCGGAATTTTCTGGCTCTCGACCAATGTGTTGAACACGTCGATCATCGGCACATCCGTGCGGATCATTCTGTTTGGAACCGCGCGTTCCGCCGGATTGACGGTCGGTCCGCCAATATCGATGTGCGGTTCCGCAGACAGGTCGGGGCCTCCATCAATGGCCACACCGGCGCCATCAAACACGCGGCCCAGAATGTTGGCCGAATAAGGTGTCTGCATCGGGTGCCCGAGAAAAGTTGCCGTTGCTTCGGTCGATATGCCCTTGGTGCCGGAAAACACCTGCAACGTGACGACATCCCGGTCGATGAAGATCGTCTGGGCCAGTGTTTTTCGGCCATCCACCGTCTCGATCATAGCGAGGTCGTTGAACCGGACAGCCGGCTCTCCTTTGTTCTGGATCGGAACCCGGACCTTGATTGTGTCCCCGACGATTTCCAGAACACGCGTGTACTTCAACAGACTTCGGGACATTGCCTATCCTCACTGTTCCAAGTCGTTTTTCGTAATTCGCGCCGCACGTCTCAGCGGTAATTTTTGCAATGACAATCCTAGCTTACAACGAATTCACAAATTGGCAAACGAGTTCAGCGCCACCTCTTCCGGGATGCCTGAACGTCAATTACTAAATTTTTAGTTTGACACATACGCAAGAAATCGCTGATGCTGTCCGTCATCCGGTTTCCGCCGGAGAACCATAATTTTGGGAGGAGACAGATGCGGAGACATCTACTTTCCGCAGTGGCGGCGGCTGCCGTCATTGCGGGGCACGGTCCTGCTTGGGCCGACGAAGCCGCAGCACAACGTTGGATCGACGACGAATTCCAGCCATCGACCTTGTCGAAAGACGAACAGATGGCCGAGATGCAGTGGTTCATCGAAGCTGCACAGCCTTACGCAGGTATGGAAATCAACGTCCTGTCCGAAGGTATCCCGACACATTCCTACGAATCCGAGGTGCTGACCAAGGCGTTCGAGGAAATCACCGGTATCAAGGTCAACCACCAGATTCTGGGTGAAGGTGAAGTGGTTCAGGCCGTTCAAACCCAAATGCAAACGGGTCGGAACCTGTATGACGGCTATGTCAACGACAGTGACCTGATCGGCACCCATTCGCGTTTGCAGCTGGCCTATCCGCTGACGGACATGATGGGCGGTGACTGGGCCGCGACGACTTCGCCGACGCTGGATCTGGATGACTTCATGGGCATTCAGTTCACCACCGGACCGGACGGCAAGCTGTATCAGCTGCCCGATCAGCAGTTTGCGAACCTTTACTGGTTCCGCAAGGACTGGTTCGATGATGAGGCGAACAAAGCCGCGTTCAAAGAAAAGTACGGCTATGATCTGGGCGTTCCGGTCAACTGGTCCGCGTATGAAGATATCGCCGAGTTCTTCACCAATGATGTGAAAGAAGTCGATGGTACCACGATCTACGGCCACATGGATTACGGCAAGCGCGCGCCCGACCTCGGATGGCGCATGACCGATGCCTGGCTGTCGATGGCCGGTGCCGGCGACAAGGGCGAACCGAACGGTGTGCCTGTCGACGAATGGGGCATCCGCATGGAAGCGGGCACCTGTAACCCTGTTGGCGCTTCGGTGTCGCGCGGTGGTGCTGCAAACGGTCCGGCCGCGGTCTATGCGATCCGGAAATGGGACGAATGGCTGCGGGCCTATGCGCCTCCGGGTGCCGCGTCTTATGACTTCTACCAATCACTGCCGGCACTTAGCCAGGGCAACGTGGC
Source organism: Ruegeria sp. THAF33 (assembly GCF_009363615.1). NCBI lineage: Bacteria > Pseudomonadati > Pseudomonadota > Alphaproteobacteria > Rhodobacterales > Roseobacteraceae > Ruegeria > Ruegeria sp. THAF33. The sequence continues at coordinate 1,007,367 of NZ_CP045384.1, read as the reverse complement.
CCAGCAGATCTTCTGGTACACGGCCTTCACCGCCGACATGGTCAAGCCGAAGTCCGAAGGCAACAACACCGTGGATGACGAAGGCACGCCGCTGTGGCGGATGGCGCCCAGCCCGCACGGCCCCTATTGGGAAGAAGGCCAGAAGGTTGGCTACCAAGACGTGGGGTCCTGGACGTTCCTCAAATCGACCCCCTCGGATCGTGCCCAGGCAGCCTGGCTTTATGCCCAGTTCGTGACCTCCAAAACTGTCGACGTGAAGAAGTCCCATGTGGGTCTGACCTTCATCCGCGACAGCTCGGTCAACCACGAGTCGTTCACCGAACGCGCACCCAAGCTGGGTGGTCTGGTCGAGTTCTACCGCTCGCCTGACCGCGTGGCATGGTCGCCGACTGGCATCAACGTGCCGGATTATCCGAAGCTGGCCCAGATCTGGTGGCAGCAGATCGGTGACGTGAACTCGGGCGCCTTCACCCCGCAAGAGGCGATGGATCGTCTGGCAGAAGAGATGGACATCACTATGGCCCGGATGCAGGCCGCGGATGAAAGCGCCGGTGTCTACGGCGGCTGTGGTCCGCGCCTGAACGAGCCGCAAGACCCATCTTTCTGGCTGGAAAAGCCGGGCTCACCCAAGGCCAAGCTTGAGAACGAAAAGCCGCAGGGCCAGACCGTCAACTATGACGAACTGGTTCAGCGCTGGCAGTCAAAGTAAGCCGTTGAAACCCGGGGGTGCCGCGTCAGGCACCCCCACCTCAAGACCAGTGCATTGCACTGAAGGACCGGAACCCACGGACATGATCGAACTTCAAGACGCGACCAAAAGGGTCGGCAACGTCATCCATATCAAGCCCACAAACCTGACCCTTCAAACAGGCCACTTCAACGTGCTGCTGGGCGCGACGGGCTCGGGCAAGACCTCTCTGATCAAGATGATGGCTGGTCTGGACCCGATCGCCTCGGGCAAGGTCCTGATGGATGGGCAGGACGTCACACGGCTGAATACGCAAAAGCGAAAAATCAGCCTCGTGCACCAGTTCTTCGTGAACTACCCACATATGACCGTATTCGACAACATCGCCTCGCCCCTGCGTGTGGCAGGCATGGCGCAATCCGAGATCGAAGGCCGCGTGGAAGAGGCCGCCGACCTGCTGCAACTGCGCCCGATGCTGCACCGCCGCCCGCACGAACTGTCGGGGGGGCAACAACAACGTACCGCGCTGGCGCGTGCCATTGCCAAAGAAAGCCGCGCCGTGTTCCTTGACGAACCGCTGGCCAACCTCGACTACAAACTGCGTGAAGAACTGCGCGAGCAGCTGCCCGACCTGTTCGCAGGTCGCGGGGCCGTGGTGGTCTATGCCACGTCCGAGCCCGAAGAGGCGCTGCTGCTGGGCGGCTACACCGCCCTGATGGAAGATGGCCGCGTGACCCAGTTCGGGCCAACCGCTGACATCTATCGCAACCCCGAGAACATCGCCGCCGCGCGGGTCTTTTCGGACCCGCCGATCAATGTCGCACGCATCACCGTTTCCGCTGCGCAGGCGCAACTGGCCGGTGGAGGTGGCTGGGCCGTTACCGACATGGCCGACGGAGATTACATGGTCGCGGTGCGGCCGCATCGCGTGACGCCGTTCCGGACGTCTGACGCGGACGTGGAACTGACCGGCCGCGTGATCGTGACCGAGCTTTCGGGTTCGGATTCCAGCGCGCATTTTCGGCATGGCGAGGACGCCTGGGTGTCGCTGGCCGCCGGAGTCCATCCCTATCAGGTGGGCGAGGACCACACATTCTTCATGAACCCGGCCCATTGCCGGTATTTCGGCCAAGACGGCAAAAGGGTGGCCTGACATGGCACAGATCAAACTTTCGAACCTCCGCCACAGCTACATGCCGTCGCCAAAAGGCCCCGAGGATTATGCGTTGAAGGAAATCGACGTGACCTGGCGTGATGGCGGGGCCTATGCCTTGCTGGGGCCGTCAGGCTGCGGCAAGTCCACGCTGCTCAACATCATCTCGGGCCTGCTGACCCCGTCCGAAGGGCAGATCCTGTTCGACGACCGTGACGTGACCGCCCTGCCCCCCGATCAGCGCAACATCGCACAGGTGTTTCAGTTTCCGGTGATCTACGACACGATGACCGTGGGCGAGAACTTGGCCTTTCCGCTGAAGAACCGCGGCGTCGATCCGGCGACGATCAAGCGCCGCGTCGATGCGATCGCCGAGATGCTGGATGTCACCGACATGCTGAACACCCGTGCCAGCGGCCTCAGCCCGGACAACAAGCAGAAAATCTCGATGGGTCGCGGCCTGGTCCGCGACGACGTAAACGCGGTGATGTTCGATGAACCTCTGACCGTGATTGACCCGCATCTGAAATGGAAGCTGCGGTCCAAGCTGAAAGAACTGCACCAGCGCGTCAAGGCGACGATGATCTATGTCACCCACGACCAGACCGAGGCCCTGACCTTCGCGGACGAGGTCGTGGTGATGCAAGAGGGCGAAGTGGTGCAGATCGGCACCCCGGTCGAATTGTTCGAGCGCCCGCAGCACACGTTCGTGGGCCATTTCATCGGCTCGCCCGGTATGAACGTGCTGCCCTGCAAGGCGCGCGGCGACCGCGCCCTGTTCGAAGGGCACGAAGTCATGCTGGAAGGTCCCATTCACGGTGATGGCGGCCGTACCGATCTGGGTATTCGCCCGGAATATGTCGGCTTCGGCGAGACCGGCATCCCGGCGCATGTGACCAAGGTTTCCGACATCGGTCGCCACTTTGTGGTCAGCGCGATGGTCGGCAATACCGCCCTCAAGGCCGTGACCGAACACAGCGTGCCCGAACCCGGATCACAGGTTTTCCTGCAATTCAAACCCGAACAATCCCGCGTCTACCGCGACGGGTGGATCGCAACCGAGGAGCGGGCCCAATGAGAACAGAAAATCAAAAAGCGTGGTTCTTTGTCCTGCCCGTGCTGGCACTGGTCGCGTTCAACGCGCTGGTGCCGATGATGACGGTGGTCAACTATTCGGTGCAGGAAACCTTTGGCAACAACCAGTTTTTCTGGGAAGGCCTGGGTTGGTTCGAACAGATCCTGCGGTCGGACCGGTTTCAGGCCGCACTTGGACGACAGTTCCTGTTTACTTTCCTGATCCTGATCATCGAAGTGCCTCTTGGCATCATCGTGGCCCTGTCGATGCCGCGCAAAGGTTTCTGGGTGCCTGTCTGCCTGGTGCTGATGGCCCTGCCGATGCTGATCCCGTGGAACGTCGTTGGGTCCATGTGGAACATCTTCACCCTGCCCAAAATCGGTCTGTTGGGATATTTCCTGAATGACGTTCTGGGCATCAACTATGACATGACGCAACAGCCGCTTTCGGCCTGGATCACCGTCATCGTTATGGATGTCTGGCACTGGACGTCGCTGGTCGTGTTGCTGTGCTATGCAGGCCTCGTGTCGATCCCGGACGCCTACTATCAGGCGGCCAAGATCGACGGCGCAAGCCCATGGTCGGTGTTCCGCTACATCCAGCTACCCAAGATGAAGACGGTTCTGACGATCGCGGTCCTGCTGCGGTTCATGGACAGTTTCAACATCTATACCGAGCCGTTCGTGCTGACCGGCGGTGGGCCCGGCAACTCGACCACCCTGCTGTCGATCGACCTTGTGAAAATCGCGCTGGGGCAGTTCGACCTTGGCCCTGCGGCTGCGATGAGCCTGATCTATTTCGCCATCACGCTGCTGGTTTCGTGGCTCTTCTACACCCTCATGACAAAGGATGACGCGCAATGAAGAAGCGGTCTCTCATCCCGATCCTCTATATCGCGTTCCTGATGCTGCCGATCTATTGGCTGGTGGCGATGTCCTTCAAGACAACGAACGAGATCCTGTCGGGTTTTTCCCTGTTCCCCCAGACTTTTACGCTGGAGAATTACATCACCATCTTCACGGACCCGACGTGGTATTGGGGCTATATCAACTCGATCACCTATGTGACGTTGAACACGGTGCTGTCGGTCAGCGTCGCCTTGCCCGCTGCCTATGCGTTCTCTCGCTATCGGTTTTTGGGCGACAAGCAGCTGTTCTTCTGGCTGCTGACCAACCGGATGGCCCCGGCAGCGGTCTTCGCCTTGCCGTTCTTTCAGCTGTATTCTTCGATCGGCCTGTTCGACACGCATCTGGCTGTGGCACTGGCGCATACATTGTTCAACGTGCCGCTGGCAGTTTGGATTTTGGAAGGCTTCATGCGCGGCATTCCAAAAGAGCTGGATGAAACCGCCTATGTCGACGGCTATTCCTTCCCGCGTTTCTTCGTGACGATCTTCCTGCCCAATATCAAAGCGGGCGTGGGCGTGGCGGCCTTCTTCTGCTTCATGTTCTCGTGGGTGGAAATGCTGCTGGCCAAGACCCTGACCGCGGTCGAGGCCAAACCCATCGCCGCCGTGATGACCCGCACCGCATCCAGCGCGGGCTATGAATTGGGCCTGCTGGCCGCCGCCGGCACCCTGACCATCATCCCCGGCGCCATCGTCATCTGGTTTGTCCGCAACTACATCGCGCGTGGTTTCGCGATGGGACGTGTGTGAGGTTTGATATGCGTAAACTTCTTCTCATCCTTCTTTTCCTTCCTTCTACGACCTTTGCCCAGCAGGCCGGATGGGGCAGTGTCGGCCAGCAAGAGGAAAAAGGCTTTTCCTGGACTGCGCCACTGTGGCCCGATTTCTGGATGGCCTGGACCCCGGCGACACTTGCCGTATTTGTCGGCATCTTTTCGGCCATCGCACTGATTGGCGTTCTTGAGGGCTTCAAGTATCGCGATGGCATAGAACGGCGCGGTGTACTGGGGCTGACAACCACATTGGGCGATCGGCTTTTCATCACCCTTCTGGGGTCCGCCTATATCTTCCTCGCATGGCTGGGCATTGTCGGGCAGCCGGTATGGACACCTCTTTTCCTGTCTATCGGCTGGGGCGTTTTTGTGTTCTGGAAAGTTTAGACTTTGAGAAATCGCGAAAGGATGCTTGTCTGGCAGGCATACTAAACATGACAACACCGAGATCGATGCGAAAGAAAAAGACAACAAATCTGCTGACCGAGGTTGAACTGGAGTTCATGAACGAGCTCTGGGCCCTCGGGCAAGGCTCGGTGCGAGATGTCCTGGACCGCCTGCCTTCGGAACGCAATCTGGCCTATACATCCGGTGCCACGATCCTGCGTATTCTGGACGAGAAAGGTTTTGTGGAAAGCCGCAAGACAGGAAAGACCCTGATCTATAAGCCGCTTCTGGAAAAGGACAGATATCAGGCCCGTTCTCTGCAAAACCTGTCCCGCACTCTATTTGACGACACACCCGCCACACTGGTGGCCCGGCTTGTCGATGATGCGGGGCTGAGCGAAGCCGACCTGGAGGAAATTCGAGCACTGGTAGAAAGGAGACTGCAAAATGACAGCGGTTAGACCGGTTCTCGACACATTTATCGAACTCAACATCGTGCTGGCCTTGTCAGCCGTCATCTGGCTGGCGGCCCGCGCAGCCCTGACCCGAACAGCCCTGCGCCACAGCTATGTCGCGCAGTTGCGTGCGCTCAAGGCGCTGTGCGTGTGCGTTCTGATCAGCCCGTTTCTTGCGTTTGGCGTGTCATCACTCGCCTCTTATGCATGGCCGGGCAGCGCCATGGCGCTTGGCGACATCGCCGTTGCCGCCTATCTGCGCGGCGATATCGCCATGCCCGCCACCCAGTTCGAGGCCTTGCTGAACACCCGTGAACGGTGGGTGGATCTTGCGTTGTCGGGGCAACAGCCGGTGATCACTGCCCTTGTGACGCTGCTTGTTTTGGTCGCCGCCGTGTTTGCGGCCCGTGCTCTGCGGGACGCGGCGATGATCCGTCAGACAGTCAAATCCAGCTTTCTTTGGCGGCAGTCGGCCAAGGTTGACATCCGTCTTTCGGATCGCATCACCGTTCCGTTCGCCGTGCGCGGATTGCGCCGTCGCCATGTCGTTCTGCCAAGCCACCTGCTGGATACCCCGCACGAACTGCGCTTTGCGTTGGCGCACGAGCTTCAGCATGTTCGCGCGGGTGACGTGGAATGGGAACTGGGCTTTGAAATGCTGCGCCCGCTGTTGTTCTGGAACCCAGCCTATTTGATGCTCAAATATCAGTTCGGCCGCTTGCGTGAACTGGCATGTGACCAGTCCGTGGTGGCCCGCAAACGGATCGACGCGCGCGAATACACGGCTTGCCTGCTGGATTATTGCGCGCGTACGATCTCGGCAAACAATCCTCGTGTTCTGAATGTTGCGTTTGTGACGGGCGGCAAGGCCAAGCGCGTGCTGCGTCAGCGCGTGCTTGCATTGACCGATGCACAACCGGCGGTGCCTACCCTGCCCGCTCTGTTCCTGGGGATGGCATTGACCTTCGCCACCCTTCTTGCATTGGGGTCTGCGTCGATCCAGCAAACGCAGGATTGGAGCCATGACCGCCTGATGCTGTCAACCGTGGTCAATCTGGAACGGCTGGAAGCGCGCAATCAGGGGAACTGATCCGACCTGATCACCAGCCGCGACGCCCGAACAGCGAATGAAGCCGACCTTGATCTGAAAAAGGCTCGAGCGCTTGCGAGCGCTCCAACCGCGCCACGACCCGCGCGACCATAACCCAGCCTATGACTGCAAAGATGACGCCTCCAAACGCCTGCCCCAGCAGAACGCCGGATGCGCCGGCGATCTGTGAACCAATCGTCGCGAAAACCCAAGTGCCGATAGTGTGACGACCCCAGTTTATCCATGTGGAATAGACCGGATGCCCCAGATTGTTGAAGCTGGCATTTGTCACGAAGATCACGCCATTGAAGAACGAAGCCAAAGCCAACGGGCCGCAGAACAGATAGATCAGACTGCGGGTTTCGCCTTCGGCAGCAAACAGATCCGCAATCGGTGCGCGCAGCAAAAACAAAATGGCCGACATGCAAACGACATAAATGGCGGTGAACTTGATCCCTGCCAGAAAGGCAGCACGCACGCGATCGAACTTTTCGGCACCAAAATTCTGTCCGATGATTGGCCCTATCGCGCCGGACAGAGCGAAGATAACCGAAAACGCCACCGGCAAAAGGCGCCCGATCACCGCCATGCCCGCAACCGCGTCCGTTCCATATTGCGCGATTTCCCGCACAACGATTGCATTGCCGATCGGCGTGGCGACATTTGTCAGAACCGCTGGAATTGCAATCGCCCGCACGGGGCGCAAATCCTTTGCAACCTGCTTCAGTGAAGGGCGCGCAAATCCCCGATGCACCCGATGCGCTGGCCACAACGCCGCCCCCAGCATGCACAGCCGCGCCAGGACCGAGGCGATAGCGGCGCCATCCAGCCCCAGCCCGACCGCAAAGATCAGTATCGGGTCCAGAACTGCATTCACCACTCCGCCGTAGATCGTGGCCATCATTGACCTCCGCGCATCGCCATGAGCGCGCAGCACGGCCATCGCCGTCATCGCAATGGACATCACGAACATGGTCGGAAGGATGATCGACACATAACGCGTCGCCAGCCTCAGAACCTCTCCTTCCGCACCAAGCAAGGACAGCAGGTAGCTGAGGTTAAACAAGACCAGTCCCGAGGTCGTCAGCCCGGCAATCAGCCCAATAACGGCCACGCTGGACGCGTAGTGTCTTGCCTGTTCAGCCCGCCCGGCCCCGAGTTCGCGAGCAACCAGCGCCCCGGCGGAAATCGACAATCCGATATTAATCGCGTTGGTGAAAAACAGCAGCGTACCGGCATAGCCCACCGCCGCCGCAAGCGCATCGTTGCCCAACATCGAGATGAAGATCATATCGACAAAGTCGACGGCAAAAATGGCCATCAGGCCAATGCTGGTGGTCAATGACATGCGTGTCACATGCAGCATCAGACTGCCGCTCAGAAACACCGCTTTGCCTGCCGATTGATCCGCCAAAACCCTGTTCGCCCCACCTGTTCGGCCCCGACGGGCCTTTGATGCCGTTGCGCCCAGCAAGGGAAAGCCCCGGCCAACGCTGAAGCAAACTCACGCGTTTCCGGGGCATTGTACACAAGTTATTTTCAGGACCGGCTGAACCCACGGGGATCAGACAAAACGGCTCACGTAGTTCTCGAGGATTTCCTGGCGCCCCGAGCGCGGCGTTGGATTGAGATCCTCGGCCAGTACCCGCGCTGCAATCTCGTCAAGACCAGAGGTCAGCATTGCCTGCGCCTCGGGCGTATTCCAGCCCGCGTACCGATCAGCCAGCGCCTGTTCCAATCCGCCATCTTCGATCATCGCTGCCGCTGCTTTCAGGCCCCGGGCACAGATATCCATCCCGCCCACATGCGCGGCGATCAGATCTTCGGCATCAATCGACTGCCTGCGCAGCTTGGCATCGAAATTGGTGCCGCCGGTGGTAAACCCACCCGCCTTCAGGATGTGGTAATAGGCCAGCGCAACCTCGGGGGTGTTGTTGGGGAACTGATCCGTATCCCAACCCGATTGATAGTCGTTCCGGTTCATGTCGATGGAGCCCAGCATCCCCTCGGCCGCGGCTACGGCTATCTCATGTTCAAAACTGTGCCCCGCCAGGATCGCGTGACCCTGTTCGAGGTTCAGTTTGACCTCATTCTCAAGCCCATATTTGCGCAGGAAACCAATGCAGGTCGCGGCATCGAAATCATATTGGTGCTTTGATGGCTCCTGCGGTTTGGGTTCGACGAGGATCGCACCTTTGAACCCGATCTTGTGCTTGTACTCGACCACCATGTTCAGGAACCGGCCCATATGATCCAGCTCGGTTTTCATGTCGGTGTTGAGCAGCGTCTCGTACCCTTCGCGCCCACCCCAAAGCACATAGTTTTCGCCGCCCAGCTTGTGGGTGGCATCCATGCAGGATTTCACCGTGGCGGCAGCAAAGGCAAAGACGTCGGGATCGGGATTGGTGCTGGCACCGCCCATCCAGCGGCGATGGCTGAACATGTTGGCCGTACCCCACAACAGCTTGGTGCCGGATGCCTGCATCTTTTCACCGATATAGTCGGTGATCTCGTTCAACGTGCGCAGATTGTCGGCGAAGTTCCCCTGCTCTGGACGGATATCGGCATCATGCCAGCAGAAATAGGGCTGTCCCAGAATCTGGAACATCTCGAACGCGATATCGGCCTTCATCTTGGCGCGGCCCATGTCATCCTGTGGGTGCCAGGGGCGCTCGAAAGTGGGGCCGCCAAACGGATCTCCGCCCTCCCACGCGAAGGAATGCCACCACGCCACGGCAAAACGCAGGCGATCCTCCATGCGCTTGCCCAAGATGATCTCGTCCGGGTTGTAGTGACGGAATGCGAGCGGGTTCTTGCTGTCCTCGCCTTCAAATTGGACTTCTTCAATTCCCTGAAAAAAACCGCTCGTCATTTCGCTTACCTCATTCCGTCTTTTCGCCGGGCTTTTTGCCCAGAATGATCATCGACAACAGATCGTCATCTGTGACGTCTGCGATATCGACTGTTCCAACCAATTGCCCGTTCTTCATGACCGAGGCCCGGTCACACAGCTCCATCACCGCGTGAACATCATGGTCGATCAGGAAAATCCCGATCCCCTGCGCCTTGAGCTGTTGGATCAGGTCCGCCACCATCTGTGTTTCGTGCGGGCCAAGTGCGGCCGTGGGCTCGTCCATGATCAGGATACGCGCGTTGAAATACACCGCCCGTGCAATGGCCACCGATTGACGCTGACCGCCCGACAGGGCCGAGACCGGATCATTGAACTTCTGAAAGTTCGGGTTCAGCTGCGCCATGATCTTGCGGCATTCCGCCTCCATCGCGGCGTCGTTGACCAGACCAAAGGGCGTGACCATTTCGCGGCCCAGAAACAGGTTCGAACTTGCATCCAGGTTGTCCGCCAGCGCCAGCGTCTGATAGATCGTCTCGATATTGTTGGCGCGCGCGTCACGGGGGTTGTTGATGTCGACCTTCTTGCCGTCGATCAGGATTTCGCCATGGTCCATCTGATAGGCGCCCGAAAGAACCTTGATCAGGGTGGATTTGCCGGCCCCGTTGTGGCCCAGAAGGCCCACGACCTCGCCCGGGTAGAGATCAACCGACACATGGTCTACCGCCTTGATACCCCCGAAGGAAATCGAGATATCGCGCATTTCCACCAGCGGAGGCTGGCCCGATCCGCGACCCGAAGCCCGGTTCTGTGTTTCTTGTGCTTGCATCATTTCGCCCCCAGACGTTTGCGATAGACGATGTCGATATAGACGGCCAGAACCAGGACGGTGCCGACGACGATGTTCTGAAACGGCGCATCCACGCCAACCATGGCCATGCCGGATTGCAGCGCCTGCATGATCAACGCGCCAAGGATTGCGCCGTAGATCGTTCCGATGCCGCCGGACAGCGCGGTTCCACCAATCACGGCAGCGGCAATCACGCGAAGCTCATCCAGCGTCCCGATATCATTCGAGTGATTGGCCAGACGGGCCGAGGCCACAACCGCCGACAGTGCACAGAGAAACCCCATCAGGGCAAAGATCTTGACGGTCATCAAACGGGTGTTGATGCCAGACAATTCGGCTGCATCCGGGTTGCCGCCAGTGGCAAAGATGTAACGGCCAAAGCGGGTTTTGCGGGCCACGACGGTCAATGTCACCGCCACAATGATCAGGATCAGGACCGAGATCGGAATGCCGTAGCCGACAACCAACCCCTCGGGCATGGTCTCACCCCGCGCTTCGAACATACGTTCCAGACGGCGTGTCGGGATGGCATAGCTGTTGACGATCAAGACATAGCCCATGATGGCGATGCCAATGATCCCGGCCAGTGTTGTTTCAGCCCAAACCGGCTTAACAGGGAACCCGTGGGCTGCTTTGGACCGGCGACCGCTCCACAATGCCCAGATCGCGACGGCCGTGGCCGCAAGGCCGAACAGAAGACTGACCGTTGTTCCCAACGTTCCGTTGGTACCGCCGAACATCAGGAAGGTGCTGTCCAGCGGGCCGATCGTCTGGCCATCGGTCATGTACCAAGCAACATTGCGCCAGACCAGAAAACCACCAAGCGTCACGATAAAGGCTGGGATGGTCAGGTACCCCACCATCCAACCGTGGAACGCGCCGATCAATGTGCCCACCACAAGGCCAACCACCAACGTGATCGCCCAGGTCGCCGGGTGGTTCAATCCCATGCCCAGAACATTCGGCAACAGCTCGGTTTGCGTCATCGCCATAACGGCAGATGTGGTCGCCAGCAGCGCCCCAACCGACAGGTCAATGTGGCGCATGACGATGATGAACACCATGCCGCAGGCCATGATCGCAACCGAGACGGTCTGGATCGACAGGTTGAACAGGTTTCTGGGCGTCAGAAAGCGGCCATCCGTCACGATGTTGAAGCCAATGCACAGGATGATGAAGGCGCCGATCATGCCCAATAGCCGCATATCCAGTTCCAGTTGCTGAAACAGGTTGGCCTTTGCTTTTTGGGGTACCGGCTGAGACGAAGTTTCGGTCATATCCGATCTTTCATGTTCAGCTGTGATCTCTGGCCCACCCTTGCGGGCCAGAGATATTATAGTTTGGAACTTGGTTTAGTTACAGGGTGCAGGGCCGTTTTCGACGCCCTGGCACAGGTCTTCCAACGGAATCCAGCCAGCATCGACCACGACGGACAGGTTGTCTTTGGTGATCGGTACAGGCGCAAGGAAGACCGAGTTCATCTCGGTTCCGCCAGGCGAAGTCCATTTGATGGCACCTTCAATGTCCTCGGGGCTTGTTCCATTGCTCAACGCAACTGCAATTTCACCGGCAGCTTTGCCCAGTTCACGCGCATCTTTCCAGACAGAAACGGTCTGCGTACCCTTGGCAACCCGGTTCAGCGCCGCGTGATCGCCATCCTGACCCGAGACCGGAATGCCTTCCATGCCCTGCGCGGTCAGTGCTGCAACAACGCCGCCGGCAGTACCGTCATTCGAGGCCACGACGGCATCAACGTTGTTTTCGTTCGCGGTAAGGATTTGCTCCATGTTGCGCTGTGCGTTCGCCGGCAGCCAACCGTCGGTATAAGCTTCACCCACGATGACGATATCGCCGCTGTCAACGGCGGCCTGGATGATCTCTTGCTGACCGCCGCGCAGGAAATCCGCGTTCGGATCCGTGGGCGAGCCCTTGATCATCACATAGTTGCCTTTCGGCATCGCTTCGAACACCGCGCGGGCCTGCATGCGGCCGACTTCAACGTTATCGAATGTCAGATAGAAGGCACGGTCATCTTCGATCAGACGGTCATACGCGATGACCGGAATGCCTTCGTCTGCCGCCGCCTGCACTGCCGGGCCGATGGCCTGGGAATCCTGCGCCAGAATGATCAGCGCATCGACGCCCTGGGCAATCAGACTTTCAATATCCGACAATTGCTTGGCAGAAGAAGATTGGGCATCCGACGAGATGTATTCCGCACCGCCCGCTTCCAGTGCGGCCTTGATCGCCGCTTCGTCGGTCTTCCAACGCTCTTCCTGGAAATTCGACCAGCTTACGCCGACCGTGGGCTCTGCGAATGCGGCTGTCCCCATCAGGACCGCCACGACAGAGGCGCTGAGAATTCGTTTCATGATTTCCTCCCGGTTTCATTGAGCCATCGTTTCATGATTCGTGGCCCCGATAATTCTGAGTAGCATATTTATTTCAGTCGGTAAAATATTTATGCTATCGGTAACTGAAAAAACCACCTAGGTTGAAACAGGGATCAGATTCGCGAGGGCAAGATGCTGAAAAGCAAAGCTTCTTCAAATGCCACGGACCAAAGGAACGTCACTCGCCTGCGCGTTCTGGAAAAAATCCGGGCCACAGGCACCATTTCGCGAATCGACATCGCCACCGCGTTGGAGACGAGCCCAGCGACCATCACGTCCGCCACTGCCGATCTGCTGTCTGCCGGTCTGATTGCGGAAATAGAAAGCGAAACACCTTCCAAATCAGCGCGCCGCGGCAGACCGCGGGTACAGCTGAAACTAAATGGCGCGTCACATCTGATCGCGGGCGTGAAAGTCGCCCGCCAGCAGGTTTCAGTCATTCTCGTGGATTTTGAAGGAACCGAAATCACTTCGTACACGCATCCGCTGGACCAAGCCCGCATGGCCCCGGATGCGTTTGCCAAGAAGATCCGCGGCGTGCTTGATCAGGCCTGCGCCTCGGCAAACCGATCCCTTGCCGATTTGTCAGGTGTCTGCATCGGCATCGCTGGCCTTATCGATGCAAATCAGAACTTTGTGCATTGGTCATCTTCGCTGACGGAACGAAATGTGGATTTGAGCCCGCTGTTGTCCAAGGTGCTCCCCTGCCCCGCCTTCATCGAAAACGACGCCAATCTGGTCGCAAAGGCGGAACAGCTTTTTGGGTTGGGAAAGGGGCTGAAGAACTTTTTGGTTGTTACGATCGAACATGGCATCGGCCTGGGCATCGTCCTTGATGGCAAGCTTTATCGCGGTGAACGCGGATGCGGCGCAGAATTCGGGCACCTCAAAGTTCAGTTGGACGGTGCCTTGTGTCAGTGCGGCCAGCGCGGATGCCTCGAGGCCTATGTGGGGGAATACGCCCTGATCCGCGAAGCCACGATCGCCAGTGAAGCAACGGATCCCCGCACTCTTGTCGATATACTTGCAGCAGCAAAAGCCGGCGACGCCCGATCCATTTCCGTTCTGGCCCGCGCGGGCCAAATGTTCGGGATGGGAGTTTCGAACCTGATCAATCTGTTCGACCCCGAGTGCATTATCCTGTCCGGCGCCAGAGGCCGCTTTGATTACCTGCATTCAGACGAGGTGATGGCACGTGTCCAAAACGGCGTCGTCAGCGTCGACGCGCCGTTGCCGGAAATCAAGGTCAACCACTGGGGCGATTCAATGTGGGCAAAAGGGGCAGCGGCTTATGGAATTGAACAAGTCTCTATCCTGAAGGTCAGGGAACTGGCGGCTCATGCGAACTAAGATGGCAATCTTGCTTGCGGCAGGTTCCGCTGCCGCTGCGGACACCGTTCCACCCCGCTTTCAAAAGATGGAAACCCCCGGCCATGTTTACGATGGCGGCTGGGAACATTTCGTCGGCGGGGGTGTCGCGGTCTTCGACTGCAATGATGACGACCGCCCTGAAATGTTCGTGGCAGGCGGATCAAGCCCAGCGCAATTGTTCATCAACACATCCGACACAGAGGTCCGTTTTCTTCAGGATAATCCCGGCCATCTATCCTTGACCCGTGTGACCGGCGCATACCCGGTGGATATTGACGGCGATGGGTTCCTGGACCTTGCGGTTTTGCGCGTAGGCAAAGACCTGTTGCTTCGTGGCAAACCGAACTGCGCGTTCGAGCCGTTCACGGCACTGAGTTTTCAATCTCAGGACCATTGGACAACCGGCTTTTCCGCCACTTGGGAACGTGGGCAAACCCTGCCAACGCTGGCCTTTGGAACCTATGTCGACCGAAGCAATCCGAATGGACCTTTTGAGGCTTGCGGGCCGACGCTTCTGTACCAACCCCAAGGCGAAAAATACGGCGATCCTGTCCGTTTGGAACCCGGTCACTGTTCCCTGTCGATCCTGTTTTCCGACTGGGCGCGCACGGGTCGCGCGGATCTGCGTGTCAGCAATGACCGCCACTATTATGTGCGTGGCGGGCAAGAGCAATTGTGGGCCATGGAAGACACCCCGCGCCTGTACAGCGAGGCCGATGGATGGCTACCCTATTCGATCTGGGGCATGGGGATCGCCTCGCGGGATCTGACCGGTGACGGGTTTTCCGATGTTTATCTGACGTCCATGGGGGACCAGAAATTCCAGGTTTTTGATCCTGCACCAGATGGGCCGACATGGCGGGATGCAACCTACGACCGTGGAACAACGGCACACAGGCCACATGCAGGAGGAGACGGCCGCCCCTCGACCGGCTGGCATGCACAGTTCGGGGACGTCAACAATGACGGGCTGGACGACATTTTCGTCGCCAAAGGCAATGTTGAGCAGATGCCCGACGCGGCGCAGAACGACCCCAACAATCTGTTGATGCAGACTTTCACCGGTCAGTTTGTCGAAACAGCATCAGAGGCTGGTGTCGCGTCCATGGCAAAGTCCCGCGGCGGGGCTCTGGCGGATTTCAACGGGGATGGATGGCTGGATTTGGTGGTGGTCAATCGCGGCTCGGACCTCGAGGTTTTTCAGAATGAGCCGACGACCGGCAACTGGCTCATGATTGATCTCGGCCAGAGCCACCCCAACAGACAGGCAGTCGGCAGTTTTATTGAAGTCAAGACGCCCGAGGGCATTCAAACCCGTGAAGTGACCATTGGCGGGGGGCACGCCAGCGGAATTGCCGGGTTCCACCACTTTGGTCTGGGAGACCTCGAAACCGCAGAAGTACGGGTGATCTGGCCTGATGGTGAACATGGAGATTGGCAGAAGGTAGATGCCAATCAGGTGATCCGCCTCAGCCGTTGATCATTGATCGACGGGCAATCCGCTGGGAACCGATTGGGGAACACCCAACCGAACTGCCGGATCTTCCAGCGTGCCCAGAAAACTCAGGATGGCATCGACCTCGTCATCACTCAGGTCGATGGGCGCCAGATCGTTTGACGCAGCTATGGCTTCGACATGCCGGGGATCAAGCAAAGCCTTTTGATCCTCTGCCCCGAAAAACTCTGGCAGGTCAGCCATTTCGATGGCGTAGTTCCGCAAAGCGGAAACCGGATCCAGATGATGACGCACGACATCCTCAAGCCGTGCGTAGGCACCGCTGTGGCCATATGGCGCCGTCAGGGTCACGTTGCGCAGCGAAGGCGTGCGGAATGCGAACGCATCATCCTCGTCGCCCGTGACGCGCAGTCGCCCGTCATCCCGTACATGATTTTCGAAACGGGCTGATTTTCCGGGGCCGATCTGAGGCATGGCGATGGAATAGAACCCGTGATCGGTCTGGAACCAGCCGGAATGGCAGGCACTGCATCCAGCCTTTCCGTAGAACAGCTCCATCCCCAGCTGCGCTTGTTCGGGCAGCCTATCTTCGCCTCGCATCGCACGATCAAACAGGCTGTTGTCAGCCCGCCACTCAAACGCGATGAAATCGGCAATGACATTGGCGATTGCGGTAAAGGAGATGTCTTCTCCGGGCGCAATGTCATTAAATCGCCTTTGATACTCTGGTATCGCCGCCACGCGCGCGGCGATCAGATCCCAGGCGCCACCCTCTTGGGTCAGCAAGCCGAGTCGTACGGCCTTGCTCACCTCGTTTTCAGAATAATGCCCCGCCATTTCGTCAGGTGACAGCACCGGAAACATCGCCTGCGCCGCCAAAGCCGATTTGAACCCGGGCCTCATATGCGTCCCCAACGGGGTTCTGATGCCATTGGGCTGTGACGGGTCCGTCTCAAGGCGGCCGTCATGGAAAAACGTCGTGAATTCCAGCGCCCCGAGGTTCCACATCGCGGGCGAGTTCCGGGGAATGCGCTGCTCGGGTCTGTTGTCTTGTGTGACCTTGCGCTGACCACCCAGCCCAGCCCCACCTTCGCCGATACCCAGTGAAAGCCCGTCGGACGTTCCCAGCTTCGGATGATGACAGGTTGCGCAGCTGATGTTCTTGTTGCCCGACAGGATCGGATCGTAGAACAGCAGTTGCCCCAACTCTGCGTTTGAAAAGTCAGGTTCGGTGAATTCAGGTTTCGGACCAAGGTCTTGCGCCTGAGCAACTGAAAGCGACATCCAGATGCCTACGGCATGTGCTGCAATCTGAAGTCTCATGATCGTTCCTCGGAAATCTCAAGTGTCAGAGTTTGTTGATACGGGTTGTCCGGCGTATGGATGACGGTCGGGAACGCGGGGACATTCACGGCGTTCGGATATCCTGACGGTTCAATGCACAGCCCCGCACACGGGCTAAATCGGCCTGACAGATGTGCTCCGGCATAGACCTGTGCACCGGGTTGATCTGAATACAGGTTCATCCTCAATCCCGAAGGTGCCCTGACCTCTGCGACCGCATGATCATGGGTTCCACCGTCATCAAACACAAAATAATGGTCCAGCTCGCGCCCCTTTGCCCCGACGGTGCGTGACAACGCGAAATCTGGCACACTGTCGCCGACGGCTGAGATATCTCCGGAAGGAACGGAACGCGCGTCCAGCTCCAGCACCCGGTTCGACCTCAGCCTGAGCCGGCAGTCCAGGATATCCTCAGGACAGCCCAGAGTGTAATAATTGTGCTGCGCGATGCTGATCGGCGTCGGGCGATCCGGGCGCGCCCTGATTGTGTAGATCAGACGCGGACAGGTCAGTTCGACATGCACCTCGAATTTGACTTCACCGGGAAAACCGCCTTCACCTTCAGGTGAAGTCAAGGACAGAACCGCCTGATTTGGAGAGGTTTTCACGATATCCCAGTATTTGCGCGACAGCCCGCTCGGACCACCATGCAGCGTGGTCGGCCCTTCGTTTGCTGTCAGGTGATGAACGCGCCCCTGCAATGCAAACTGTGCCCCGCCGATGCGGTTGGCCACTCGCCCGACCATCGCGCCAAGGTAAAACGGGTCCGACAGGTAATCCTGCGGGTTTTCGTAGCCCAATATCAAAGGTGTTTCGCCAAGCCACCAGCCTTGCGTGATTGCGCCATAGTTCAACAGGGAAACGGACATGTTGCCGTCTTCCAGAAGGACCTGCTCGACAGGCATGGATTTGGGATCAGCCATCAGCGCGCGGCCAAAGGGGACAAAGCAGCATAGTATTCGCGATACCGCTGATATTCCGCCTCATATGCGCCGGACAGCTCGACACGTGGTTCAACACGCTCAGCGACTTCCGGGGCCAGCATGACATCCCTGGGGTCGGTGCCGTCCACCGCACATGCAGCAAGACGCGCTGCGCCTATGGCTGCGCCGAACCCACTTCCATGGGGCACAGCAAGCGGCGTGTTCAGAACCGTGGCCAGCGTTTCCAGCCAAAACCGCGACCGCGCACCGCCACCGACGACCAGAAGACTTTCGGGATTGGTGCCCGTGCTTTTGAGCGCCTCCAAACAATCGCGCATGGCAAAGGAAACCCCTTCTGTCACGGATTGCGTCAGATCAGCGGGTTCCGATGCGATATCCAGCCCCAGGAATGCCCCGCGTATGTCGCTGTCGTTGTGAGGCGTCCGTTCACCGGACAGGTACGGAAGGAATGTAATCTTTGAAGGCCCCTTCACCGAATCCGGCAGGGTCGACGCCAGCGCACCGACCGGTTGACCGAGATGGCGCGACAGCCAGTTGAGACTGTTGGTGGCCGACAGGATCACACCCATTTGAATCCAGCGATCCGGAACCGCGTGACAAAAACAATGAACGGCTGTTTCCGGCGCGGGCGCATAGCTTTCCTTTGCGACCAGCAGCACACCCGAAGTGCCCAAGGAAAGAAATCCGCTGCCCTCGCCAATACTTCCGATACCGCAGGCCGCCGCCGCATTGTCACCGGCCCCACCGGCAACCACGACGGGCCCGGTCAGGCCCCATTGCCTAAGGATCTCTGACCGCAGTTCTCCGCCTGCCGCACTGCCTTCTACCAGCTCTGGCATTTGGTCCCAGCGCATGTGGCTTAGATCCAGCGCGGTATCTGACCATTCACGTTTTCCAACGTCCAGCCACGCCGTACCGGCGCTGTCGGACATGTCGCTGACATAGGAACCGGTGAGCCAGAAACGCAGATAATCTTTCGGAAGCAACACCTTGGATGTCTTCGCATACATGTCAGGCTCATGACCGCGCACCCATTCCAGCTTGGGTGCGGTGAAGCCCGGAAAAACGATGTTCCCGGTGATCGCGCGCATCGACGGCAGACCATCCAACTCCGCAGCTTCCTGCGCTGATCTCGTGTCGTTCCAAAGGATACAGGGCCGCAGCACACTGCCATCCCGATCCAGCAACGTGGCACCGTGCATGTGGCCGCTCAGACCAACGCCGCGCACCGCAGAAAATGCGGAACCGTTCAACGCGCGTAATTGAGCAACGACGTTTTGGCAGGCCTCTACCCAATCGGACGGATCTTGTTCCGACCAGCCGGGATGCAAAATCGATGTCTCGACACCTGCTTCGGCTTCGGCGACGACTTTGCCCTCTTCGCTGACCACAATTCCCCGAAGACCTGACGTCCCCAAATCCAGACCGAGATACACGCGATTTCCCCCTTCGTATGCCGCACGGATCGCGGGCGCTACAAAGCGCACCCCAAGCCGATGTCAGACCTTACCAGCACAGTTTGCGCTAACACAACAATTCCAAACAAGAGAAGGCCGGTATTTTTGCGCACCGCCTCACAGACCGCGCGAGATCATCGGCAAACCCGATCATGGTTTAACTGAACTCAGCTGGACCGGAAAATTTTTCGAATTGCCTGACGCGGATTTCACGTAAACAGTTCAATCAGTTCTCGGCCCGCTGATTTCGTTTTGACTGACCCTCTAGAAACGAAATCAGCCTCAGGAAGGAATGCGTGGAATGCAGTCAAATGCCAAGGTTGTCGTCGTTGGAGGCGGATGCGTTGGGGCTTCGGTTCTTTATGGTCTGACGCAGCATGGATGCACAGATGCAGTCATGCTGGAGAGAACGACGCTGACCTCCGGCTCTACCTGGCATGCGGCGGGTCTGCTGGTCACATTCGTGCGGTCCCACAACGTTTCGAAGATGACGATGGAGACCATCCGCATCTATTCCGAAGTCGAAAAGAAGATCGGCGCCTCGGTCGGGCTGCGCCAGGTGGGCCAGTTGCGCGTCGCCAATACGGAGGAACGCTGGGACGAGTTCCTGTCCTATGTCTCGATTGCCGAAGCTGCCGGTGTGCCCTGCAAACTGCTGACGCCAGAAGAAATCGCCGAACTGCACCCTCTGCTCAACCAATCGGAACATATTCGCGGCGGCATCCTGCATACCAAGGACGGCTATGTGAACCCGGCCGACATCACCATGGCGATGGCCAGGCTGGCGCGCGAGAAAGGCGCCAAAGTGTTTCAGAACACCGAAGCGCAGGCTTATGAAAAACTGGAAAACGGTCTTTGGAAGGTTACAACCAATCAGGGTGAGATCACTTGCGAACATCTTGTCTTCGCGACCGGAAACTATGCCCGCGAAAACGCGCGTCGTGTTGGTCTGGATCTGCCTTGCATTCCAATCGTTCACCAATATTGGACAACGGAAACCGTTCCGCTGCTGAAAGAACGCCGCGCGCAGGGGTTGCCCGAGTTCCCGATCCTGCGGGATGAAGATTACGGTGCCTATCTGCGCGAAGATGTGGGCGGCATTCAGTTCGGTCCTTATGAGTTCACCAAAGACCTCAAGCTATTTGCCGAAGATCGCGTGCCGCCTGACTTTGGTGCCGACCTCTTGCCCGAAGATTTCGACGCGGTCCAAACGCAGTGGGAACGCGCCATCGAGCGGGTTCCAACACTTGCAGAGGTGGGTATCAAGGCCAACACCCGAGGTCCGTTCCAGATGACGCCGGACGAGTTGCCGCTTGCGGGGCCTGCGCCGGGGTATGAAAACCTGTGGCTGGCCGAAGGCATGCCCGGCGGCATATTGTGGGGTGGCACTGTCGGTGAACGCCTGGCCCGCTGGATTGTCGATGGGGATCCGGGCATGGACATGTCTGAACTCGACCCACGCCGTTTTTCGGATTACGCGTCCAAGCGGTGGACCATGGACAAGGTGCGTGAAACGTGGGGGACCCACATGAACGCGCACATTCCCGGAGAAGACTTTCCCGACGCGCGCCCGATGAAAACGATGGGGTCCTATGACCTGCTGAGCGCCCACGGTGCCGTCTGGACCAGCTTCAACGGATATGAGTTTCCGCGCTGGTTCGCCAAATCGCGCGAGGAAGCTGTTCCGGAACATTCCTTCCGTCGCACCAACCACATGGAACGCGTTCAGGAAGAGGTGCGCACCACCCGTGACGTGGCCGGTTTCATCGAGATGTCGCCGATGACCAAGTTCACCGTGCGCGGACCCGAGGCCGCCGAATGGCTGGATGGCCTCATGGCGAACAAGCTGCCCAAAGTGGGGCGAATGACCCTGTCGCTTTTGTTGAACCCAAAGGGCAGCATGGATGCGGAATATACGGTCGTCCGCCATGCCGAGAATGATTTTTACCTGGTTTCCACCCCGAACTGGCGCGCCTACAACTGGGATCAACTGCGACGTTTGCTGCCCAATGACAGCTCTGTCCTTCTTGAAGATGTTTCAGAACAATTGGGCGTGATTGCTCTGGCTGGCCCCAAGGCACGAGAGATCCTGCAACCATTGACCGACAATGATCTGTCGAACGAAACCTTCCCGTGGCTTTCTGCGCAAATGGGTGAAGTGGGGTACGCCAAGGGCGTTCATCTGCTTCGCGTGTCCTATACCGGCGAGCTTGGGTGGGAACTGCATCACCCGGTCGGTTACAACCGCCATCTTGTCGACCTGCTGCTGAAGGCCGGTGTGAAACCTTTCGGGCTTGAGGCACTGGAATCCATGCGTCTTGAAAAATCCTATCGCGCCATCAATCGCGAAATTTGCAAGGACATGACGCCATACGAGGCCGGCCTTGATCGGTTCGTGGCAACTGATGGTCGCGACTTCATAGGCAAGGCCGCTCTTTTGAAACAGAAAAAGGAAGGGACGTACCGGCGGTTGGTCACGCTGAAACTGCCCTTTGGCGAAACATCGGTGATGTTTGACGAGGGTGTCTATGCTCAGGGCAAGCTGATCGGCCGTGTCACCTCGGGCGGGTTCTCTTATTATTGCAACCACGACATTGCGATGGCACTAGTGCCACAGAACATGACGGCGCCCGGAACGAAAATGCAGGTGCTGGTCCACAATGAGATGCGCGACGCCGTGGTCATCGACACATGTGCTGTTGATCCCGCAAACACACGCCCGCGCGCTTGAGTGCGAAAACAGAAAGACTGGACTCGAACGGATGACCGAACAACCGACAAAAACGCTTTCACTTGCCAAAGTTCGGGACTTGGCCAAATCGGTTCTTGTTTCTGCCGGAGCGGACACGCGCAGCAGTGATGTACTTGCCGATATCGTCACCCGGTCTGAACGGGACGGCCCGCGCAGTCACGGGTTACGCATGTTGCCGGTCTATGTCCAAAGCTTCACGTCCGGCTATGCCAACGGGCACGCGAAGCCCAAAACCGAAAAGGTTGCCCCGGGCGTTTTGCGCTGTGATGCCGACAACGGGTATTATCAGGTCGCAGCGGCAGCGGCCCGCGAGGACCTGATCGCGATGGCCCGGGAAAACGGGATTGCCGCGTTCACCTGTGCGAACTGCCACCATCTGGGTGCGTTACGGTTTGACACCGAACCTTTGGCCGAAGCCGGCTTGGTGGCCTTTGCCGTGATCAACTCGTTGTCCATGGTGGTTCCGCAAGGTGGGGTTCGCCCGGTTTTTGGCACCAACCCCATGTCTTTTGCCTGCCCGCGTGACGGCGACGCGCCCGTGGTCTGGGATCAGGCCTCGTCCATGGTGGCCCTCATGGATATCCGCATGGCCGCTGCCGAGGGGCACGACCTGCCCCGCCCTGCCGGTCTTGATCCCCAAGGCGAGCCCTCAACAGACCCGAATGCCATCCTTGAAACCCGCAGCCTATTGCCGTTCGGAGAGCATAAGGGGGCCGCGATCGCCTTCATGGTTGAGGTGTTGGGCGCAGCACTGGCCGGTGGGACCCTGTCCATGGACAACAAAGAGCGCGAATCCTTCGCCGCCCTGAACATCAAAGGTGGTGCGACCCTGATTGCCATCGATCCCACCCGGTTCGGCAACGCGGCCTTCAACGAATATGTCGCCCGCATCTGCGCCGAGATTTCCGGCAACGGATCCGCCCGGGTTCCGGGGGACGGTCGCCTTGCAAAACGGGCAGCCGCCGAAGCCCATGGCATCGACGTGAGCACCGAGGTTCTGGCCGCACTTGGCTGAAACTGAAATCACCCGCCATCGAATGGCCGGACAGCACCTGCCCGGCTTGCCAACCACGCCACTCAATGGCCGCCGAAATAGGCCTCGAGCAAGCGTTTGTCATTTCTCAATTCGTCGGCCGTGCCCGACGTCTGCATCCGCCCGGACTCCAGCACATAGATGCGGCTGGCAAGCGACAAGGCAAAATTGGCATTCTGTTCCGTGATGACGACGGTCAGCCCGTATTCCTTGTTCAGCTGACGGACGACTTCGGCAATCTCGTGACAGATTTTCGGGGCAAGACCGATCGTCGGCTCATCGACAAGCAGCAGTTCCGGGCTGGTCATCAAGGCCCTGCCAAAGGACACCATCTGCCTTTCCCCGCCGGATTGGGTCGACGTCTCCTGCCCTTCCCGTTCTTGCAGACGCGGGAAAAGACTGTGCACCATCTCAAGGTTGTTTTCGATGTCGTCTCGTGCGGTGAAGGCCCCCACCATCAGGTTGTCGCGCACCGACATATAGGGAAACAGGTTGAACCGCTCGGGCGCATAGCCCACCCCGTGACGCACGATTTCCGAAGGGCTTCGACCGGCAAGGCTGTGCCCGCGCAAGCGGATGTCGCCTTCGATTTTCACAAGGCCCATGATGCTGTCCAACAAGGTGGATTTACCTGCACCGTTCGGGCCGACCACGGCGACAATCTCACCGGGCTGCACCGTGATCGAAATATCGGTCAACGCCTGGGCCTTGCCGTAAAACGCGGACAGGTTCTCGATTTCCAGATAGGACATCAGACGCTCCCCAGATACGAGGCCTGAACGGCCGTGTCGTTCATCACGTCGCTGAACGCGCCTTCGGCAATCATGGTGCCCCGCTCGATGGCGATGGCGCGGTCGATCAGCGGTTCCAGCGCCGGCAAATCATGGCTGACGATCAAAAAGGTCATCCCGTCCTTGCGCATGGATTGTATGAGATCGGAAATCTGCGCGATTTCACCAACTGTCAAACCTGCAAACACCTCGTCCAGCAACATGACTCGCGGTGCCGTGGCCATGGTTCGGGCCATTTCGAGCTTGCGCAGATCACCCATGGCCAGTTCGGCGGGGGAGCGGCTCAGATCCGTTTCCGTGAACCCGACACTCAGCGCAAGCTCTTTTTCCCTGTCCGTATCCGGCGGCGAAACGATCATGCGCCAGATGTCGTCCGGCATCAGGCCCACCCTGATGTTTTCTGCAATACTCATGTCGCCGAACGGCCGAGGTATCTGATAGGTTCTACTGACCCCGGCCCGGATACGCTGAGGCGTCGACAGTGCCGAAATCTCATTGCCGAACAGCTCGATCGTACCGCTGTTCTGCCGCAATTCGCCCATGATCTGGCTGAATACCGTCGTCTTTCCCGCGCCATTCGGACCGATCAGGCCCAGCGACTCTCCTTCTTGCAGCGAAAAGGACAGATCATTCGTGGCCACCAGCCCGCCGAACCGTTTGACGAGACCGGAAACTTTCAGCGCAACGGTCATGCCACCCCCCCTTTCCGCAGTCTTTGAAAGCCGCGTTGTACAAGTTCAACCAATCCCTTTGGCTGATACATGTAGAGAAGCAGTGCTATGGCACCGTAGACGAAATACCGTTCAGCCCCGGGAAGCACGGGGCGCAGGTATTCCAGAAGGAACGTCATGAAGAACGCACCGATCATGGGGCCGATAATGGTCGATGTTCCGCCCAGCAATGCCGCCACGATGATGGTGAAAAGAAAGTTGATGTCAAACAGCGCGCGGGGCGCAAGTGAGCCTAGGTAATGGACATAGAACGCCCCACCCAGACCTGCGATGAACGCGCTGGTCAAAAACGCAAAGGCCTTCAACCGCGTGGTGCTGAGCCCCGAACCGCGCACGCTTTCTTCATTCATCCCGATGGCGGCCAGTGCAGTGCCCAGCCGGGTTTTCATCAGCAGCCACATGCTGACCGCCACGCCGAGCATCAAGGCCGTGGACAGGTAGTAGCCGTTTGCAGCGCCGCGTGTCAGAGTTTGAATTCCCGACATCCCACGTGTGCCGCCGGTCAGATCCGGGCGGATCACCTGAACCAGCTGATAGAGCAGTTCCATGAAAGCCAGCGTGACCAGCGCGAAGTAGCTGCCGCGAATGCGCAGAGCGGGCAACAACACAATCAGGCCTGCGATCATTGTAACCAACACGGCCACAGGGATTGAGATTTCGACCGGCACGTCAAACCGTTTGGTCAGGATGGCAGTCGTATAGGCCCCGATACCGATCAGGAAGGGATGCCCGAAACTCACATACCCGGTCCTGCCCGACAGCACATCCCAGCTGATGGCGAAGATGGCCAGATAGTTGGCAAAGATCATCGTGCGCAGCGTCCCGTTCGAAACGACCTGGGGCAGCAGCAGCATCCCCGCAATCAGGCCGCCCCAAAGGACAAAGTGAAACCAGCGCAGACCCATGTTACAACTCCTCGCGGCCGAACAGGCCCTGCGGTCGCGTCACCAGCACGCCGATGATCAGCAGCATGGTGAAGACACCGCGCAGTTCCGGCGCCAGGGTGGCGACAACGATGACTTCGAGAAAGCCGACGATATGAGCAACGACCAGCGTGCCGATGATCGACCCGATGCCGCCCACAATGACGACGGCCACCGAGATGATCAAAGGCGCAACCCACATTGACGGCGAAAGCTGTGTATAGCTGGCGAAAAACACGCCGCCCAGCGCACCCAGTGCCCCTGAGATACCCCATGTGATCAGGTTGATCCGATCCGGGTCGATCCCTGAAATCGCGGCCCCCTTGGCGTCCATCGACACCGCCTGCATCGCCCGCCCTGTATGTGTCAGGCGGACAAAGGCATACAGGCCCAGCAAAACAGCCCAACTGATCAGCGTTGCAATCAGGATATTATGGGTGACGGACGCTCCGGCCACGTTGATCACGCCCGGCACGATCGGCAGCAGGATCTTGCTGCTGTCGCCAAAGACAAGAACGATCCCGGCCTGAATCACGACCGCCAGGATCAGAGTCGATATCTCGACGGCTACGTGATCCCCTTTCAGGGTCTTGACGATCAGGCGGTATTTCAGAACCCCCATCAGAACGCCCAGAACCACGGCCACCGCAACGCCCATCAGCTTTGGCATTCCCAGCGTCTGGGACACCCAGAAATACATGTACCCGCCGACCATCAGATAGGCACCGTAGGCCAGGTTCAGGACCCGACCGATGCTGAAGATCAGCGTGAAACCCATTGCGATAAGCGCATAGAGACCGCTGAGCAAAAGCCCCTGGATCAGTATTTGCAACATGTAAGGATCCCTGGCTGCGGGTGCGCGCCCCCGCGCACCCATTTCAAGCTAAGCGAACGGACAGGTTACTGTTTGACCCAGCTTGGCAAGGTGAATTCACCCGTCGCGTATTTCTCGGGATAGACAACGGCGGCGGTGCCGTCCTCGTACCATTGGACCACGACCATTGACGGCGCGGCATCGTCGAACGGCTCGGACAGATCAAAACGGATATTGTGCGGGTAAGTCCGGCCAGTCACGGGCTCTACCTCGTCATCGCCCCAGAAGGCGTAACGCAGCCACAGCTGGCCATCCAGTTCCAGAACCAGATCCTGTTTCTTCATCGCATCGGCCCAGCCTTCGACATTGTCGAAACCGCCGGCCTCTTCGGCTGCGGCCATCGCCTGTTTCAGCCCATGATAGGCATTGAACCCGTTGAAATGCGGCAGCAGCGGGCGGCTGTCATACTTCGCCTGATAGGTATCGACAAATTTCTGGCTGGCCGGATCAAGCCGAAACCCAACCGAAGGAATTGGCGACAAGGTCGAGATACCGCCCCCGGCACCGCCCGTATCTTCCCAATATTCCATACCCAGCGCAGCGACGTTCACGCCCGTCATCGCCATCGGCACCTGGAGTTTCACGTATTGCGATGACACAACCTGCGAATTGACCGACGAGACCTGATAGATGAAGTCCGCCCCGGTGTCTTGCGCACGGCTGAAGATCGGAGCGAAATCGACGGTGGCGACGTCATAAGTGATGATGTCCTTGACCTCGATACCCGCAACCGGTGCAAGCGCTTCGGTGACAAGGCCGGTGATCGCCTCGCCAAAGGCCGTATCTTCCGCCAGAATGACGACGGAATCCCACCCCATCTTTTCCTTCAGAACATCCGCGCCAAAGTTGATGTACAACGTGGCCAGCGCCTCATCCGAGGCGATGTTCATGAAATAGGGCGCCATGCTTTCAGGGTCTTCGACCACCATGTCGATGATGCCGATATAGGATGTCCAGGTGTCCAGCGTCGGAATCCGGTATTCCTGCATGCGGGGCAGCCATCCCAGCGACACATCGTCAATCGAGCCCGAGATGATGAAATCGACCTCTTCCGTTTCCGCAAGATATTCATAGGCCCGGATGCCCTCGGTCGGGTCCTGTCCGGTATCCGCCGAGACCAGGGTGATCTGTTCGCCCATCACGCCGCCATTTGCGTTGAGCTCTTCAATCGCAATCTCGGCCCCGCGCAGCGTCGACAATCCGGTGTCCGAGGAAAGCGACCCAATGAATCCTACCTTGATTTCCGCTCCGGCCGCCGAGGCCATGAGCGCGATGCATGTTCCGCTGAGCAGCGCTGTTTTGATCATCACATTAGCTCCCTGTGTCTCATTATGCCTTCTTGTATTCTGTATACAGTACACAAGAACATGGTTCGATCAATTCCTTTCTTGAAGACTCATGTTCAGAATCCGTTGATTTCGCCGTTTTCATCGTGGATCACGGCATCCACGTCGATTTCCACCATCAGCCCCGGCTGTGTCAGCCCAGCCTGAACAGCCGTCAGAACCGGATCGATCCCCTTGAAAACGTCGCCATGCGCCCGCGCGAACGCGCCCGCTTGGGACAGATCGGTCAGATAGGCGCGCACCCGCCCCACATGTCGCAGTTCGGCGCCAACCTCTTTCAGTGCGCCCTCGATGCGAGACAGGATGTAAAAGGTCTGCGCACCAACGTCCCCGGGCGCGTGGATGCGGCCCGTCGGCTCGATGGCCGTTGTCCCGGCAACCCAGACAAAGGGGCCGATGCGCTTGGCCCGAGAGTACGAGGCCACCTCTTCAAACCGTCCGCCGGATTTCCAAAAACGCAGGGTCACAGGCCCAGCCTCACCCGGATCGCTTCGGCCGCGTTTTGCAATGCCGCGTTTTCTTCGGCGGTCAGCCGTAGCTCCTCGACCTCAACCAATCCGCCTGCACCAAGATGAGCTGGCACGCCCAGCACGACACCGTCGATGCCGTATTCCCCGTGCAGCATGACCGAAACCGGAACCGGGCCCGCGCGCGCGCCCCGAATATGATCAATCAATTCGATCGAGGCATGAGCCGGAGCTATCGTTGCAGAGCCTGACTTCCGAAGCGCAACCACCTGACCGCCCCCGGTGATCGCATCCTGAACACAGGCTTCGATCTGTTCGCGGGACAGAAATACATCCAGCGGACGGCCTTTGATCCTGGCACGGCTGGGGATCGGGGCCATTTCGTCCCCATGGCTGCCAAGCGTGAAGGCTTCGACGTCCGCAGGCGTGACACCCGCGGCCATCGCCAGCGCGTTGCGAAACCGGCTGCTGTCCAAAGTTCCTGCCATACCCAAAACCTGTTCGCGGGGGAAACCTGTTGCACGCAGCATCTCGACCGTCATTTCGTCCAGCGGGTTGGTCACCACGATCACGATGGCATTTGGCGCGGCTGACCGGATCGCTTCGGCTGACTGACGGATCACGCGGGCATTCACATCGATCAGATCGGCACGTGTCATGCCCGGACGGCGGGCTCGTCCGGCCGTGACGACGACCACATCCGCCCCGGCCACCAGATCCATCGCTTCGCCACCGACACATCGGGCCCGCGCACCGGTGATCCCGGACGTATGATTGAGATCCAGCGCAGTCGAAGCCGCCAATCCCGGAGTGATGTCGATCAGCGCGATTTCATCCGCCATGTCCGCCATCGCCGCCAGATGCGCGACATTGCCGCCAACACCCCCTGCCCCGATCAAGGCAAGTTTGCCCAGCCTGCGGGCTTTGCGCGGCACACGCGAAGGGGCAACCCATTTGGGTGAACGGCGGTACAGCACCCGGCGCATGGAAACAGCACCATCCGTACGCGGCGGTTTCGGTCGCTCCAGCGGGCCATCCACCAAGGCGATACCAACACGCTCTGCGGTTTCGCGCGCAAGGGCCGTCACGATGTCACCCGGCAAAACCTCGAACACGATCCTGCCCCGGCGGCGCGCATCCTCGACCGCATCCGAGCCTATGACGCGAGGGGTCGCCATCAGCCGTCCTGTCCGTCCACCGCCTCGATTGCACGCGTCGCGGCCTCGACGGCGGTTTTGACCGAATTTTCAGACCCCGAGATGAACAAGCGACCAAACCGCCCCACCGCACGCACCTCGACGATGTCAATCTCGGCGGCCTTTTCGGCCTCGTTCGCGGCAATCGAGATATAGGCGGCCGGCGCACATTCCACGATCCCCAACGTCTGCCCCGGCACGATCAACGCGCCCTTGCGCCATTTGTTCAAAAGCTGCGCCTGATAGGGTTCGACACTTGTGATGATTTGCGTGGAACTGATGGCAGGCTTCAACCGGTCTGTCATGGAAGCCCCAAGTTCGGCCAGCATCGCGTCCCGTGCAGCGGATACTTCGGCGTTTGAAGGTGAGCGGAGGATGAAGAAGCCGAATTCGCGCTCGACCATCTGCGTCGTCGCTTCGACCGAAGACGCCTTGAGCGCCCGGTCGATCAGCGAGAACACGCCATTGCCCGGCGCGAACTCTCCGATCAGCACGGTGTCACCGGACAAAGGCACTGACCCTTGCACCGTCGCGCCGTTGTAGGCGGCGAATTTCGGTTGCAGGTTGTCGATCTGCATCAGCGCCCGGATCGTGATCTCGCTCATGCGCCATACTCCTCGTAAATGTCGCGCCAGGGTCTGCTTTCATACGCGACCCGCTTGATGTTGATGAGATGCAGGGCGGTGACATTGTCCGAGGTGATCGACCCCGACCACGTACCGGTACCCAGCATGAAGGATGGTTCAAGGTCGGTGGAATACCCCATGCCGCCCATGATCCCCGGCGTATTCACCAGGACCCGCCCCGTGGGCACGGTGGAAAACCGAGCGACCACCTCGGGATCATCGGAATGGATGACCGAGGAATGTCCCCAACCTTCGAATTTGGCAATGGATTGCGCCAGTTCGATGCCGTGATCGGTGGACTTCGCCTCGTAAAAGGCCAGCACCGGGTTCAGCTTTTCAGCCGAAAGCGGGCGTTGCCACCCCACTTCGGTTTCTTCCGACACCACACAGCGCGTGCGCGGCGGAATCGAGAACCCCGCAGCATCGGCCAGCGCCTGAGGGCTTTGGCCGACGCGTTCGGGATCCATTGCCCGAACACCCTTGAAGATGACCCGCGCCAGCCGATCAGCCTCGGCCGGGGTGCAGAAATATGCGCCTTTGAGTTTCAGTTCATGGCGCAGATCGCGTGCAATTTCAGGATCGGCGACCACGGCCTGCTCACTGACACAGGCCGTGCCATAGTCGAAGCTTTTTGACGTCACGATCATCTCGGCAACTTCGGACAGATCGCGCGCCTTGGACTTGTGCACGTAACACGGCACGTTCCCCGCCCCGACTGCAAGCGTCGGTTTGCCGCTGGAATAGGCGGCCTTGACCATGGCAGGGCCACCTGTCGCCATGACAACCGACGTGCGGCGATGCTTCATCAATTCGGCGGTGCCCTGAATGGTCACGGCGTCCAGGCATTGTATCAACCCGTTGGGCGCGCCCATCTGTTCGGCAACGCGCGCCATGATGCGGACGGTCTCCTTCCCGCATTCCACGCCGCGCGGATGCGGGGCACAGACAACGGCATTTCCCGCCTTCACCGCAGACAGAACCTTGTAGATGATCGTGGATGTCGGATTTGTCACCGGGATAAGCGCCGCGACCACACCCATCGGCTCTCCGAAGGCCGCGATCTTTGTCGCATCGTCCCGCCACAACAGGCCCAGCGTCGTGACGTCCCGCAGGTAATCGGCGACCGACAAGGCGTTGAACAGATTCTTGACCCGCTTGTCTGCTACGTTGCCGTACCCGGTTTCCTCGACCGCCAATTGCCCCAACCGTTCGGCTTCAGGTTCGATCGCCCGAGCCATGGCTTCGACGATGGCATCCACCTGTGCCGGGTCGGTGCCGAGAAAGGCGCGATAGGCTTCGAAAGCCGTTTCAGCAGCGCGCCGTGCGGCGGCGATGGATTTCAGATCAGCGTCCATCACGAGGCTCCGGTGGCAATGGTGTCAAAGATACGGCGGGCCTGATCGACATCGCCTGCGGAAATTCCGATGGTTTCCAGCCTGCGCCCGGATGCGGCCACGTCAGCACCCAGGATGCGATCTGTCATGCAGATCAGGCTTTCCGTCAGAGGCGCAGTCAAACCTGCAAGCTTTGCGGCGGAAACAAGGGGCACCAGTGATCCCAAGACGCCGTCGCGCATCAATTGGCGCGCGGCCTGCCGATCCGGGACCGGACGCGCGCCCGCCCCCCGCTCGGCGCCGGCATAGGTCGCGATCCAGTCATCGGTCTCGGGCAGGTTTCGAACGCCAAAGGCCTTTGCGACCTGCCGCCTTTCGCCAGCCAACCGGTGGATCACCTCATGCTGTTCCGGCCCTATGAGCGCAGAGAATGTCCGGTTGCCTTCCAGCGGCACCCCGCCCATCGGCACCTCTGGTCCACCGGACCCCAGCCCCGCGCCACTAAGGATCAACGCCGGAATCTCGACCGCTGCGGAAAGATCGGCAAAGCCTGAGGCCAGAACCGAATCCAGCGGCTGGATATTCGAAAGATAGGGTTGCAGCGCTTCAAGAACGTCCGCGCGGCCTCGGGGCAATGTCGCAGCAGCCATCGGTGCCGCCTGCGTCAGGGTCAGGCCCGCACCTTCGGCCTGATACCAGTATGGCAGGCCCTGCGCCTCGACCAGAGTAACGTCGGCAATGCAGCCGCCTATTCGCAGCATCCAGACCGCTTCGACCGCGCCCAAAGAGCGACCGGGCGCCAAAACAAGAACCTGCCCATCGTGCAGATGATCGGCCAGCACCATCGCATAGGTGCGCTGTTTGTGGATCGGCCCGGTCAGAAAGATCGCCTGTGCGTCCCGCACTGCTGCATCCAACTCTGCCGTGGTGCGGATCGAAGGCCCGTCGCGATCCACCTGATACGTGCCCACAGGCCCTTCGCCGCGAATGCTGATGCCCGAGGATTGGGCAAGCAATGACAGTTCCGCCCCATAGGCCGAAAACAGCGTAACCTCAGCCCCTTCGGCCAGACACAGCGCTGCCAGAAGACGGGCATCCGGGCCGCCACCCAATACAGCAATGCGCTCAAACCTTTGGGCAACGGGTGCATCCCGTGTCGCGCCACGTGTCACCGCGCGCGTGAAATCCTCGAAACCGGCTGACATGGTACCTCCTCAAAGGGGTTGATCAGGCCGACGACCCGGCACCCAGCCCGTCGATGATTGCCTCAAGCTCGTCATGCGGCCGCGCGATCACGTGAACCGAGACCACCTCGCCCACCTTGTTGGCCGCTGTCGCGCCTGCATCGGTGGCGGCTTTGACCGCGCCGACCTCGCCGCGGACAAGGGTCGTCACCAGCCCGCCGCCAGCTTTGGTCTGACCCACGATGGCAACGTTGGCTGCCTTGACCATCGCATCCGCGGCTTCAATCGCGCCGACCAGGCCGCGTGTTTCGATCATGCCCAGGGCCATCTGCCCCGCCACTGGTTTCGCCATTTTCTGTTCCTCCAAAAATAGATGTTTCGCGTAGTGTGATTCAGGTCGTCGAGACGCGGTCGATCACCGCGATGATGGCCATGTCCACGGGGGCCGTGGACAGCCCGGCCGCCATGCGGGCGGCAGACCCGCTGACAACCAGCACCGTATCCCCGACCCCAGCGCCGCAGGTATCGACCGCAACCCGCGCGGGATCGATCAGGCTGCCCTTGCTGTCGACCAGATCCGTCACCAGCAGCTTTGCTCCGACCAGCCTGGCATCCTTGGCAGTTGCCGTGACAGTTCCAGCGACCTTGCCCAAGTGCATCAGAACGCCCTCAGGTAGCGGTCCAGCTCGACCTGTGTGACCTGTTGATTGAAGAATTCCAGCTCTCGCTCGGCCTGTTGCAGGACCAGTTCCCACTGCATTTCGCCCATGACATCGCGCAGCCATTCCGATCCGCGCGCCAGATCGATGGCGGTTGGCAAATCGGTTGGAATTGGGTCTCCGATCCCTTCCTCGTACCCGTTGCCTGTCGTCGGCTCCGAAGGGGACAGCCCCTGTTCGATCCCGTCAAGCCCGGCGGCAATCTCGGCCGCAAGCAACAGATACGGGTTGGCGTCTGCACCGGCATCGCGCTTTTCCACCCGCACGGCACTGTCCGAGCCTTCGATGACACGGATACCAACCGTCCGGTTGTCATAGCCCCAGCTCGCGTTGATCGGGCAGAACGTATAGGGCTGGCGACGGCGATATCCGTTGACCGTGCCGCTGCCGCAAATCGCCGTCTCGCACATGCGCTTTTGCAAGCCTGCGATGAAGGATTTTCCGGTGTCGTTGATCTTGCCGTTGTCGGCAAAGGCGTTTTTGCCGTCTTTCCACAGCGAGTAATGCGTATGAAACCCGTTGCCCGATTGATCAAAAAACGGCTTGGGCATGAAAGTCGCCAGATAGTCGTGCGCGATCCCCAACTGGCGGATCAGGGATTTGAACAGAACGACACGATCCGCAGCTGCCAAGGCTTCACCATAGCGAATGTTGACCTCGATCTGGCCGGCCGCATATTCCGGGTTCGACTGTTCGATGGGAATGCCACATTCGTTGATCTGCTGACGGATCGGGCCAACGATGTGTTCCATCCGGGCGGCGCGGCCCAGGCCATAGACCTGGATGCCCGTGTCGCGCGGCTGGCCGGTTTCCGGGTCCAGCAGATAGAATTCCAGTTCCGTGCCGACATTCACCTCGAACCCCATGTCGCGGGCCCGGTCCACCTGCCGCAACAAAGCTTGACGCGGATCGATCGGCACCGGTTTGTGATCCATGCCCTCAGCACGGCCAAAACAGACGGCCACGCCCGGTTCCCACGGGACAGCGACAGGCTTTGTCATCGGAAAGACATGCATGTCGGGATAGCCGTTGTCGAAATTGACGTAAGGCGTATCCCAGACGTCGCAGGTCATATCGATCGCCAGCAGCGCAATCGACAGAGCATTGCCGCTTTTGCAGACATGATCCCAATGGCTGGCCGGAATGCGCTTGCCACGCATGATGCCGTTGAGATCCCCGACACCAAGAATGACGGTATGTGTGCCCTCGGGCAGATCAAACCCCGAACTCATTTGCGCGTGCTCCCTGTTTTTAGCTTTATAATTGCTGTATTCTGTATACAGTATTCACAAAGCCAGTCAGGAAACAAGGAAAATCTGCGCCATGTCCAAAAGCTCGGTCATCGTTGTCGGAGGCGGCATAGTCGGCGTCATGACAGCGCTTACACTGCAACGGCGCGGCGAGGCCGTGACATTGATCGACAGGTGGGAGCCGGGACATTCCCGTGCATCTTCAACAGATTACAACCGAGTGATTCGCGCCATATCCGGGCGGGACGAGTTCTATACACGCTGGGCGCGCGAAAGCCGCCTGCGCTGGCTGGAGCTGCAAGCCGAAAGCGGCCAGAACCTGATGTATGAATGCGGCGCCTTGATTCTGGCGACGGCGGGACATTGCGACTGGGAAGACGCAACCGCACAAACTTTCGACCGGGTCGGGGTGCCCTATTACAAATTCGGTCGGTCGGATATCGAATCGCGGTTCCCTCAGTTCAAGGTCACCGACATCGAATATGCGCTGTTCGAACCCGAAGCCGGAATGCTGATGGCGCATCGATGCGTTCTGACCGGTTTGGATCTGTTCCGAAAGGCAGGAGGCAAAGTACAACGTGGTCGCGTCACCACGGATGGATCGGAACGTCCGATGCTTGACGGCAAACCGCTCGAGGCTGATCTGATCATCATGGCGACCGGCCCATGGATGGCCGACATGTTTCCCAGAACGATAAAGCTGATCTCGACCGTGGTTGGCGTCAATGTCCTCTACACTTCGACACCCGACGGGTCGGAGGATTTCGACATGAGCCGGATGCCCTGTTGGATCGATCACGGGCAAGGGTCATTTGGTCTGCCCTCGTCCGAAGGATCCGGCGTGAAGGCGGCGGTCGTCATCCCGGACAAGATCGATCTGGACAATGATGAACGGCTGATCCGCCAGGAAACGCTGGGCCGCACACGCAGCTATATCCGCCACCGGCTTCCGGGTTTGGAGGGGCAACGTGTTGTGGATTCCAAGTTCAACCAGATCATTCTGACCCCGGATACACATTTCATTGTCGACTGGCACCCTGAGCATGAAAACGTGCTGTTCGCGGGCGGATGCTCTGGCCATTTGTTCAAACACGCCCCGGTGTTTGCAGAATTTGCAGCAGGCGTTGGGCTGAAGGATTTTGGAACCGCGGACCGGTTCAAGATCAGCGGCCGCAGAAAGCTGAGCCCGAAGGAAAGCCCCAGCGGACGCTAACCATCCAGGAGGGCGCGATAAATTCCAGCATTCGGGCATTTGCCCTGGGGAAGACGCGCGCCCGCCCGAATTGCGTCACGGCAGGTTTCGGCCTGAAGGCAGTGCCCGCATTTTTCCGCCAGTTCCAATCCCAGCTCGGGGTGCGCGTTCAGGTCTGCCTCGGTCAGTCCGAATTGTCCGGCCATGGCGAGTATACGCTCTCGTGCCTGTGGTGCACCCGATCGCAACATGGCCAGATCCGCGCGGGACAAGCCGAGGTCCGAAAGCTCTCGGTCACTCAGGTTTTCATCCCGAGGTGTACTGACAATCCGTGCTATTTTCTGAAAGAAATCTGTGTATCCCGACATCTCACGGCCTCCTCCACCATGTTATGGATACAGTATACACAGCGTTTCAAAGCCGGAATTGATCAGGATCAAGCGGGTTTTCAGGTCTTACGGCCGACCGCAGGCCTTGCGAAACAAGTCAACCGTCTGCGCGGCGGCCAGATCCTTCGGCACATGTGCCATTTCAATCGAGGCCAGCCCCTCATCCGCCTCTTGCGGTGCAAGGAACACGTCGCGCCCGCGCACGAACAATTCACGCAGATGGCTTGCCCGGTATTCGGGGTGGAATTGCACGGAACGGGCCGGGAAATCATAATCCAAGGCCCCTACCGGGCAGTGATCCGCCGACCCTGTCACCCGCGCCGAAGGCGGAACCTGCGTGACCTGATCCTGATGCCAGACAAAGGCATCAACGCTGCTCCCGCCATAGTCAAAGCCTCGCGCGCCGACGACATTGCCGATCTCGGCCTTCTCGGCTTTGCCGCCATAGACATCCGCCATGATCTGATGACCAAAGCAGATGCCAAAGACCGGCTTGGCATGGTCCCGGCACAACTCCAGGAAATCGCGAAGGGGCCGCATCCACTCCGTGTCATCATAGACGCCGAATTCGGACCCTCCGACGACAACCCCATCAAAATCCCCGAGCTGAGGCAATGCCTCGCCGTCGACCACATCCACCGTGGAAAATCGGGCTTCGGGCAGATGTGGTTCAAGCCATGCGCGGATCTGCTGGGCCGTACGCGGCAGCCCCTCAAGCAGCGGCAATGGATGAAGGGTCAACTCAAGAAGCGCGATCCTCACCAGTCGAAGGCCCGGTCGATGCCCGCCATCTTGACGCCGGTAAAGGCCGAGGCCTGAAAGCTGAGCGCGCGCAGATCTTCGGTTTCCAGATTGTGCACCGAAGATTTGCCGCAGGCCTTGGCAAGCGCCGTGATCTCCATTGTCATCGCGGTCAGATACCGCGCGACGCGCTCTGCACCTGCATGCGGGTTCATTCGCGCCTCAAGGTCAGGATCCTGCGTTGCGATCCCAACCGGGCAACGGCCCGTATGGCAGTGATGACACGCCCCCGGCGATGTTCCCAGCGCCTGGTAATCGTCCAGATATCTGGGAGTATTGCATCCCAGCGCGACCATCGCGGCATTCCCGATCATGACAGCATCCGCCCCAAGCGCCAGACACTTGGCCGCGTCCACACCTGATCGAATACCCCCCGCGGCGACAAGCGAGACCTTGCCGCTCATCCCGCACTCATCCAACGCTTCGCGTGCCGCGCGTATGGCACTCATGGTCGGTATGCCCGTGTGATTCAGCAGCAACTCGGGTGACGCACCGGTGCCGCCCTCGGCCCCGTCCACCACGACCACATCCGCGCCCGCCTTTGCAGCCACGGCCACGTCGAACCGCGGCCGCGTGGCCCCCATCTTGATGAAGATCGGCACCTGATAGTTCGTGGCGATGCGCAATTCCTCGATTTTGACGGCCAGATCGTCAGCCCCAAGGAAATCAGGATGCCGGATAGTGGATCGCTGATCGACCCCTTCGGGCAAAGTTCGCATTTCGCTGACCCGCGGGCTGACCTTCATACCCAGCAACAGACCGCCGGTGCCCGGTTTGGCCCCCTGCCCGACCACCAGTTCAAGCGCATCGGCGCGGCGCAGGTGATCCAGATCGACCCCATAGCGGGCGGGCGACATCTGGTAGAGCAGGCGTTGGGAGGCTTCGCGCTCCTCTTCCAGCATGCCGCCTTCGCCGGTGCAGGTCATGGTGCCCACCTTCGAGGCACCATAACCAAGCGACGCCTTGGCCGAGGCCGAGAGCGCGCCGAAAGACATCGATGCGATATAGATCGGGATTTTCAGTTCCAGTGGCCGTTCCACCAATCCGCGCCCGCCGCCCAGAACCGTCGTCGTATCGCAGCTTTCGCGGTATCCTTCCAGCGGCAGGCGGGTCATCGTCGCCGGGACAAATGTCAGATCGTCGAATGTCGGCAACTGCTTGTTGAACGTGTTGTAGCCACGCACCTGATACCGCCCAAGCTGCGCCAAAGCGTGAACTTCCGATATCGCTTCGGGCGTCCAGCGGGTTGATCCCCCTTCATCATAAGACGAAGGCACACCAGCCGGTCGCCCATCGACCGCGCCTGCGTCGCGGAACCGTATTTCTTCCTCTGACGCGACTTCGAACGGGTAGTCATAAGGTTTACTCAGATCATGAGCCATGCGCTTGCGTCCCTGCTTTCAAAATACCAAAGGCGCTGGCCAGAGACCATTTTGCGCCAGTTACGAGAGCTGTCGACAAGCCCCAGAGGGTCTAGGATCGCATCGACCTCGGCCACCTCTTCGGCAGTGGGTTCGATCACCGAGACGTCCACACCCAGACTGTCGACTTCGCCTGCGACCCAAACCTCGCCTTGCCACAACGCGTCCGCACAGGATTCACCCGCACCGCCCAGCGCAATGATGCGGCCCGCATGCGCCATGAAACCGGATTGGTATCCGATCTTGCCCTCGACCACGATGTTGCCGCCCTTCATGGCAACACCGACACGCGGCCCGGCATCACCTTTGACATGAATGGTGCCGCCAATCATCGCCGCCCCGCAGGACATGCCCGCATAGCCACCGACAGTGATGTGACCCTTGGCCATCCCTTCGCCCACGGCCCACCCGCAATTGCGTTCGATGGAGATGTTGGCGCCAGTGTTCAGTCCACCGCAATAGTATCCCACCGAACCTTCGAAAGTGATGTCCACATTATCCGGAAGGCCCACGCCCAGATTGTGTCGCGACAGCGTATCGACAACCCGGATCGGCCGTCCAGATGCGCAGGCTGCCATGATATCCCGGTTCACCTCACGAATGTGCCGCTTGCCGACTTCGATGACGATTTCATCCATCTGTCTTGCTACCTCGCTCATGCTGCCAGGCTCCGGTTGCCGACACCCCAGATGCCGGTCAGCGATGGGCCATCATAGTTGATAACGTCGCATTCCTCGGCCATCACGCGACGAACAGCCTGTTCTTCGGTCGCGGCGGCCAGATCCCCATTGCGATTGACCACCACCAGCGGCTTCATCGCGAACCGATCCTTGGCAAATCCAATCCCGTCCGGCGTTGCGATCATGTAGGTGAATACCCCGTCGATAGAGGTAATCGACTTTTTCAGCGCCTGTTCCATCGTCAGGCCCGCTTTCATCTGGTCACTGACCCAGACCGCAATCAACTCGCTGTCATTCTCGGTAAGAAAGCGATAGCCCTTTCGGCTCAACTTGTCGCGCCAAGTGAAATAGTCGGTGATCTGGCCGTTATGCACGATCGCCACATCCGAAAATGGCCGCGCCCAGAACGGGTGTGAAGCGTTGGGCAGAACCGAGCTTTCCGTCGCAAGCCGCGCGTGGCCAAGACCATGGGTGCCGATCATGTCGCGCACGCCATGCTTATCGGCAACCGCTTCGGCCCCGCCGATATCCTTGATGATCTCAAGACTACGGCCGCAGGACTGCACTTCGAACCGGTCCGTCAGCTCATCTGCATCCCGCACCCAGGCCTGCAAATCAGTCGGGTCCGAGATTTCCGCGCGAAAGCAATAGTGCCGGTTCTCATCGGTTACGATCTTCGGATCGGACAGAAAGCCAGAGCTGTGATCCTTCAACACCGCCTCAAACGCATTCAGGTCAGCATCCTGCCGGGATTTGTCAAATCCCATCCCTCGTAAAACATATCCGGTGTCTCGTGGCGGCCCATAAACTGCAAACCCGGTGCTGTCTGCGCCACGGTGTTCCTGCGCATCCATCAGGTCTACCAGGTCCGCCCCGACCTGCCCGGGTGCGGTAAGAATCCTTCCAGCGATTCCACACATGAAGAGCTCCCTGTTAAACTGCGTCTGTATACTGTATACAGTACACGGACAATAGCAAGCCCATTCGCCTTGGCACCAGATGCTTTTTTGAATACAGAATTCACAAAACACGGAAAGAGAGGCTCTGAGTGGCTCTGAAACAGATAAAAACACAGCGCAGACGACTGGCGGACGAGGTTTATGATCAGTTGGTCGAAGCCATAATGAGCCGCGAAATCTCTGCAGAAGATCGATTGGTTCAGGAAAAGCTGGCAGCGGAACTGAACATCAGCCGAACCCCGGTTCGCGAAGCCCTAATGCGGCTGGAAACCGAAGGGGTTCTGGAAGTCGCCGCAAGCGGTGGTTTCCGGCTGGCACGCATGGATCAAGCCGAAGTCCGGCAACTGTATCAGGCCCGCGCCGCAATCGAAGGTCAGGCCGCCCGGATTCTTGCGGCCCACGCAGACCCCGCAGTTCTGGAGGGTTTGCGCGAGCTGATTCGTCGTGAGGAAAATCTGACCAACCCCACGACGCGCGATTATTTCATTGCCAATCGGCGCATTCACCGCGCCTTCATGGTTGAAGCGGGAAACAAATTCCTACTGGACATGTTCGACATGATCTGGGGCAAGGCCATGGCCTTTCACCTGTTTTCCGCCATCGAAAATGTCGACATTTCACAGTCTCTGGGTGATCATCAGGCGCTTGTCGACGCGATTGAAACCGGAGACGTGACAGAAGCACTGGAAACCTTTACCGCCCATATTCAGGCCGGGTTCGATTTGCAGATCGAGGGGCTGAAAGAAGCGGACAACGGCTGACGCACAGAACCGTCGGCAAGGCGGACCGCGCCGGTTCGCCTGCCTGAAACCGGCTCATGCATCGCGGGCAATGCCATCAAGGTATCCGCGCGCTGTTCTGACGGCTCCATGACAAAACGGTCATTTTCGTATATTATTGAAATCTCTCATTACAAAGACGCTCCGATTCCATCGGAGTTGATATTTGAACGACACGTTTTTCCACAGGCGGTCTCAAGTCGACTATTCGACCACCTCAGATTCCGGAGAGAGAAATGAGTGCTGACGAAAACGACAATCGCAAAGAACACGATTATACCGAAAGCGAAAAGACAGATCCGGAATGCCGGTCTGTCGATGACAGGCTGACCGCGATCGAGCAGCGCCTCGACCAGTTGATGCGCGTCATGGAACCAGGCCCGGAAGACAGGCTGGAAACCGTCGAACATCGCGTGGACGCGCTTTTGACAT
Source organism: Ruegeria sp. THAF33 (assembly GCF_009363615.1). NCBI lineage: Bacteria > Pseudomonadati > Pseudomonadota > Alphaproteobacteria > Rhodobacterales > Roseobacteraceae > Ruegeria > Ruegeria sp. THAF33. The sequence goes on along the minus strand of NZ_CP045384.1, from coordinate 966,294 downwards.
CCATCGAATCCCTGGGCGAGCTGGGTAATCATTCTTCTGATTTCAATCCCACGTCCACCGGTCCTGCCTTCGGCTTCGTTGACGCCGGCAGCGTCGGCGCTCCGACGCGCCGCACGTTCAGTTGGGCCAAGAATTGCTGCAAGAATTGGTGCAGCATCCGTGCCAGCAGCAAAGGGTGCCATCCAAACGCCTGCTGAATGACAAATCCCGTTTGGCGGGGAAAATTGTTTTGTTCCATGTCTATTTCGACAACGCGGATTGATGCGGCAATACAGTCCATTGCAGGGTCGATTGCTGCGGCCCCGATCAGAACTGATGCAATCGGACTGGGAAGCGCCGTCGCCGGAGAGGCGCTGGCATTGCTGGCGGCAGACAAGTTTCTGAAGGATGATCGCGTGCGATCCGCCGCGTCAGGTCGCCTTGCGACCATCTGGGCTTGCGACCGAGACCTGCGCGGAGCCCCTGTTTCTCTGTTCGATGGCCGCGCCGGCCTTGGGTTGCTGGCCTGTCATGCTCTGGACGCCAATCCACACGATCCCGAAGCGCAACTGGCGCTTGACCGTGCCCTGCGTTCGGTTGCGCAACGCCTTCTCGAAGCCCCCTGGATGGGGCACTTCGATCACGTGTCCGGTCTTGCGGGTATATCCGTATTTCTGTGCGAACCGAAATCCCGGACGGCCCGTCTTGGGGGAAAGTCGCTGTGCCTGCGTTTGGCGGCGGAGCTTTGGAGGCACTCGGCACGCACAGAACGGGGGCTTGCGTGGACAGAACCTTTTTCCTCTCCGGAAGACGAGACCGGCCCCCGGAAAACAACGCGGCACCTCGTCAACATGGGGCTGGCGCATGGTTCTCCCGGCGCCGTTCTGGCTCTGGCCCGCCTGGGTCGGCGGCACGCGTTCACGCCGCGACACATCGAAGACCTCAAAGACGCGGTCCTGTTTCTCCTTTCGCACCGGGGCGCATTTTCAGACAGCGGCCTGTCATCCTGCTTTCCCTGCATGTCAGCGCTCAGTCATGCCTGGGAGGTACCGTCACGTCTTGCATGGTGTTATGGCGACCTTGGCATCATATACACCGCGCTCGCGGCGGCGAGGCTGGTGGGGATGGAGGACGAAATACGCGATGTCGCATCGCGGGTTCTGGTATCCTGCGTCGACAGACCTTTTCGTGAGACGGGTATCAATGATGGCGGGCTTTGCCATGGCGATGCCGGAATTGTCGTGATGGCCCTTGCCATTCGATCGCTTTTTCCCAAAGCAGACGTCGATCCTCTGATCGAAAAGCACGCCGAACGGCTTTTGTCCCTCGTTGAACGGGAATTGAGCCCGGACGGGCTCCCCGCGATCGGCGCAGGCTGGAAGACGTTTCAATCGACAGATCTTTTGACCGGGTCGAGCGGCGTTTTGTTGGCACTGATTGCCCTACGGGACGCGGGTTACCTCGGATATCTGAAGTTCATGGGGCTGGATGTTGAACAGAATGTCCACTGCCCGTCCCATACGGAACCGCACAGCTCTCGTCCGTTCCTCGGAATTCGTGTTTGTACGCGTTCACCGCAGCACGATCTTGGTGGAGTCACAAAAAGCACCCGAAAAAAGGATCTGGAAAAGCGTGCTTCAGATTTAATTCGCGATCCGGCCTTTGCCTTGTCGCTGTTCATTGCACGACCCGGTTTCTTTTCGAAGGTCATGCGGGAACTCGAGAAAGGCGAAGACCTCTCCCCCACAGTCCTCGGCACATTGTATCGGTTTGTTTACAGAATGTGTTTTCGCCCGACGCCGTTCGGCGCATTCGCGGCAGTGGGCACGGCAATACCTGTTGCAGGCAAGGACATCGTCACCGTGGCAGACCACCATCTGGATATGGATCTGGACTGTGGGTTTTTGTCTCATATTGCCGCCGGACTCGCCGAAACGCAAAGCACGAGGGTGCGATGCAATCCATCGGCCTGGTGGGAACAGGACGTTCTGCACTGGATAACCAACGGTGATCTCGACGGGCCCTGGAACCACGAACAGATCATTGCAGCGGCGGATTCCGATCTGGCAGAGTTCATCTTTGATGTCGATTCCGTCCCGATTTCCGATCTGGAAACGGCCCTCAAAGACCGCCCTTTCAAATCTGCCGTGACAATCTCGGATCTCTGTCGGTCCGAGGCTCTGATTCCACAGAAAGACCCAATACTTCTGGGGCATGACGCAACCGCCAGAACCCTGAAGCGGCTGGAAAGAGATATGACCGCCCGTCAAAAGAGAGGCTTGGCGGCGCTCGGGCATGCTCTTGATGCCGCGCGTGAAATCCCTTCGATGATCGCGTTAAAGCAACTGGGGCGAACAGCTGACTCTTTCGCCCCGGGTTGGAGAGGTGATTTTCTGCATGTCGATGCGCATTGCGTCGGCACGTTGGAAACTCCACTGCGCGCGGTGCAGGCACTGACCGACGCATGGAACATTTTGGAAAAGATCGGCTTTCGCGTGCCAAAGCCAAACCGTTTTCTGGAATTTGAACGGCGTTTCCTTGACCGTTACGGTGACCGCGCCGTATTGCTGGGTCAGGCCGTGGATGCCGAAAGCGGGCTTGCATATCTCGGCATGCCGCTGCGAATGGATTTCGTTACAGGTACGGAGTCGTCAAGTGACGCCCCCAGGCAAAACCTTCAGGAATTTCCTCTGGAACCCGATTGGGACGCGCGCAAGTGGGTGCTTTGCGCGCAGGATATCGAGATCCTGCATGCCCGCAACACGGATCAGGCCCCTTTCGCCATCCAGGACGGCGTTCTTCTGAGCAAGGTAGGACGCAGCTCCGGGCACAACCCCGTCTGGACGGCCTATCCCGAAGGAATTTTTCCGGGCGGGCCCAAGGCGATTTTCGGCCGTTTCTCAAGGCGAAATCAGTTGATCGCAGACGCGTTGATGCAACACAGCCCCAAGCGTGAAGAGGATTCGACAATTGTCGAAGCAGACATCCTGTGCGCCACGGACCCCCGGTCATCAAACATCCTCAGACGCGCCAGCCTTTCCCGGTATGTCATCGAGATCCTCGGCGACAGCGGGTTGCCGTCCGAACAGAGGATTCCGCTTCACGATCTGTGGATTCGTCACGATGGCAGTCGGTTCCGGCTGTTCTGGGGCAGCCAAGGCGTCGAGGTCATTCCACAGCTGCATGCTGCCCACCAAAGCCCTCCCGGGGCGCCGGCTGTCTATCTTCTGCTCATCGACATCGCCACGCACATGCGGCAACCGTCTGTGATCTGGTCGTGGCAATCGCAAAGCAATCGGAACCGGCTGCCCAGGGTCTGTGCTGGAAATGTGGTCCTTGCGCCGCAACGGTGGCGGCTTTGTATCCCGACAGAGGTGATTAGATCAGGCAAAGCGGAATTCTGGCTGGAAGCAAACCGACAAAAACTGGAATTGCCGCGATATGTGGCCCCTACGGATGAGGCCAGCGACATGGCCACGCCATGGGATCTGGACAACCCCTTTTCCACTGCCAACCTGATCAAGACGTTGAAAAAAGGGCCGCTTTCGATCTGCGAGTACCTTCCGGCGCCCGAGGATTGGTGGATCGACTCGCCGCATGGTCGATTGGCCTCTGAACTGGTTTATGCCCCAGCAAAGCCCGTTTATACGTCCTTTGTCGATTACGATGCCAACCCGACCGCATGGCAACCGCTGGGGCACGGCACTGATGAGGCCGGATCATGGTTGTATCTGCGGCTTTTCGGGGATGCCATAAAGCTGGAACAGTTCCTGAAACTGCAATCGAACAGGTTGACGCTTTGGCAGAAACGCACCCTGATCGAGAACTGGTTCTTCGTAAGATATGCAGACCCGGAGCTTGAACTGCGCCTCCGCATCAAGTTTTCAAACGATCAGGACAGAGTTCTGAAGAACCGGGTGCTTGTTCACTTGCAGAAAACGGCCGGTGGATTGGTGGACAGGTTTCTTGTTGACGAATACCTGCCTGAAACGGCGCGCTACGGCGGAGAACTTGGGCTCGGCGCCTGCGAGAGGATATTCGGCGCCGACTCGATCGCTGCGCTTAACGTGCTCGACGATCCGAAGATCGGCCGATCCAGACGTTGGATGGCGTCAGCCGCCAGTATCGATGCCCTGTTCGAAGATTTGGAACTGCCCACAGGTGTTCGGCTGGCGATCTCCGAGCGCTGTTCACAAAACTACGGGGGCGGCCCGGCGTCGCGCCGGATTGCGCGTCGTGCTACTGGAAAGGAATGGAAAAGTGCATGCGTTGTTCTGAGTGAACTCGGTGTAGGCAAAGGCATTCATTCGCGGCCATCGCGCTGGAACGCACGTGCGGCCAGGCTTTATCCGGATATTGGACTCCTTCAGCGAGAAGAACAGGATGGCCGGTTGGGAAACAGCTTGGCCGACGTTCTGGGAAGCCTCGCTCATATGTCCATCAACCGGATCCTTCACTGGGGAACCGCCGCGGAAGAGGCAGTCATCCACGAGGCGCTGTGTCGACATTATCGAACCAAATTGAACCACGGGTGGAAATCGCCCTAGGCGGCATACTCATGGCAGCGGATTGGAACCTGAACCCTCCGTCCGAAGCATGAGCTGTCCACACATACCCCCTGCCCCTGAATGAAGCTCCGGCGCATGGGGCAAGGCAACGTGGATCACTGCGCTTTTGACCGGCAGCGGGACACCTCGGAACCTGGATCACACCTTTACAGCACGCGGCGTTTTGGGACCTGTCGACTTACCGCGTAACCTGCAAGCGCCGAAAGCGATTTTGCCACGCCGCCCCGTGGCAAGGGGCTTAGCGCCGCTATTGCCTGATCGCGGTATTCTTCAGGCAATTTCCGCCTCTTGATATGGCGCGTGGCCGGAGAAAGCTCTGCCAAAAACCGCGCAGGGTCGCGGTGACTGAGGAAAGCACGGACTGCCGCGCCCCCCGTTTGCCGCTGGGCTGCCTCGAGAACAGGCACGCTGAACAGGCCGCTCGAGAGGTCTGACGCAAATGGGGTGCTGCCCGGGGGGCGGTCCAGGGCAAGTTCATCCTCGTTCAGCAGGTAAGCCAGGCCAAGATTCTCGCCATAGTCGCGAAGGGCACCTGACAGATCGTTTTGTTCGGCAAGCATCGCACCGAGTTCGCAAGGCAGTCGGAAGAATGCAGCCATGCATTGCCGCATCTGCGCGATGCGCTTTTCGACAGCCATATCCGGTTGCCATGCAGTCCGAAGCTCGGACACTCGGCCTTCACAGGCCGAGGCCATGGCGCTCAGGATTGATGGCACCAGATCCGGGCAGTCCCGTGCGCCGACTTCATGCGCCTTCGCCAAAAGGTAATCACCTGTGAGTATCCCAAGCTTGTCGCCCCAGTTGGCCGTGGCGTCGGCTGTTGCGGCCGCAGCCTCGATCCCTCGAATGCCGCTTTGGGCAAGAAACCCCAGATACGCAAGCTCCAGCGCCGTGGCCGCGGCACGACGTCGTTTTGCCTCAACATCACCCAGATAGGACGTCAGCAAAAGCAACAGCGAAGGTCGAAACGCAACCATGTCAGCCCGCTTGCCCGCGAAGAACATGCGCGTCAGAAACGGCCAATCGGTGCGTACGATGTGATTGAGGCGTGCGCCCACATCGCGCAGGTCGTCCCCAAGCGGCATCTCGGGCACGCGCACAAGGGGCGACACATCGTCCAACATGGCGCTTTCCACATCACCGCCAGTGCCTTCAGGCACCAAAACGGCGCGGCGCAGCATGTTGTGGACCGGCTTTTCGCTTTCGAACGTATCGTCCAACACGCGCCAGATGAACTCGTATCGGCGGCTTGCGCGGTTCCCGAGCGTGAAGTACCCGGCAAAGCGATCCCCCAACAAAAGCGCGTAGTCGTCTGCCGCCACCCAAGGGCCTGCCCCGGTGCGGAGACATCGATCAGTGGTTTGCGCCGCAAGCGCACCGGATTCCAGCGCAAAGCTGATTCCTTCGCCTGTAAACGGGCTGATAAGACCGGCGGCGTCCCCAACCAGCAACAGACCCGAATGGGCGGCGCGTTCCGGTGCGAAATCGAATCTCAGCGGTGCCCCCAAGGTCGTGCCGGACAACTGAATGCCCGAATATTCCGGATAATCCTTGCGGAGCACGTCCAGAAATTGATCGAACAATGTCCTGACATTGGCATCAAACGCCCTGCAAAACAGCCCGACACCGACATTTGCAGTTCCCTTCCCCGTTGGGAACGCCCAGCCATAGGACGGCAACAAATACCGGTCCGTAACATCAGTCAACGGCAGCATTATTTCCAGCAGTGGCGGAGTGTCTCCGCAGCCATCGACATAACCGCGAAGCGCGGTGCCATAGCCTTGTTCCGGTGTTTCCCGCAATCCCGCTGCTTTCGCCAATCGAGACGCGGCCCCGTCTGCGGCGATGACCATGTACCCGGTCAGAACCACCGTCGTGCCATCCTGCATCCGAGCGGTGACACCTGTGACAGTCCCGCTTTCATCCGTTACCAGATCGTCGGCGCGGCATTTCGGCAAGAAAGCCGCTCCTTCCGCGCGGGCCTGACGCAAAAGACAGTCATCCAGTATCAAACGGGGTACAACCAGCCCATAGTCGTCTTCGCCCTCGTATCGAAAATCCCGGTGACCCCTGTTGCGCATATGGACACGCACACCTTCGACCTCCTGTTGATCTGTAAGCGCAGGCAGAATGCCGAGGCGTTTCAACTGAGAGATACCGGACCGGGTGATCCCGTCTCCACAGCTTTTGTCCCGAGGGAAATCCTCACGGTCGATCAGAATGACCTTTCGACCTCTCCGCGTCAGCTCGATGGCGGCAGCGCTGCCGCCGGGCCCCGCACCGACAATGACGGCGTCCCATGTCTCGGCCGCGGCCTCGGCAGGTGTCGCAAGCGGCAGATCCTCGGCAAAAGGGCCGTAACCGTCCATGTCAGGCCCTCCTTTCGACCGAAAGCCGGGCGAGGTTTGCCAGCGAGGCGCGCAGCACATGATCGTCAAGCCCCGAGATGACCGTGACGGCTGCCTCGGATTTGTCCCGCGCCAGCTGTTCCGTGGCTTCAACCGCACCCGAATTGCGAATGATTTCCACAGCACGCGAAACGTCTGCATCCTGCATTTCAGCCAACCTCAACCTGGCCCGCAATTCATCGGCGGCCTGACCGTTCTGACCCAGGCACAGGAGCACCGGCATCGTATAGGCCCCTTCGCGCAGATCAGAGGCGGACCCTTTTCCAAGCTCCACGCTGCTTGCAATGTAATCCAGAACATCGTCGCGCAGCTGAAATGCAAGGCCGAGGCACTTTGAATAGGTGATCAGTGCGTCTCGATCCTGATCACTTACGTCCGCCAACATCGCCCCCAGCGATGCGGCGAGAACAAACAGTTCGGCCGTCTTGCCCTCGAGCATTTCAAGATGCTCTTCAATGGTCCAATCGGCGTTGTAGGCGTTTTCTGCTTCGCGCAACTGCCCCAGACACAGCGCAGCACAGTGTTTGCCGGCCAGCTCCGAGGCCTTGGGGCTGATGGAATCCAACAGGTTTATTGCACGGGCCAGAATGAATGTTCCGGCGAAGCTGGCGATGGGTGAAGACCAGCGACGGTTCACGCTTTCCGCTCCACGCCGAAGTTCGGCCCGGTCCATGACGTCGTCATGATAGAGCGACGCCACATGGATCATTTCGACAGCCGCCGCCGCCTGAATTGCGCGGTTGCGGCCTTCTGTGTCGGTGAGGCTTCGCGCGGTAAGCAGCAGAAGAATTGGCCGCAACCGTTTCCCGCCAGCCCCGATAAGCCAGTGGGCTATCTCTTCGAATCCCGGCTGGTCCGAGGCGACGGCATCCAACATGGATGCTTCAACCTGGGGTATCGTGGCCCGGACCTGTTCGTCTTGCAACCAGTCAGACATCCGCAATCTTGCGGAACTGCGCCAGCGTCTTCTGCAAACGCTTCGACCTGAGCGCCGCTTCGGAGTTCCTGATGAAACTGTCGTAGCCCTCGTGCAATGCTGCGGACTCGGCGCGAACGACAATCTCACCACGGTGGAAAGCGTCCATTACGGTCATCCTGCCTTCGGATATGGCCACAAGTGCTTCCGGTGAAATCGCGCCGACGCCCCGGCCTTTCCCTTTGCGCTTTTGGCTCGGGTTGATGAGAACTTCACCGCTCATCACCGAAACTTCGACCGACCCCATACCAAAAACACCAACCGTTGCACTGGCGCCCTCGTACTGCTTGACCAGTTCAGCATATTCCTTCTTGGCGTCCGCCTTGAAACCCGCCAAAGCATCTTCGGCCAGTTTTTCGACTGCCTTTGCACCCTCTTCCGGCTGCATCCGCTGTTCATAGTCTGCCACGTTCGTATCCTCCGTTCCAAAATATCCAAATCAAACCGAGCCGACCGCCGCCCGAGCATCCACACGCCCGGCGCCCTGCTGCGTGGTCGGTGCGCCGATATCGACGGCGGTGGCCATGAGAACTGCCTTGATGTCAGCCGGCAGAAGTGTCGGGTTTCGCTGCAACATCAGCGCCGCGACCCCGGCGACATGAGGACAGGCCATCGAGGTGCCGCTGGCCTCGAGATGAAGCGGATCTATCACCGTCGCGCCGCCATTCATATCATTGCCGGTCGCCGATCGCGATGCCACGATATCCACGCCGGGGGCGGTGACATCCGGTTTGTCGCGTCCATCCGGCGTTGGTCCGGGACTGGAGAAACCGGCCATGTTGTCGCTGTCATCGCTTGCGCCGACGGTAATCACGCTCTGCGCAATACCCGGACAGCGAATGCGTGTGTCATAGGTGCCGCAACTGTCATTTCCCTCGTTGCCCGCGGCCACCACAAAGGTCACCCCGGCGGTCGAAGCCGCATCAGCGGCGACACATAAAACGCATGTTCCGTCCGGATCGACCCAATTGCCGTTTCTGTGGGAAAAGCCCCAGGAATTGGAAAGAACATCCATCCCGTCCGCGACGGCCTGTTGGATTGCCGCAACGCAGTTGGGAGCGTTCCCGCTGCCAAACTGATCCAGCAGCTTGTAGTCGTGGATCACCGCCCCCGTGGCGACACCACGGAACGTCGCGCCATTGCTGGCGACAACACCCGCACAATGCGTACCGTGCCCGTTCAGGTCGCCTAAGCCCTCGCCGGTAAAATCCTGTTGGGTGCCGAAATTTCCGGCAAGTTCGGGATGTGTCTGGTCCACGCCCGTATCCAGAACGGCAACATCCACTTCGGCACCGTTGATCCCGCTGGCTTCCACGACATCGGCATTGATCAGCGGACGACTGTTGTCCAGGTCGATCAGGATCTGGTTTTTGCAATGAGCCATCTTTAGGACATCGGCGCGCCCCGCGATATCCGTAAGGCGCTGGTCATCGGCCAGAACAACCAGACTGTGTGTCAGCCAAAACGACCGTTCGACCTCAATCCCCCGCTCTTCAAAGCTTTTGGCGATTTTGCCCACCACGTCTTCGCCATGGCGTCGGTGTTGCATGATCGAACGGCGGCGCTGTCGCCGGTCGAACGCACTGGGCGGGCGATCCGGCGATGCCCTGCCGCTGCGCAGCGAGACAAGCACGCGATGCCGGGGAAGCTGGGCGGTTTCGGTTTGGCCAAGCAGAGCGTTCAGGCGCGCCTCTTTTCGGTTGGCCAAGAGGTCGCGTAAGATAATGCTGTCCATCTTCGAGATGGACTCGCTGCCAAACTCGGCACGAAGCTTCTCGATTTCACGACGTTCCGCTCTTTCGAAGCGATCAACGTGTTCCCGGCTTAACTCGGACATTTCGTGCTCCTTTAGATCATGGTCTTGTGGGGTTTTCAGGAATGGCCTGACGTTTGGTGGAATGGGTGATCATCACGACGGAAGGATCGTTGGCCATTGTCGCGATGGCCCCGGGCGAAAGTTCAACGGCAACACTGTCTATCAGCCACAGTTCGGTAATCCCGACACCGCCCAGGTTTTCCAGGGTACCGAACAAGGGCCGTGTGCGTCGGCGGAAATAATCTTCGCGGGCCTTCGTTTCGGCGCGCCTGAAAGAGGGCGCATTGCCTTCTGTGTCTGGCGCCAAGCGCAATATGACCTGCACCGAGTTCCCATCATCGCCGTCTGTTGCGGCCTTCGCCAATTCCGATTGCAGCTGCGTGTCCAGCTTGCCCCAAGCCGCCTCGGACAGGCCGAACGGATGGGGGCTGTTGGTTTCGGTCAAGGTTCTGTCCTCCGTGGTCGTCTCTGCACTGAACATGGCCGGTGCGACGGCACGGTCGAAGCGCGGGTTCACGACAATGCCGGGCCCCGGTTCAGGCTCTGCCGAAGGCGTACTGCGCAGGTGTTCCGGCCGGAAACACAGTTCGATCAACGCTGCTTCCTGCGCACGCATGGCGAGGGTCACCATACCGCTTGCCTGAACCTCGATGACCTGTACCCCCTGCTGCTGCGTTCCTGTCTGGGTCGTCAGGACATTGCCCGCCGCATCAAGTGCGATGATCGTTATGGGCTTTCCGCCAGCAAAGCTCAGCTTGAGGCGGGCCCAGTCAGCAACGACCGGCAGATGGGCAAAGACACCGGCGATGGAAAGCAACAGTTTGGGTGTGCCTTGCGGCTGGAACCCGCCAATGATCTGAAGAAGGGTGCCCTTGGTCGGCAGGAACCGCACACCGCCGACGTTCAATACCGGATGGCGGGAAGGCAGTTTCTGGCCGCGAAAATCAATGCAACGTTCACGCGGGGGAATTTCCGGATCGGGCTTCGGCTGCTCCGGACAATGCGGCTGAATCGCGATGAAAGCGCAATCATCAATGTAGCCAAGCGCATCGTTGCGCGGATCATCTCCGCTGAACTCCAGAAATACCGTCACGGCTTCGGCTTCCGCCGTCACGCGGCCCCGCAATTGCCGCCAGGCACCGTCCAGATCGCCGGTCCACCATTCCACCCAGGGCGCCCGCGGATCATCACCACCGCGCGGATCCAACCCCAAAGCATAGCCGCCTGCGTCGCCGGCCTCCTTCGCGAACCAACACGAGAATTCATAGTCCCATCCCGGGTTCGAACCCAGCGATTGCCACAGCCCGACACGAAGGCCGCGCTGTGCGATGACCCGTTGGGACCTGTCCCCGGTCCGGACGATGCAACCTTCGCAGTCAAAGGCATCGGCAGGGATCGGGGCCAATTGCGGAACGGGATTTCCCTTTCCGGCGTGAAAGGCTGCCAAGTCGGTCAGCCATGCATAGGGTGTCCAGAACCGACCGACATTGCCCGCTGGAAGCGAACGGAAACCATCTTCGAAACCGGGGTTCAGCAAATGCACGACCCGGACGGTCAGGTCGTCCTGACCAAAGGCGCCATCGTCATCCATGACGGTACAGATGGCCCGGAAGTCACCACACTTTTCATAGATATGCGAGGCGGCCGCCGTGCCTTCGGCTGCCGGTGGTTCGTTCGTTTCCTCGATCAGGGCGGTGCGGGGTTCACTGCAATCGCCGAAATCCCACTTGGCCGTATGCGTGTCGCACCAGCCGGGATCCCGGAAATCGGCGACAAGCGTAATCGGTGTGCAGACATATGCATAAAGGTCAGGGCCAGCTTCGACCTCGGGCGGAACATTGGTAACGGTGACACGCAGGGTGTCGATGGCCTCGCCGCCGTTGACGTCGCGAATACGCACCGTGACGGTGTATTCGCCATTGTCGCACCAGGCATGGGTCACGGTCGACGTGCCTGTCGCCGCAGGAGGAGCATTGGTTTCAGAAATCACGCCGGGTTTGGGCGCGTGGTGATCACCGAAATACCACATGGACTCGTGGGTGTCGGGGTATTCGACATCTCGGAACCGTGCGACCAGAGTGACCTCTTCACCCTCCTGCACCGTCAGATCAGGGCCGGCATCCACTGTCGGCGGCACATTTTCGACGGTAACAAGCGAGAAACTGCGACTGCGCGCTCCGCCCGGCTGGTTGATCGTCAGCGCATGTTTTGCGGTGTAGACACCGCTTGCAGCATAGACATGCTGAATCGAGGGCAAGACCGCGGCCGGTGTTCCGTCACCCGGCAACCACTCGTACCCCGCGTCAGGATGTTCATTCGCAGCCGCAAGCGACATGGCCGATGCGGCCGCACCCGACCGTGCCCCGCCCGAATCCGCCGGGACGACATCCGTGGCTTCGCAACTGCTTATGACAGTGAAGTCTCCGGCAATTTCAAGACCGTCGGTATCAATCACGATGGGGTCCGAGAATACCGCTTCGACCCGCCCGATCCTGGCAAGGTTCTCCGGCCAGCCGGTGATACCCGTGACCGTATTCGTAACTTCATCTGACAGGATTTCACTGCCCATGCTTTCGGCAATTCCCCGGACGACAAGGGCCACGATCACAACGACCAATGCGCCCAGAATTCCGAAAGCGCCGAATGACAATATCGCGGCGATTGCCGTCAGCACCCAAAGCAGCACGGATTCTTCGGGATCGACATCGCTGTCGATTTCAAAGTGATCCATTTGCTGTCCACCGGTTGGGCCCAGCGAACCATTCGGCTGCCAGCGCAATCCGACATCATTAAAAAAGTCGGCATCCACATCAATGCTGCCCAGGATCGCGTCTACGACCGTCACCTTGCCCGATATTCTGATCGCCCCCGCCCTGAGGCTGACGTCCAAATCGGTCAGCCGGACTTCGCGCCCGTCAGGTGTAAAGGTCTTTGGAAGGTCGTCATCCGACAATTCGGCTTCGATGCGCGCCGTTTCTATCGAAGCTTCGACCTGGGTCGCGCTGATGGCAATTGCAAAATCCCTGTCAGCAGGAATGAAATTGGCAAGCCCGCCTACGTCACCGCCGCCATCATCGTTCAAGGCGATCGCCAGAAACTCGTTTGTCACGCCGACGGTGATGCTGTCGACTTCAAATTCTTCGTCCGTTGCCTCTGGTCCCCAGATGTAAACGAAATCGCGGGCCTCAAGATCCTGATGAAAAAAGTCGCCGATGAATTCTTCGATCTCGGCTACTGTCGGGGCCGCAATTGAAATCTCGCCCAGCCCACTGGCCAATTCCTGCCCCCGCGACACCAGTTCGCTGGAAATCTGGGCGTCGAGGTCAATCGCGACCAACGGGATCGCCGCCAGTTGATCACGGTTGTCGATGTAATTGTCACCCTCTGGCCCATATTCCGGACCGGCGGGGGTGATCGCGTCCACGGTAACGGTGGCCGCGTTCAAATCCGTTCGGAATTCCGAACCGACCCGACTGAAAGGTGCCGTGATGTTGATCCGCGTTTCGATCCCCATGGGGTCCTGCGGATTGAAAAAAAGCTGCACCGTCGGCCCAACGACAATGTTGAACATACGCAGATAGACCGGCAACGAAATTGTTATGTCACCGCCTGACACGGTGGTTTCAATATCGTGCGCCGCGTCCGAGGCGTCGTTGAAGATTTCCGCATGGACATCAGTCGTCAACGCTCCCAAGGCAAATTGCAGCTCGGTCTCATCGATGACATGGGGGATGGAGGGAAAGGCCGGATCGATCGGTCCGCCGGGTCCACCGTTCTCATAGGCTTTGTCCACGAATTCACTTGCGAACAACTCGATATTGGACGCAATCGGATCGCCGCTGGTCAGCGTGGCGGATACCTGGTTGCGAGGCAGGCCATCCAACAGCCATCCCACATCCTGACGCCCGGGAATTAGACCAATCGGCGCAGCCGCAGCAAGATCGGCCGTCATCGTCAGCATTTGCGCCGATGGAACCGGGGGGTTTTCGATTTCGATCTGGATCAGGACACCAAGTTGAATTTCGGCACCGGTGATGTCCGGGCGCAAGCTGGCGTCCAACTGGTCTTCGGGAATCTGAACCGACCCGTCAGCTACAACAAAACCGCCAAAGGTTTCACCTGCGGGAACATCCATGAATTCGGGAATGCGGCCTTCATCGCCGAGATCATCGTCGCATTCCGCGGACTTCCACGCCCCCCGAATGACCTTTCGCAGGACCTCTTCCGAGGCTTCGACGACAACTTGATATCCTCTTGTATTTGCCATCCTGACGTCCTCGGTGTGACGGCGCGAGGGAATCGCGCCCGGGTGTCTTCAAGCAGTGCCGGTAAAAACGGCGCGGGGCGTGATATTGACTAGCCTACGTTTCCCGGTTCGCACGGCACGATACAGCGCCTCGGTCGCAAAACGCGGTGTCGATGCATCAAGTTGCCGGTAGGCAAGTAACGGAGCGATGATTTTGTGCGCCTTGCCCAGTGCTTCCAGCGGGTCGGGAATCTTCACGGGCTCGATCAAACTTGGATCGATCCCGGCGACGGATTTGCCTTTGGCTTTCCCGGGAAATCGACGCGCGATTTCCGATGCCTTGACCCTGGCCACCTTCACTTTGGAGGTGGAATAGCGCACTTTTCGCATCGGCAAGGACAAGGGAGACAGGTCAGGGCGTTTCGAAGCCTCATCGACCAGCTTCAACTCGTCGAAAAGTACCACAGCAAGATCGTGTTCCTGCCCGGGGTCAAATTCATGCCCGGACGCGGCGAAAATCTTTTTACGCAAACTTTTGCGTACAACGATCTGTTTCTTGGAAAACCGCGCTCTGTCCTCCAGCTCAAGTCGGCCAGACAGGTCCAAATCGAACCCAAGCTCCTCAAGCGCCAACACGGGGTTAATCAGCGCAGCACGAGCAAGCTCTGGGGTGACATTCAAACGGGCAGCAATATCATGCACTGCTGCTTGAACGTCCTGAAACGTAGCCATAGCAGCCTTCCAATTACGAAATAAACGTAACTCTTGAACGCTTGGAACTGATAGATAGATACTTTGGGAGTCTTCCTTCACGATATATTTTTAAAGCGATTCCGTCAATGAGCCGGAGAGGCCGCAAGGCTGACTTCAACCCGACCGCGTAGTGGGAATTGTCGCGTCGCTGGTTTTATCGGACGGGTTTGTCGCGAGAAATGCAGCCCGGAATACAGACCCTGACCAACTGTCGACAACGGCAGTGCGGGACCTTCCCGCGCCACGGCGAGGGGTGGTGGTTTCAAGCAAAACCGCCAATCGGGACGCCGCCACATTGTGCAAGCATCCCGCGGCCCCACGCCTTCAATCCGTCCACAACACCTCGCGCCCCTCTTCCCCCGGACCACATCACCTGCCATAATGGGGGAAACTCAAAAACAAGAGCAGCACCCATGCCCGACGATCTGTTGACGCCAGAAGCGACCACAACTTATGACGCCTCCTCGATCGAGGTGCTCGAAGGTTTGGAACCGGTCCGCAAGCGACCCGGCATGTATATCGGCGGCACGGATGAGCGCGCTCTGCACCATATGGTGGCCGAGATCCTCGACAACTCGATGGACGAGGCAGTGGCAGGCCATGCCAACCGGATCGAGGTGGAACTGCACGCCGATTACGCCCTGACCGTGCGCGACAACGGGCGCGGCATTCCGATCGACCCGCACCCGAAGTTCCCGGACAAATCCGCGCTCGAGGTGATCCTGTGCACCCTGCACGCGGGCGGCAAATTCTCGGGCAAAGCGTATCAGACCTCGGGTGGTCTGCACGGCGTGGGCGCCTCGGTGGTGAACGCGCTTTCGGATTCGATGGTCGTTCAGGTGGCCCGCGACAAGCAACTTTATGAACAACGTTTCTCGCGCGGTGTCCCCTTGGGCCCAGTGGAAAAGGTCGGCGCCGCCCCCAACCGGCGCGGCACCACAGTCACCTTCCACGCTGACGACCAGATCTTTGGCCACCACCGGTTCAAACCCGCCCGCCTGTTCAAATCCATCCGGTCCAAGGCCTACCTGTTTTCGGGCGTCGAAATCCGCTGGAAATCCGCCATCGATGACGGCGAGACGCCCACTGAGGCCACCTTCCACTTCCCGGGCGGGCTGTCGGACTACCTGAAAGAGACGATGAATGGCTCATCGACCTATGCCGAGCAGCCCTTTGCCGGAACCGTGGACTTTCAGGAGAAATTCGGAACCCCCGGCAAGGTCGAATGGGCGATCAACTGGACGCCCTCACGCGATGGGTTCATCCAATCCTACTGCAACACCGTGCCGACGCCCGAGGGCGGCACCCATGTGGCCGGGTTCTGGGCCGCGATCCTCAAGGGGATCAAGGCTTATGGCGAGTTGATCAACAACAAGAAAGCCGCCCAGATCACGCGGGAAGACCTGATTGCAGGGGGCTGCGCACTGGTGTCCTGCTTCATCCGCGAGCCGGAATTCGTCGGCCAGACCAAAGACCGCCTTGCCACGGTCGAGGCGCAGCGGCTGGTCGAAAACGCGGTGCGCGACCATTTCGACAACTGGCTGGCCGCCGATACGAAATCCGCCGGCGCGATCCTCGACTTCCTGATCCTGCGGGCCGAAGAACGCCTGCGCCGACGGGCCGAGAAGGAAACACAACGCAAGTCCGCCACTAAGAAACTTCGTCTCCCCGGCAAGCTGGTGGACTGTAGTAGTTCAACACGGGACGGCACGGAATTATTCATCGTCGAGGGCGATTCTGCGGGCGGGTCTGCGAAAATGGGTCGCGATCGCAAAACACAAGCCCTGCTGCCCCTGCGCGGCAAGATCTTGAACGTGCTGGGCGCGGCCAGTTCGAAACTGGGCACCAATGCCGAAATTAACGATCTGACCCAGGCGCTGGGTGTCGGCCTTGGCACCAAGTTCAACGTCGACGACCTGCGCTATGACAAGGTCATTATCATGACCGACGCGGATGTGGACGGGGCGCATATCGCGTCCTTGCTGATGACGTTCTTCTTCACCCAGATGCGGCCGATGATCGACGCGGGCCATTTGTATCTGGCCTGCCCGCCTCTGTACCGCCTGACCCAAGGAGCCAAGCGCGTCTATTGTCTGGACGAGGCCGAGCGCGACGAATGGCTTGAGAAAGGTCTGGGCGGCAAGGGTAAGATCGACGTGTCCCGCTTCAAGGGTTTGGGCGAAATGGACGCCAAGGACCTGAAAGAGACCACGATGGACCCCAAATCCCGGAAATTGATCCGGGTCACCATCGACGAGGACGAACCCGGCGAGACCGGCGATCTGGTCGAGCGCCTGATGGGCAAAAAACCCGAACTGCGGTTCCAATATATTCAGGAGAACGCGCGGTTTGTTGAGGAGTTGGATGTTTAGGTATTCGAAGGAATAAAAACCAAATGAAGGTTGGAAAGAACACGGTAATCTTTGCTGGGTCTCTACTTACACCAAACGACGAAGTTGCATTGTTTTCGATAAAAAACGACTTCGCGAACTTAGAAATTGCAGTTAAGTTTTCGAACCATTCGAACAATCGAGAACAACGTTTGAAAGTTGACAGAATAGACGGCGTTCCCACTATAGAATTGATCAATTGGAACAACAGCTTAGGGACCGCAACTACTGAACCACTTGAGTTGGGCGTAACGAAAACTGGTCAGAGAATTCTCTTTCTATGCTCGAACAAAACAATCGGTAGTGTTAACGACGTCACTCTTCAGCTGATGCTGGAGGAAAACAAAAATGACTGACCAGATAAACGTCACTCCTACTTCCGTTCCTGTTGACAAAACATTCGACAACACAGGTCAAGAATTGATCTACGTTACTGTCGACAGATTAAGACTGGTTCTTACCGAACACAAAGAATGCGTAAGTGAACAAAGATCGCTTTGGGCACCGGTCGGGATTGGGGTTTCGATTCTAGCTGCCTTGGTAACCTCCAGCTTTAATCCAATATGGGGGATCCCTGCGGACAATATCCAGAGTTTCTTTGTCGGTTGCCTTTTCGTCTGCGCTTGGGTTGCGTTTTCTAGTATTTACAAAGTTGGGAAAGGATACCTTTCGGGCAAACGAGTAGGTGACATAGAAAGCGTGATTGAGAAATTGAAACCTGAGCTTCCTCCAAATGAGAAGGGAAAATAAGTACTTTGGTAAGCGTAAGATGGGTACTTGCACCCATAGTGTTTCTTTTGTCGAGCGATTTGAAGGCACCTACTCTACTTCTTCTACTTCGCTATGAATCTTGGGCCTTGCTGGCATATAGCCCCGCTTCACATGTTAGGTGAACTTGGGACACACCAACACCACACGCGCCCTCAAAAAACCAAAATCTACTGCAATTCAAACATCTTCGGTTTACTAATCAAACCAAGACCCGGCGTCCCTGTGACAAGCTGGCTTGGATTTAACGATTAAGGATTTGCAATGGCCCGCCTTTATGACAGTCGAAAACGTGTTCTCGTAACCGGTGGGGCTGGGTTTCTGGGCTCGCACCTCTGCGACCGGCTTCTGGATCAGGGGCACGAGGTTTTGTGCGTCGACAACCTGTTCACCGGCACCAAGCGCAACATTGACCATCTGCACAACAACCCGCGGTTCGAGTTCATGCGCCACGACGTGACCTTCCCGCTGTTTGTGGAGGTCGACGAGATCTATAACCTCGCCTGCCCCGCCTCGCCCGTGCATTATCAGCACGACCCGGTGCAGACGACCAAGACCAGCGTGCATGGCGCGATCAACATGCTGGGGCTGGCGAAGCGGCTGAAATGCAAAATCTTTCAGGCCTCGACCTCCGAGGTCTATGGCGACCCGACCATCCATCCGCAGACCGAAGATTATTGGGGCAACGTCAACCCGGTTGGCCCGCGATCCTGCTATGACGAAGGCAAGCGCTGCGCCGAGACCTTGTTCTTCGACTATCACCGGCAGATGGGGTTGGAGATCAAGGTCGCTCGCATCTTCAACACCTACGGGCCCAGAATGCACCCCGCAGATGGGCGCGTCGTGTCGAACTTTATCATGCAGGCCCTGACCGGCGAGCCGATCACGATCTTTGGCGACGGTACGCAGACCCGGTCTTTCTGTTACGTGGATGATTTGATCGAAGGGTTCATCCGGCTGATGGAGACCGGCGCGGACGTGACCGGCCCGGTCAATCTAGGCAATCCCAACGAATTCTCGATGAACGAACTGGCCCGCGAAGTGCAGGCCCTTGTGGGGGCCGAGACCCCTGTCAGTTTCAAGGAGTTGCCAGAGGATGACCCGAAGCAGCGTCAGCCAGATATCACACTGGCGCGGACCCTGCTGGGCTGGGAACCCAAAGTGCAACTGAAAGAAGGGCTGCACGCAACCATCCGGTATTTCCGAGACCTTCAGGCCGAAGTCGAGACCTAGGGCCAAGGCCCGGTTTAAGATCCGGGCACGCCCCCAGCCCCTGTCCTGCCCCGGCGCTTGCAGAACCTTTGCAAGGCATCGCCTTATTCGAAATCTGCCTGATCCAGCAGCGTATAGGTGAACTTGTTGCCAAACGCGTCGCGCCCGGCTTCGCATTTCAGCAGAAACTCGGCAAAGTGACGCTGATCGGCGAATACCTGACACCCGGCGGAATAGATCGTATTCG
Source organism: Ruegeria sp. THAF33 (assembly GCF_009363615.1). NCBI lineage: Bacteria > Pseudomonadati > Pseudomonadota > Alphaproteobacteria > Rhodobacterales > Roseobacteraceae > Ruegeria > Ruegeria sp. THAF33. The sequence continues at coordinate 946,931 of NZ_CP045384.1, read as the reverse complement.
CAGTGTCATCGTCACCGTTGTTTGGCCCCTTGTGCAGATTTATGCCGAACATCCCGCTTTGAGGATTAACAAGGTTCAGGTTTCCATCCCTGTTGTTGTCCCGAAACACGGCAACGGTTCCCAGCCTTTGACACAGCGCCTTGTGGCCTCCGGGCCGGCCTCGTTTATGAATATCGATCTTGTAGCAGGACCGATATTGCCCGGGCGCCAGAATGGCCGTCCCATCCGGGTTTATCGGGTTTTTCAGGTAATGATCGCTGGGATCGGCCGTCATCGGGTAATACGCTATATCCCAAACGCCTAGAAACCGGTGGAACACCGTCATGACATCATCGAATTTCTTGGGTGAAACCGGGTGGGCGCGAATGCCCACTATGTTCAGGTTCCAATCGACAGTTGGGGTGTCGAAAACCACAAAACCCTTTTGGGACATGACGTCCATAATCGCTTGCACAGAGGGTCTGAACATCTCTCAATTCTCCTTAAACAATGCAGCCATGTTACCACAGAAGTGACCGACCGTAAAAATCGCCCCCTTGGCTTGTCGCTGCGCGTGTAGGATTTTCGTTGCCTAACCCGTTGATCTCGTTCAAACTTGCTGAAACAAGAAACCATGATTGAGGTCCGGGCGTCCAAACCCTTTTTGATCGACAACCGATTTGCAGGACGAGAGGACGACATGAAAACACTGACCTATGGGCTGGCCTTTGCCATGCTGGCGACCCAGGCCCCGGCGCAACAGACGCTTAGCCTGGCATCTCCGATCCCGGACGGGGCGGAAACACGGTTTTGCTATTACAAGGGGCTGGCTTATTCACCGGATTCCTTCATCGTGATCTTTGGCGACAACACCGTGACTGACACGATCAACACGCGCGAGGAACGCCTGCTGCGATGTGTAAGCAGCGACAAGGGCACCATGCACTGGAAGCCACAAAGCACGTTTCAGGTCGGCCGCTAAGCCAGAAATATCACTGTCGCCCAGGGCTTTTTAGCCGGATCAGACTGCCATTCCGATCAGGGCGACACCCACGGCCATGAGCACCGCGGCACCCAACCGTCGCGCCCAGTTGCCTTCCTTGAGGAATACGAACCCGATCAGTGCGGCAAAGATGACCGAAGTTTCCCGCAGCGCCGAAACCGCGCCCAGCGGTGCAAAATTCTTGGCGTACAGTACCAGACCATAAGCTGTCATCGATACCAGCCCGCCAAGAATGCCGATCCTCCACACTTTGGCTGGCAGGTCTTTCAGGGTCGCACGTTTCCGCACCCCGACAAATCCGGCAATGAACAGGTGCAGAAACGCACCCCACGCCCAATAGCTGAGCGTGTTACCCGACAGCCGAACACCGATCCCGTCAACGACCGAATAGACCGAAATGCAGAACCCGGTACCCAGCGCAAACATCAGTGCGCTGCGCCCAACGCCCGAGCGCAGAGCTTTCCAACTGCTCAGCTGGATACCCAGGGCAATCAGGGCGATACCGGTCCAGGCCTGAAAAGGCAGCACTTCTCCGACCAAGGCCATTGCCCAAAGCGAAACCAGCGCCGGGACAATTCCACGGGCGATGGGGTATACCACGCTCAGATCACCATGCTGATAGGCTTTGCCCAGCATGAAGTAATAGCCGAAATGCACAACGGTCGAGAGCAGGATGTAAACAAAGCTCTCAGGGTTTGGCAGTGGCAGCAGCATCACCATGAGTGCCCCAGGCAGCACTTGACCCAAAGCGACCAAACCCAGCATGGTGGTTCGATCCGCCGCTGTCTTCACGATTGCATTCCACACCGCGTGCAGCAAAGCAGCCGAAAGAATAATAAGGACAACGAACAGGGTCATGTCCGGACCTTTCCCGCAGAGATTTCGCGCCAAAAGGGTCAACTGCCCCATTCAATTGGCGCCATGTCTGCAAAGGGTGGATCGTTGTCAAGCCCGTTTCAGATCACCTGGGTTGTCAGCCATTTCTCGATCTTCGAGGCCGGCCCTTCCCAACCCGGCTCCATGAACAGGAAATGCGCATGATCTTTGACCAGCAAAAAGGTTCCGCGATCCCCATAGCGCGTTGCCAGTGCGCGGCAGGTATCGGGGTTAACAGCCCTGTCTTCGGCACCCGAGACCACCAGAACAGGGCAGTCAACCTTGTCGAAATCAACCTTGATTGCATGATGGTCATCGAACATCCAAAAGAACATTTCAAACATCACGCGCCCGCTTTCCGCGCCCAATTGATCGAATACAGCGTGTTGCTGCGACTCATCCATCTTGTTCAAGGCGAATGGGGCCATCAAATCGAACCCGACCCGCATCGGCTGCTTCCAGAATGGGCCGCCTTCCATCAAGGTGCGCGGTACAGCCCGTTCATCATCGGTCTCGGGCAAGGTGCCCCAAGGCGCATTTGGATTGATCAGAACGATGGCGCTGGACAAACCACGAGACGCCACTTGTTGCGCCACCACCCCAGCAATGGCATGCCCCAAAATGACAGGTTTGTGGTCCAGTCCCTGTACAAAATCGGCGATGTCATTGGTGTAGTCCATGACACTGGCATCAGTCAGACCCGGGTCGGGGTCCGCTTTCGGATCACCGTCATGGTAACGCAGGGCAGGAACGTGAACCGTCCAACCTCGGTCCCGAAAGAAGGCCGCGTAATCCTGCATGCACCAAGGTCCGGCAAATGCTCCGTGGATAAGAACGATTTCTTTGGTCATCGAAGTCCCCCCTGCGCTGCCTACAGTATGGGGATATGGTAAGACGTTACAACTGCCCGTGATCCCTGTTGCAGGTCGAAGCACAGGTCCTAAGATTGGACGCATGAGTTTTGTGACCGACAATCAATTGCCGCTGCTGATCCTGTTCTTTGTCATCGGCTCTATCGGCACTGCCTTTCTGTTTCGCAAACCGGCAGGGCACCGGGCGTGGAAACTGGCTGATCTGGTATGGGTTGTGCTGGGTGGCATCGGGGCATTGGTGGCTGTTTTGGCCGGGCTTTACACCTCGGACAGCTCGCGACTGGACCGACAGATCGACGTGGCCTATGCCGCGACGCTGGCATTTGACAGGGATGCGGCCCGGTTCCGCCTGCGGTTCTGTGATCCGGCCTATGATCCGGATACCGCCGTATTATGCGAAAAGGTTGAGTTCCTTTCAGCTTCGACCGCCAGCAACTCGGAACTGCCCCTGTTCATCGCGGTCACGAACGAAGTGGCCCCCCTACAGGGGCTTCACTTCTTGGTTGGGGGTCAGTCCAAGGACGAAAAGGAGGAAATACGTGACATGGCCGCCAAGGCCGATGCCTTTGACATCGACCAGTTCCTAGTCTTCACATCACTGGACGAAAACACACAGACCGCCATTGACAACATGCGTCGCAAGGTTCCCGCGATTGCGGGCGACTACCTGATACTTGCGCAGAGCTACGATGACCTGATCGCGCAGGTCGGGAAGCTGAAAGAAGAATGGGAATACCTACAGGACAATGCTCATATTCTTGTCCTGCAAATCGTGGCCCTATGCCTTGTCAGTTTTGCAGCACCATTTCGGCTGGGGAAATCCGTGGTCGAGCTGCGCACCACGCTCAGCGACGATACGTCTGCGCCAAAGCTTGCGGGTCAGCCCCCAAAAAGTAACGCAGAAGAGTCCACAGGTTCCGAGCACCGCGCCGAATCCACCCCGCCCGCTCATACCGCTCCGCACTCGTAAAGGCGCGTGTGTTCAGAACAGTTACCTTTGGCAACGCGCGCACCAAAGCCACATCTTCCATCAACGGCTGGTCGGGAAACCCGCCTGCCGCTTGATAGGTGTGACGCGGAACCAGCAATCCCTGATCTCCGTAGGGCAAGCCCAGCATCCTGCTGCGCAGATTGGCCCAGCCAGCCACCCAGGCCGGCGCGATCCCGCGCGCGCGGAACGCCAGTTGAAACGCAGCAGGTTTGGCTGAAGGCAGGTGGGCGCTGACGGTCTCGCTCCACCCCTTTTGCAGCACTGTATCCGCATGAAGAATCAGCAGCCAATCCCCTTTGGCCTGCGCGCACCCTCGGCGCAACTGGCCGCCTCGGGATGGCGGGCCGGTCACGACCGTCGCACCGGCCTCTTCCGCAATATCCGGCGTGTGATCGGTTGAGCAGGCATCGCTGATGATCAATTCCCGGATCAACCCGGCATGCACCCCTTCCATCAAAGCCCCAAGACATTCGGGCAAAGCATCGGCGGCGTTGAGGGTCGGGATTACGACGGTAATAGGCGCGGGCACGTCTGATAACCTCTGGTCTTGGCATCGGAACTTCCTATATCACGAGGCCTGAGGAAATGACGAGGACCAAGCCATGCCCACCCGCCGCATACTGCGCCTGTCCGGCTCGGATACCGAAAGCTTTTTGCAGGATCTGATTACCAACGACATTAAGGGGTTGGACAACGGGTTGGTCTACGCCGCTCTGCTTACTCCGCAGGGAAAGTACCTGGCGGATTTCTTCCTGAAACGAAATGACGACAGAGTTCTTCTGGACGTGGCCGAACACCTTGCGGATGATCTGGTCAAACGTCTGACGATGTACAAGTTGCGTGCGGATGTGACGATCGAGGGAACCGATCTGAACCTGCAACGCGGCACCAAGGCTGCGCCGGAAACCGCCCTGCCCGATCCCCGCCACCCGGACATGGGCTGGCGCAACTACTCCCCCGAACCCGAGGGCGATGATGGAACCGACTGGGATGCACTGCGCGTCCGGCACTGCATTCCCGAGTCAGGCATTGAACTGACCCCGGACAGTTACATCCTGGAATCCGGCTTCGAAGCGCTGAATGGCGTGGATTTCAAAAAAGGATGTTATGTCGGGCAGGAAGTGACCGCACGCATGAAGCACAAAACCGAATTGCGCAAAGGTCTGCGACGCGTCGTTGTCCAGGGCTCGGCCCCGGTGGGGACCGAGGTCAGTGCAAATGGCAAACCTGTCGGAACATTGTACACACAGGCCGGCGGAAACGGGATCGCGTATCTGCGATTTGATCGTGCAGGCCCTGAGATGCAGGCCGGAGACGCCACAGTGCGCCTGGAGGACTGAGCCCACCTTGTTGCCAAATCGGCACGACCCGCGCATCAGCTTGTATCGAAAAGTTTGAACCCGTTGTCCTGCACTGCCAAAGTGCAGGCAAACAGGACGAACCGGATACCCGCATGTTTCGACTTTATTCCGCGATCTGGCGCGCCAGTGCGGGGCGGCAGATCATCCTCATCATGCTGTCCGTCGCAATTGCGGGCCTTGCCGCCGTGCCGCTTGAGTTTCAGCGCGACATCGTCAACCACCTGACATCCGACGATGTCGGGACTGAAAAACTGATCCAACTGGGCATCGGCATGATGGCCGTCATCCTGCTGAGCCTCGCCCTGAAATGGGTACTGGGCTATCGCGCCGGAACCTTGGGCGAAGACATGATCCGGCTGATCCGCCAACGCCTGCTTTGGCGTTCGACCGACCTGAAGGATTCAGACGAAGGCCTGCGCAAAGGCACCATGACCACCGCCATTTCGGCCGAAGCCGAAGAGTTGGGCAAGTTTGCCGGTGGAGCCTTTTCGGATCCGGTCGTTCAGATTGGAACGCTGATCAGCGTCATCGGCTATATCTCGTCCACGCAACCAGGTCTGGGGTTGATTGCGTTGTCAATGATCGTGCCGCAAATCATCATCGTTCTGGTCTCGCAGCGCAAAGTGAACACTTTCGTGGCGGAACGGGTTCGCATTCTGCGCGGTGCCACCGACCGACTGACGACCGAGGATATCGAAGCCGTTGAGCGGGATATCAACATCATGTTCGATGACATTTACGACACGCGGCGGCGGATGTTCCTGTGGAAACTTTCGGCAAAGTTCCTGCTGAGCGTGATCAACGGGGCCGGCACCGTCGGCATCCTGATGCTGGGGGGATATCTGGTCTTGCAGGGCAAAACGGATGTGGGCACCGTGGTGGCCGCCACCAGTGGGCTCAGCCGCATTCAGGGACCCACTGCCTTTCTGATCGCATTCTATCGTCAGGTCAGCGCCAATCGTATCAAGTACGAATTGATGCTGGAATTGTTCGGCCCGGATCCAACCCGCTATCGCTATCGACCCAACGCATAAAAAAAGACCGCGCGGCGGGCGCCTGCGCGGTCTGATGCGTAACGTGACGAAACGTCACGCGCGTTCGGAATATTCCATCGTTTCCGTGTTCACGACGATCATTTCGTCCTGGCCGATGAAGGGGGGAACCATGACTTTCACGCCATTGTCCAGCACCGCGGGCTTGAAAGAGTTCGCCGCCGTTTGACCTTTTACCACCGGTTCGGTCTCGACGATCTTGCAGGTCACTTTCTGCGGCAACGTCGCGTTCAGCGCCTCGCTTTCGTAGAATTCGACAACAATGGTCATGCCATCTTGCAGAAACGGACGGCGGTCACCCAGTAATTCTGCTGGTAATTCAATCTGTTCGTAGGTTTCTGAATCCATGAACACCAGCATTCCGTCGGATTCATACAGGAATTGCTGATCCTTTTGCTCCAGACGCACGCGTTCGACCTTGTCCGCCGAGCGGAAGCGTTCGTTCAATTTCGAGCCATTGCGCAGGTTGCGCAGTTCTACCTGTGCAAAAGCCCCGCCTTTGCCCGGCTTAACATGGTCGACCTTGACCGCTGCCCACAGGCCACCGTTATGCTCAAGCACATTGCCGGGGCGAATTTCGTTCCCATTTATCTTGGGCATTACATAAATCCTTCACAAACGGTTGATGCATCAGTTGCGGTCCCTATATCTGGCGGGATCACACCTGACAAGACAACGACACCTAGTGCTGCGGGTGCAGCGAGCCATGCAAGTGACGCAACGCAACTATGCATTTTAGCTGTATCCGAATCGCACCTAATCGGTCATAAGGACCCTCACGCCGAAAATGCAAGAGCAAGAACAACAAGGAAGACGAGATGAGAGATTTCGTTGACGGCACTGCCTTTAACAATGAGCAAGGCAATCGTGCGCGCAAACTTTTCGCGGCCGTTGTCCTGGCTGCGCTTGATGATGCTATCGCCGATGACAAGAAATACGGCAATGGCCCCGAACAAATCGCCCGCTGGGCGCGTTCGCGCGATGGGCGCGAAGTTCTGTCCTGCGCAGGAATTGACCCGAACGAACGGGTTGTAAGCGGATTGATGGAATTCGTTGGACGCGGTGTCCGCACCTCGGTTGCACTGTCGCGTGAAGAAAGCGAACGCCGCAACGCTGCTCAGCAGGCCGAAGCTGCCTGAACCAAGGTAGATTTGGATTGAACAAACGCGCTCTGCCTATCAGAGCGCGTTTTTCTATGCCTGATCGTCAGGTATGAAGCCAATGGCTCAAAAGAACAACAACCATTGCCGCACCACCCAGAATTCAGCCGCCAGCATGGTTGCGAACAGGGCTTTGCCCCAAACCGGCAATCCACGCTGCCAAAGCAGAACATATGCGGCCAGACAGACAAAGGCTGACACCGGAGCCACCCACGAAGCATGATGGTCGCTGTCCCAATAGCTGACAGGGCTGTGGAACACCCAGTCGCTGATGGGCCAGAACTGTGGCCGTCCGTCGCCCGCATGAAGCAGGAAATCTGTCGCAAGATGCAACAGACCCGCCGCTGCACCGACAGCCAGAACATGCCAACCTCTCCAGACTGCCAGCAGGAATGCCAGCCCCCATAGTATAAAGGAATTGTCTATGGCGAATACGGTCTGCCACGCCGGGGAAAAGTAAAGCTGCCCGAAGACCACCTGCTCGGGGATGCCCAGAACAAACAGGGATACGCCCGCCATCACGTATAGGGACAGATCCGGCAATAACGCTCCCAGCAGCGCAGCCCAGAGGATACGTCCTTGCGGCGGCCGGGCGAACACGGCAGCCCCGATCAAAAGATGCGCAGGCGTATTCATCCGGGGCTTTCCCTTTCGGCTCAAATCAGATCATCTGCGCCCAGACTTATAGGAGACAAGGCATGGTTCGCGCCATCATGATTCAAGGGACCGGCAGCAATGTCGGAAAATCGGTTCTGGTGGCGGGGCTGGCGCGCGCCTACACGCGCCGGGGCCTTCGGGTCGCGCCGTTCAAACCGCAAAACATGTCGAACAATGCAGCCGTCACCGAAAACGGTGGCGAAATTGGCCGCGCACAAGCCCTTCAGGCCCGTGCGGCAAAGCGGGAAACGCACACGGACATGAACCCTATTCTGCTCAAACCCGAGACGGATACCGGCGCGCAGATTATCGTTCAGGGGCAGCGCGCTGGCACGATGAAGGCCGGTGACTATCGCAAGGACAAATCCAAGCTACTGGGCGCAGCGCTGGAAAGCTTTGACAGGCTCTGCGCCGACGCTGATCTGGTTCTGATCGAGGGCGCTGGCAGCCCGGCTGAGACCAACCTGCGCAAAGGTGACATCGCCAATATGGGATTTGCCCGAGCAGCGGACATTCCTGTTGTTCTGGTCGGGGACATCCATCGTGGCGGGGTGATTGCGCAGATCGTTGGGACTCAGGCCGTTCTGGACGAAGGCGACGTGGCGCAGATCAGGGGTTTTGCCATCAACCGTTTCAAGGGCGACGTGTCCCTGTTTGACGAAGGCCGTGATGACATCTCGGCCCGAACAGGCTGGCCCTGCCTTGGGGTTGTGCCCTGGTTTCACGACGCCTGGAAACTGCCGGCCGAAGACATGATGGACATCCGTTCCCATACAGGCGGCGCGTGCAAGGTCGTTGTGCCCCAACTGGAGCGTATGGCCAATTTCGACGATCTCGATCCGTTGTCTGCTGAGCCCGGCGTGAGCGTCGAGGTCATCCCCGGTGGACGTCCCCTGCCCGGCGATGCGGATCTGGTTCTGCTTCCCGGCAGCAAATCCACGATCGGAGATCTGAGCTATTTTCGTGCACAGGGCTGGGATATCGACCTGTATGCACATGTTCGCCGCGGTGGACATGTCCTGGGGTTGTGCGGCGGCTATCAGATGCTGGGCAAGACCATTTCCGATCCTGATGGCGTGGACGGCCGGCCCGGCAAAGTTGATGGATTGGGGTTGCTGAACGTCGAAACCGTAATGGGCGGGCAGAAACAGGTCATCCTGCGTTCCGCCCATGCCCTGCCAGACCGAGAACCGGTCAGCGGATACGAAATCCACATGGGCCATACCGACGGCCCGGACCGCGCCCGCGCATGGCTTGAGGTCGAAGGCAGACCAGAAGGCGCAGCCAGCAGCAACGGCCGGGTCAAGGGCAGCTATCTGCACGGAATTTTCTCGTCAGACGCATTTCGTGCCCGCTATTTGTCAACGCTGGGCGTGACGTCGGACATTGCCTACGAAGACGGAGTAGAGCAGGCGCTGGATGATCTGGCCGATCATCTGGAGCGCCACATGAATCTTGACCTGATGCTGAGCCTGGCACAGCCACCACAGCGCGGCTGAGTCTTATCCCAGATCTTTCGCGGCGAGCGCACGCGCGATTTCCCGCCGAACCATTTTGCGCACGTTTCGCGTGATCCGCTCGCCCATCGCGCCTTGCAACTCCTGGCGGACAACTTCCGCGATCAGCTCACGCAATGTTTCTTCATCCAAATCCGTTGTCGAAACGTCTTCAACGACTTCAGTGGCACGATCGGATTCAGCCGGTCGTCCCGCCCGGATGAACTCTGCGTTTTGTATCGAAGCGGCCTCGGGCTGAGGATCGTCCGTATCTTCCTGATCAGTCAGAACGACGGTCCTTGCGGCCGCAAACTCCTCTTCGACGTTCCACGGCAGGGAATGCGTCGGTGTGCCGGAATAGGCGTCTGCGCTGTCGCCATCCGGCTCCCATTGATCCTCGGTTTGCGCAATCGCCGCTTCCAGCGCTTCGATCTTGGCACTCAGGCTGATCGCGGGATCATCGGTTGAGCCAGTTTCCGCGGAATGCCCCTCGGTCGCGTCATCCGCAGTGTTGGCAGGATCACCTGCCCTGACGATGTCACAGGCACGCAGCAGCATCGGCTTGGCCGAGTCGGCAACATCAGGAGACGGCTTGGCGGGCATGATCTCGGGCTGAGCAGGTTTGCTGATGCGCAGCGCGTCCGTCAGCACCAAACGCCCCGGCTTGCGCGTTGCACCCTGTTGATCCGAGGAGGATTTACCGCGACTGTCTTCACTGACCAGACGTTTGACCGAAGACAGAACGTCTTCGATCCCTGCTTTCACGACATTATCAGACATTGTTCTCTACCGCTCTATCGTTGGATCGAGTGTAGCCAAACAATCCGAGCCCTACAACAAATAGTATTGCCGGTCAGTCCCGACGCAACGCTTTGAGGACTCGATCCAGATCCTTGCTCTGTTTGCTGACACGCGCGGGGGCTTTCTTGACCAGATTATAGTACAAAGTCGGGTCATAGATCTGAACCGCCAGGCCAAGACGTTCTGCCGTCAAAAGGCCCTGCGCCTGCAACAGCTGATACGCTGCGCGGGATCGTTCCGTTCGCGACGCCACTTCGGCCAGCTGCGCGTCCAGCAAATCCTGCTGAGCATTCAGAACGTCCAAAGTGGTCCGGGCACCCAAGGTCGCTTCTTCCCTGATGCCATCAAATGCCACCTGCGATGCGCGAACCCGTTCCGTCGATGCCCTGAGGCTGGCACTGGCTGCCTGGAACGCTGCATACCGGTCCGTAACGCCCTGTGTGATATTCTTTTGTACGTTCAGAAGATTCGCACGAGACGCATCCCGGTTTGCCATAGCGCGCCGTACATTCGCGGCCAACCGGCCACCGGCGTAAATCGGCTGTGTAAAGTCCAGCGACACGGTCGCGTCATTCACATAGTCGTTGTTGTCATAGCTTTCACGCACACCCGCATCCGCGTTCAAACTGACATTCGGCCCAAGGTTGGCCCGCTGCTGCTGGACAATCAGATCAAAAGCGCGGACCTGATGCTGCGCCGACAGAATCGCTGGGTGGTTGCGTTGCGCGAGGCTGATCGCTTCTGCCTCACTCCGTGGCAGATTGGGCAGGCTGGGTTGACCGGCCGTCCGCCCCGGCGCCTTGCCGACCGCATTGACATATTCAGCCTGCGCAATGCTCAGTTCACCACGAGCGACCGCCAGATCAGCTTGAGAACTTGCCAACTGCGCCTCTGAAAGCGCCACGTCCGTGCGCGTTACTTCGCCAACCTCGAAGCGATCATTTGATGCGCGAAGCTCTTCCGCCGAAACATCCACGTTGTTCTGGCGAATTGCGACTGTTTCTTCCTGTAGCAGCACGCCCAAATAAGCATTTGCAGCGCGGATGAGCACCTGTTGCTCAATGTCGATCAGGGTTTGTCTGGTCGACAGAACCGTTTCCTGCGCCGATTGCTTGCCCAGAACCGAAGCGCCACCATCATACAGAAGCTGAGTTAGCCCCAGACCGGTGAAAAACCGGGACGGCTCGGTCGTTGTGACCACATTGTTGGTCCGGGACCGGGTATAATCCTGGCTGACCTGTACAGTCCAGTTGATGATCGGTCGCAATGCGGAAAGCGCGATCGCCACATCTTCATCTGCCGCGCGCAGCAGCGCCCGGTTCTGCTCCAGCAAGCCGCTTGTATTATACGCGCCGATGAAGGCGTCTGTTATGTTGTCAGCCCACGCCGGACGCCCTGGCATAACGCTGATGGCAAGTCCTGCGGTCACTGCGAATGCCCTGACCAGCTTGCCTGTCGCTGAACCACGCATACCGAAATCCTCTCAAACGAAATTACACTGCCCTGAAGGCAGTTTGCGGTCTTCTTTTCAACTAATCAAGGCGCCAGCAGAATCTATCGGCGAACTATAGCGAAAATGCACACTCCGCCGAAAAGCTCTCTAGTATCGGCGCACTGGCGTTGAACGCATCCCGCCAGCTGACCCGGCCTCCGGCCTTTCGACCGATCCGCACAGTTCCAAGATTGCCTTCAACAAACAGGCATGCAATCCGGCCATGTTCCTTGAGCTGATCCAACAGCGCGTCGGGAATCCGTTCAACACCGCCCTGCACCATGATCGCATCGTAAGGACCGTGCTCAGCCGCACCCTGCTCCAAAGGACCGACGTGGATAATGGCATTGTCCACATCAGCCTCAGCCAACAGGCTTTGCGCCTCGGACGCCAGCGAGTCGTCGCTTTCCACACCAACAACCAACTGGGCCATACGCGCGGCAACCGCAGTGGAATACCCCGTCGCCGGAGCGATATCGAGAATCATCTCGTCGTTCGAAATGTTGAGCGCATCCAGCATTTTAGCAAGCGTTCTCGGCTCGAGCATACAGCGCCCGTTGCCCAGTTCGATCACACTGTCGGCATAGGCGGCCTCACGCTGTGCGTCAGGCACGAAGTTTTCGCGCGGGACGTTCAACATCGCCTCAATGATCGGGAACTTTGTAACATCCGAAGGCCGGATTTGCGTATCAACCATAGTGCGGCGCCGGGCAGCGAAATCTGTCATAGGATCTCTCGAGTCATTCCCAAAGTTACCCGGCTTTTGCCACATCCTGAAACGCCCAGCAACGGCCCTGTTGACGCAACCCCCCGCGCCTGTGCGTTTGCGGTTGCGGGCTTCGGCAAATTTCCATCTCGTCGACAAAATTGCGCGCAATCCTCTGGACGCCCCTTGGGAAAGCTGCTAAAACCCCAAGCACACCACGGCAAGTATTTGATTTTACTTGAAAAGGCGAGTTGGCGGAGTGGTGACGCAGCGGATTGCAAATCCGTGTACACCGGTTCGATTCCGGTACTCGCCTCCAGTACCTCCACTGACTTGCGGTACTTTTTCCCTCCCCGAGGTCCAATATCCAACCAACTATTGGATTTTTCGTATTGTGATCTTGTTCTGTTCCATCCGACTGCGAGCATTCTGGACATATGCCGCCAGCTTGCGTTCAGGCAACACCCGCCGTACTTCCTGGGCATCTTCATCTTGAAATGATCAGAATTGGTGACCTGAACCATTGGTCCCAGCCATTTGGGTACAGACCTTTCTTGTAGTCAGATTGCGATCAGGGACGGCCAAGCAGGCCCTTTGCGCGGTTCACGCAGCGGCAGAATGGTGCTGCAAACAAAGCTGTCGGATTGTCTGTCGTCCATGGCTGGAATTGACCTGCCATTACCTGTGCTGCTTCGACCTGGTTGGGACGGCATCGCGCCTGCGCGAAGCGTGCTGACTTCTTCATGCAATTTGTCCAATCCTTCTTTCTGACGCGTTCGTCAAACGGGGTTCCCGAAAGCATTGCTCACACAGCAGCCTTTGAGCAATTTTATGTCTCAACATCGCCAAAAAACGAAACTTCATGACAACTCGGGAAGGATGAACTAGGACTCTAACAAAGAAAAAGTTCTGGACGTATTGTGGAACACATTGCCTTTACCTTCGAGATGGGGGTCGTTTGCACCCTGCTGGCATTCACCGTTTTTCTGTTCGTTTCCGAGATCATTAGGATCGACCTTTCCGCCATATTGGTTCTGGTTCTCATAGGCTTGCTCAGCTACGCGCCCGGGCTGGGAAATCTGGCGGATGTCACCCTTCTGTTCGACGGCTTCGCATCCAATGCCGTCATCTCGATCATTGCGGTCATGATCGTCGGGGCCGGTCTGGACAAGACGGGGATCATGAACAAGGTGGCTGCCGTCATCCTCAAATACGGCGGCAAATCCGAAGGCAGGGTTGTACCAATCATTTCCGGCACCGTTGGCGTCATATCCTCGTTCATGCAGAATGTCGGCGCCGCTGCTCTGTTTCTGCCGGTTGTCAGCCGAATTTCCACACGGTCGGGCATACCGCTGTCGCGCCTGCTCATGCCGATGGGATTCTGCGCCATTTTGGGCGGCACCATGACGATGGTGGGGTCGTCTCCTCTTATCCTGCTGAACGATCTGATCCTGACGGCAAATGACAATCTGCCGGCCTCTCAGAAAATGGAGCCCTTCGGCCTGTTCTCGGTCACGCCGATCGGTGCGGTTCTGATCCTGACGGGAATTGGTTACTTTCTGCTGTTGGGACGCTGGGTTTTGCCCGAGGCTGAAGGACCTGACAATACGGGTACCGGACAAGGGACACAGGAATACCTGCAAAGGGTCTATGGCCTCAAAGCCGATGTGTTCGAAGTCGTGGTGCCCGAGGACAGCCCCTTGGTCGGCGAGATTCTGGCCGACATCAACCACGAAAACCACCTGTACATCATTTCCACCTTCTATCGCGGCAAAACCTCGATGGTTCAGGTTTTGACAGCGGAAATAGCAGCGCCGTGTCGGCTGGCCATCGTCGGCCGCCGTTGGGAGGTCGAGAAGTTCGCCGAGAAATACGGGCTGACCGTTCTTCCGGATTTGGACATTTTCGTCGAAGAGTTCGCCCCAACCAATGCAGGCGTGGCCGAGGTGGTCATCACGCCCGACAGCAAGCTGATCGGCAAATGCCCCCGCGAGCTTTTGTTTCGCAAGACCTACGGGATGTCGCTGCTGGCCATTCACCGCGGCGAAGAGACGCTGAGCCATGTCGAGACCGAGGATCACGAATCCACTCAGATCGGGCTCGAAAAGTTTCAGGCGGGCGACATGCTTGTGGCACATACCAGATGGGACAACCTGATGCGGATCAAACGAGATCCGGATTTCGTCGTCGTGACGACGGACTTTCCTCAGGACGAGCTGCGGCCGCAAAAAGTCGGCTGGGCCCTGGCATTCTTCGCCATTTCGCTGTCGTTGATCCTGTTCACGGATGTCCGGCTTTCACTCTGTCTTCTTACCGGCGCGGTGGGCATGATGCTGACCCGTGTGCTCAGCGTGGACGAGGCATACCGCGCGGTCGGATGGAACACCGTATTCCTGCTCGCCTGCCTCATACCTTTGGGACAAGCCGTGCAGAACACAGGCACGGCCGCGTGGATCGCGCAGCAGATCATGATAATTCTGGACGGCTGGCCGCTCTGGTCGCTGCAAACCGGCATCGCCGTTCTGGCGACGGCCTTTTCTTTGGTCATGTCCAACGTGGGGGCCACGGTTCTGCTGGTGCCTCTGGCGGTATCAATTGCGGTGGCGGCGGGTGGAAACCCAGCCGTCTTTGCCCTGACGGTCGCCATATCGACCTCGAACAGCTTCATCATCCCAACCCATCAGGTAAACGCGTTGATCATGGGTCCGGCCGGATACAAGGTGATGGATTTCGTCCGCTCCGGCGGAATAATGACGGCGCTGTTTCTGGTCGTCTCGCTGCTCATGATAAACGTCATCTATTAGCGCAAGAGGATCCGGGGTGTTCGGTGGTCTTTACCCATCATCTGGACAGGTTCAGTCGAGGCACCGGTTGGCCATAGTCTACGCCCCTTGCTGAGATACCGTTCGTCGTCCGGCCCATCTCGGGCTGGGTCCCGGCACACCATGCCGCCCATCGACGCCCACAGGTCGCTTTCCATGCCTCTGCATAATTGTTGCGCGCGACTCGCTTGACAAGCAGGCCAGCGGTGCCGCATGTCCCTTTCGTTGGTGTCGGTGACAGCCGATGAAAAGGGAATGCGTCAACGGTCTTGCCGCCAAACGCAGCCGCCCCCGCGACCGTGAACGGAGAGGATGCCCAATGCCACTGGCTCGAAAGCCGGGAAGGCGGGACATCCGACAGAGGCCCGCCTCTGGCATCCGCAAGCCGGGAGACCTGCCAACAACCGAAGTTGAAACCGGGCGGGGTGTTCCGGTGTCGGGTCCATGACCAATCGTGGCCCGCATGAAACCCCGTCCCCCGCGAAGAGGATTTGGGGGGATGAGAGACATGACCGAGACCGCACCAGTCGAGTTGCTGGTCTGTACCACCTGCCGTCGCGGCCTGCCTGTCGAAGATGACGCGCAACGCCCGGGCGCTTTGTTGCACAAGGCCCTGGAACAGGCAGACCTGCCCGACGGTGTCACCCTGAAAGCCGTTGAATGCCTGTCAAACTGCGATCAAGGCTGTTCGATCGTGTTGCGCGGGCCGGGCCGCTGGACCTTCGTGTATGAAAACCTGAACGAAACAGATCATGTCGACGTCATCGTCGACGGCGCGACCAAGTATCTGGCCACTGAAGATGGTTTGGTGAAATGGCGCGAACGCCCCGAACATTTTCGCAAGAACTGTGCCTCGCGCATTCCCCCGATTGGAGCCTGACATGTCGAACCTCGAAAAACTCCCCGTCACAGTGATCACCGGCTTTCTGGGCTCGGGCAAGACCACTTTGGTGCGTCACCTGATGCAGAACCCGCAGGGCAAGCGCCTTGCCGTCGTGGTCAACGAGTTCGGCGATGTAGGCGTCGATGGCGACATCCTGAAATCCTGCGCCATTCCTGATTGCCCGGCGGAAAACATCATGGAACTGGCCAATGGCTGCATCTGCTGCACCGTGGCAGATGATTTCATTCCCACCATCGAGGCCCTGATGGCGTTGGAGCCGCGCCCGGATCATATCCTGATCGAAACCAGCGGTCTGGCCCTGCCGAAACCGCTGCTCAAGGCATTCGACTGGCCTGACATCCGCTCGAAGATCACCGTTGACGGCGTGATCGCCTTGGCCGATGCCGAGGCTGTGGCCGCAGGCCGTTTCGCGCCCAATGTCGAAGCGGTGGACGCCCAGCGCATGGCCGATGACTCGATCGACCACGAAACGCCCCTGTCCGAGGTGTTCGAGGATCAGATCTCGTGCGCCGACATCATCCTGCTGACCAAGCCCGACCTCGCCGGCCCCGAAGGCGTGGCCAAAGCGCGCGAGATCATCGCCGCCGAGGCGCCGCGCCCCCTGCCCGTCGTCGAAGTGGCCGAAGGTGCCGTGGACGTGCGCGTTGTGCTGGGTCTGGAAGCCGCCGCCGAGGATGACATGGACGCCCGACCCTCGCATCACGACGGCCATCACGATCACGAGCATGACGATTTCGAAAGCATCATCGTCGAGCTGCCCGAGCAGACCGAACCGGCCCAACTGATCGCCAATATCGAACGCCTCGCCAATGAACTGAACATCCTGCGCGTCAAAGGGTATGCCGCCGTTCAGGGCAAACCCATGCGCCTGCTGGTTCAGGCGGTCGGCGCGCGGGTACGGCACCAGTATGACCGCCCGTGGGAACCCGGTGAAGACCGTCGTTCGCGTCTGGTCGTCATCGCCGAGCATGACGATATCAAAGAGGCGGAAATCCGCGAAATCCTCGTGGGTGTGCGTGAGGCTGCCGAGTAAGACACATGCACGTCGTCTTCCGCGAAAGCCACGGGCTCGAGGAAACCGAGACCCCAACCGATCTGGGCCAGAGCCCGGCGGAACTGGTGGTGCTGTCGTTTTCGGACAGCGATCTGGGGGCTTTCGCGGCGGGCTGGCATCGCGGCGGCGGGCCCGAGGGACGGATGCCCTCGTTGCGGCTGGCCAACCTGGCGGCGCTGAAACACCCGCTGTCGGTCGACACCTATGTCGAACAGACGCTCGAGGGCGCTAAGGGCATTCTGATCCGTCTGATCGGCGGCGTCCCCTACTGGGCTTATGGGTTGCAGCAGGTTCTGGCGCTGGCGCAGGCCAAGGGCATCGCGCTGGCGGTGCTGCCCGCTGACGGGCGCGAGGACACGCGGCTGGATGACTATTCCACCCTGCCGGTCTCGACCCTGCGGCGGCTGGCGCATCTGTGCGATACCGGCGGCGAGGTCGCGGCACAGGCGGCGTTGGCGCAGATGGCTTTGGCGGCGGGGCTTTATGCCGGTCCGGTGATGGGCGCCAAGACCTTGCCCGAATGTGGCGTGTGGTGTCCGGATCGCGGCGTAATCCCGGTGGAAACCGCGTTCGAAAGCAAGGCCAAACGAATCCTCGTCACCTTTTACCGCGCTTACCTGACCTCGGCAGACACCGCCCCGATCGCCTCCCTGATCCGCAGCCTGCGCGCCCGTGGATACGCGGCGGTGGGCCTGTTTGCCCCATCTCTCAAGGCGCCCATGGCCGCCGACTGGTTGCGGGAACAGGTTGTTGCGCTGAACCCATCGGCCATTGTCAACGCCACTTCGTTTTCGGGAAAAGGTGCGTCGGGAACGTCGCCTCTGGACGCGGCAGGCGTGCCGGTGTTTCAGGTCGCTCTCGCCACCTCGCGCCGCAAAGCCTGGGCCGAGGCGGAACGCGGTTTGTCCCCCGCCGATCTTGCCATGCATGTGGTACTGCCCGAGGTGGATGGACGGATCTCGGCGGGAGTTGCGTCTTTCAAGGAACCCGGAAAACGCGATCCGCATCTGGAATACGCGCGCTTTGCACATCGGCCCGAACCGGACCGGATCGAAGCGATCATCGACCGTGTATCAGGCTGGCTTGCACTGAACGACAAACCCAAGGCAGATCAGATTCCTGCGTTGGTCCTGTCCACCTATCCCGGCAAAGACTGGCAGATGGCCCATGCGGTTGGCCTCGACGCGCTGGCCTCGGCCGAGGCGATGCTGTCCGATCTTGACGAAGAAGGCTATGACATCGCGACTGGCGAGCCGATTGCCGACACTCTTCTGGACGCACGGATTTCGTGGTCGCTCGGGGATTATCAGGATGCGCTTGCGGAATTGCCCGAAACCCTGCGCGCTGATCTGCACGCCGTTTGGGGCGCGCCCGAAGATGATCCGGCCTGTGCCGATGGGGCCTTCCATTTCACCGCGCTTCGGCGCGGCAAGGCGCTGGTCGCGCTGCAACCCGAACGCGGCACGCCCGAGTTGCGGGATGACGACTATCATGACCTCTCGCGCACCCCGCGCCACGGTTATGTCGCCTTCTATCTGTGGCTGCGCAAAGGGTTGGGTGCCGATGCGCTGATCCATATCGGCGCGCACGGAACGCTGGAATGGTTGCCCGGAAAATCGGTCGCCTTGTCTGCCGATTGTTGGCCCGAGGCGCTGATCGGCGATCTGCCGGTGATCTACCCGTTTATCGTGAACGACCCGGGCGAGGCCGCGCAAGCCAAGCGCCGGATCGGAGCCGTCACGCTGGGCCACATCCCGCCCCCGATGAAGGAAAGCGGCACGCCGGATCGGATGGTGCGGCTTGAATCGCTGCTGGATGAGTTTTCCAACGCCGACGGGCTTGACCCCAAACGCCGCGACCGCTTGCAGGAAGATATCCGAGATGAGGCGCAGGCGATAGGGCTGGAAAGCGATCTCGGCCTCGATCAGGCAACCTGCACCGCCGAGGCCATCACCCGCATCGACCGCTTTGTCTGTGACATCAAGGAAAGCCAGTTTGGCGACGGGCTGCACATCTTCGGGCGCGTGCCCGAGGTGACGGGCAGTTTCGATCCGGCCCCTTCGGCCCACGCCGAACGCGACGCGCTGATCAAAGCGCTCGAAGGCAAGCGGATTGATGCCGGACCTTCGGGGTCCCCCTATCGTGGCCGGTCAGATGTTCTGCCCACCGGGCGGAACCTTTACACCACCGATCCGCGGTCGGTTCCGACCCGTGCGGCCTATGCTCAGGGTGTGAAACTGGCCGAGGAACTGGTGCGGCGCCATCTTCAGGAAGAAGGCGATTACCCGAAGGGGCTGATCGTCGATCTGTGGGGGTCAGCCACGATGCGCACGGCGGGCGAGGAATTCGCCATGGCCCTGCACCTGCTGGGCGTCAAACCCGTGTGGGACAAAGGGTCCGAGAGGGTTTCCGGCATCGAGGTTCTGCCGATCACCGACCTGAGCCGCCCGCGCCTGGACGTGACCCTGCGGGTCTCGGGCCTGTTCCGGGATGTTTTCCCGACGCTGTCCGCCTTGTTTGGCCAAGCGGTTCGCGCATTGGCCGCGCGCGATGAGGCAACGGACTGGAACCCCTATGCCGGGCAGGCGCCGGCAGCGCGGGTCTATGGACCTGCGCCCGGAAGCTATGGCGTGAACATGACCGAACTTTCCGAAGTGTATACCGACGAGGCCCGTGCGCAGGCCGGTGAAGCGTGGCTTGAGGCCAGTTCTTTTGCATTGGAAGGCGAACACATCTCGCAGGACAAGGACGGCATCACCCAACGCGTTGCAAATGCGGACAGCTTTGTCCACTTGCAGGACCTGACCGAAACCGATCTTCTTCTGGCCAACGATTATGCCACGCACGAGGCGGGCTTTGCCGCCGCCAAGAAGATCGCCGGCGGAACCGCGCAGCTGTACCATCTGGACAACACCTACCCCGAAAACCCGCGTGCCCGCACTTTGCGTGAAGAAATCAGCCGCGTCGTCCACGGCCGTGCCGCCAACCCCGGCTGGATCGCCGGAATGCAGCGCCATGGTTTCCGGGGGGCGGCTGAAATCGCGGCAACGCTGGATCATATGGCTTCTTTCGCGCATCTGTCCGGCACTGTCGCACCGCATCTTTTTGACCTCTACCACGATGCCACGCTGGGCAACGAAGAGGTCGACGCGTTCCTGCAAGAGGCCAATCCCAAGGCACGCCAGGCCATGCAGGACCGGTTCCGCGCGCTGCTTGAGGCCGGGCTTTGGAACACGCGCCGGAACTCTATCCGGGCTGATCTGGAGGGATTGAGATGAGTGCACCAATTGTTCAGGGCTGGTGCCCGGGCGCCCATCGTCCGATGATGTCCGGTGACGGTCTGGTCGTCAGGGTCAGGCCCCGGCTGGCGCGTCTGGAGGCCGATCAGGCACTGGGACTGTGCGATCTGGCGGACCGCTTTGGCAACGGCTCGATCGATTTGACCAATCGCGCCAATCTGCAATTGCGGGGCGTGGAAGAGGAAGACCATCAGCCTCTGCTCAAAGAGCTTGCCGCGCTGAACCTGCTGGATGCGGAACCCGGTATCGAAATACGCCGCAATATTCTGGTTACGCCGCTCTATCAGGCGGGCGATTTGACTGCTCGACTGACCCATGAACTGATTGACCGGCTTGCGGAGCTGCCGGCCCTGCCGGCAAAGTTCGGCTTTGCAATCGACACCGGCCCCGAACGTCTGCTGGCGTCGGATTCGGCCGATATTCGCCTGGAATCCGGTGCAGGCAGCCTGATCCTGCGCGCTGACGGGTGCGCAACCGGGCGGAGCGTAACCGAGACCGACGCCATTGATCACGTGATCGCGCTGGCAATGTGGTTTGCCGAAACCTACACACCCGAGACACGCCGCATGGCGCGTGTCATCGACGCCCTGCCGCAGGAATGGCAAGGATGTGCGCCCGGTTCCGTTGGCGCAAAGCTTCAACCGGGCCGCTGTGAACTGGGTGCCCTATACGGCGCGGCTTTTGGGTCGCTGCCTGCGCGCAAGCTGTATGACCTGATCGAGGACAGCGGCGCTTGCGCCCTGCGCGTCACCCCGTGGCGGCTGATCCTGCTGGAAGGCGGGGCGGCGATACCTGCCCCGGCCTTTGTCGAAAATGAAACCGATCCGTTGATGACCACCGACGCCTGCCCCGGCGCGCCGTTCTGCCCGCAAGCGCAGGCCGAGACGCGCGACATCGCCCGGGCGTTGGCTTCGCGGGTGTCCGTACGCCTGCATGTTTCGGGCTGTAGCAAGGGATGCGCTCGCATGGGTCCTGCCGACATCACATTGGTGGGCGCAAACGGACGATTTGATCTTGTCAAACAGGGCCGCGCAGGGGATGAGCCCAGCCAACGCGGGCTCGACCCGGAAACACTCATGACTATGGACTTCACCTGATGCCCTATACATACGAAACCGATGGCGCGGCGATCTACAAGGAAAGCTTTGCCACCATCCGGTCCGAGGCTGATCTGGCCCGTTTTGATGCCGATGAAGAGCAGGTTGCCGTTCGCATGATCCACGCCGCGGGTATGGTCGGGCTGGAAGAGTTCGTGCATTTCTCGCCCGGCTTCGTGCAGACGGCCCGCACCGCATTGGAAAATGGCGCACCGATCCTGTGTGATGCGCGCATGGTCAGCGAAGGTGTCACCCGTTTCCGCCTGCCCGCCGACAACCAGGTGATCTGTACCCTGCATGACGAACGCGTACGCCCGCTGGCCGCCGAGATGAGCAACACCCGTTCCGCCGCGGCGCTGGAGCTGTGGCGTCCGCATCTGGAGGGCGCGCTGGTCGCCATCGGCAATGCGCCCACCGCACTGTTCCATTTGCTGAACATGCTGGAAGATCCGGATTGCCCGCGCCCTGCCGCGATCATCGGCTGCCCGGTTGGCTTCGTCGGCGCGGTGGAATCCAAGGATGCGCTGTGGCAGGCGCAACCGGTGCCATCCTGCATCGTCAAAGGTCGTCTGGGCGGCAGCGCCATCACGGTGGCGGCCATCAACGCCATCGCAAGCCGGGCAGAATGAAGATGGGCACCATATACGGTGTGGGCCTTGGCCCCGGCGATCCGGATTTGATGAGCGTCCGGGCTGATCGCCTGCTGCGCAATGCAAAGAATGTAGCGTATTTCCGCAAACCCGGTCGCAGTGGTCAGGCGCGTAAGATCGTTAACGGGATGATCCCCGAAGGCGCGGTCGAGTTTCCGATGGAATATCCCGTAACCACCGAGATCCCGGTGACAGACCCGCGTTACAACGAATTGCTGGCAGCATTCTACGAAGACTGCACCGCCCATCTCAAAGCCCTGTCAGAACGGGGTGAGGACGTGGTTGTTCTGTGCGAGGGCGATCCTTTCTTCTATGGCTCGTTCATGCATCTTTACAGCCGTTTGCGCCAAGACGCGCCGGTTGAAGTTGTACCCGCCATTACCGGCATGTCCGGAGCATGGACCGCGACCGGAGACCCGATCACCTGGGGTGATGACGTGCTGACCGTGCTGGTTGGCACCCTGCCCGAGGACACGCTGGCGGAACGCATGGCTCTGACCGATGCATTGGTCGTGATGAAAATCGGACGCAACATCGACAAGGTGAAGCGCGCTCTGAAGACCGCTGGCCTGTATGACCGGGCGTGGATCGTGGAATATGCGCAGATGCCGAACCAGACGGTGACAAAGCTGTCCGAAGCCTGCGAGAAGATCACCCCGTATTTCTCGATCATCGTCGTGCACGGTCAGGGACGGCGACCATGAGCGGCTGGGTCAAGATTGCCGGTCTGGGGCCGGGTGACGAGGCGCTTGTTACACCAGAAGTAACAGCCGCGCTGGCCGAAGCCACCGATGTTGTGGGCTATATCCCATATGTGGCGCGTATTGCCGAGCGCCCCGGCCTTACACTGCATGCAAGTGACAACCGGGTCGAAATCGACCGCTCGCAGCACGCGCTGCAAATGGCTGCCGATGGCAAACGGGTGGTCGTTGTATCCTCGGGCGATCCCGGCGTGTTTGCCATGGCGGCGGCTGTCTTCGAAGCACTGGAAAACGGCCCTGCGGAATGGCGTGGCCTTCAGATCGATGTGCTGCCGGGGATCACGGCGATGTTGGCTGCATCCGCGCGCGCGGGCGCCCCGATGGGGCATGATTTCTGCGCCATCAACCTCAGCGACAACCTCAAACCATGGTCATTGATCGAAAAACGCCTGCGCCTTGCTGCACAGGCGGATTTCTCGATGGCCTTTTACAATCCGCGCTCGAAGTCCCGCCCGGAAGGCTTTGTAAAAACGCTGGAAATCCTGCGTGAAGAGTGTGAGCCCGAACGTCTGATCCTGTTCGCCCGCGCCGTATCGCGGGCCGATGAAGAGATGCGTATTTCGACACTGGCCGAAGCCACGCCCGACATGGCGGATATGCAGACCGTGGTGATCGTGGGGTCATCCCGAACGCGCGTCATCGAGCGCGATGGCGCACCCATCGTTTACACCCCTCGCTTCACCCCTGATGAGGATCAGGGATGAGACAGCCAGTCCAGAACCTGTGCGACCTGCGAAAACTCGGTCCGCTTCGGCAGAACCGGGCGGTCGATCATCAGCACGGGAAGGCCCAGCGCCCGCGCCGCGTCCAGCTTGGCGCGCGCGCCCGTGCCGCCGGCGTTCTTGGACACGACCAGCTGCGTACCATGGCGCTGCATCAACGCCCGGTCGTCGGCTTCGGTAAACGGCCCTCGGGCGACGACCACCTCTGCATTCGGCAAGGGCAAAGTGTCGGGCTCATCCACAAGGCGCAGCAGGTAACTGTGCTGAGGCCGGGTCGAAAAATCTTCAAGATGCATGCGGCCAACGGCAAGGAAGACACGCTGAGCATCACCGGACAATGCGTCGACGGCGGCAGCGATGTCGGGCACGTGACGCCAGACATCGCCGGGCTGCGACACCCAGGCCGCGCGGGTCAACGCGGCCAATGGCGTCCGCGTCGCGGCGCATGCCTCGATCGCGTTCCGGCTCATCCGGGCCGCAAATGGATGGGTCGCGTCCAAGACATGGGTGATGGCGTTCTCATGGATATAGGCGGCCAGACCTTCCGGACCGCCGAAACCGCCAACCCTTACCGGCAAGGGCTGCGGTCGCGGGTTTTCCACCCGTCCGGCGTAGGAATACACAGCAGCAATCCCTTGTCGCGAAACAGCTTTGGCCAGCGCGTTGGCCTCGGTCGTGCCGCCAAGGATCAGGAGGGTTGTCATGTCTGAATCTCCGTGGCTGACCGTTCTGGGACTGGGCGAAGATGGGTTTGATGGCCTGTCGTCAACCAGCCGTCAAGTGCTGGACCGGGCCGAAGTGATCATGGGGCCGCCGCGCCACCTGTCGTTGCTGCCCGAAACAGGGGCGGAACGTGTCGAATGGCCCGTGCCGTTCTCGGAAGGGCTGCCGATCCTGAAGGGATTGCGTGGCCGGCAGACGGTTGTTCTGGCCTCGGGCGATCCGTTCTGGTTTGGCGCGGGTTCGGTCATTGCGCGCAATTTCGATGCCGGTGAATGGACCGCCCTGCCCGGCCAATCCACCTTCTCGCTGGCCGCTGCCCGGCTCGGCTGGCCTTTGGAAAGCACATTGACCTTCGGCCTGCACGCCGCGCCGCTGACCCGTTTGCGTCCTCATCTGGCGCCGGGAGCGCACGCGATCTTGTTGCTGCGTGACGGAAAGTCCGTGGCGGAACTGGCTCGGTATCTGACCGAGACAGGCTTTGCCGACTCGGCCCTGCATGTGATGCAGGCGCTTGGCGGTCCGCGCGAAAACACCCGAACAGTCACGCTGACCGAGGCGCTGTTGGGTACGTTCGACCACCCGGTCTGCGTCGGTCTGGAAGTTTCCGGTGCAGGACCTGCCCTTTCCAAGGCGTCTGGCAAACCGGACCACATCTTCGAGACGGACGGGCAGATCACCAAACGCCCGATCCGCGCGCTGACACTCTCGGCGCTTGCTCCGCAACGGGGCGAGCACCTGTGGGATATCGGAGGGGGCACCGGCTCGATCAGCATCGAATGGCTGATGTGCGATCCGACCCTGACCGCGACCAGCATTGAACCCCGTGCTGACAGGGCTGAGCGCATTCGTCGGAATGCCGATGCACTGGGTCAGGATCGGCTGAATGTCATCCATGGCACCGCGCCCGCTGCACTGGATGGGTTGGAACTGCCCGACGTGGTGTTCATCGGAGGGGGGCTTGATCCAGACCTGCTGCACTGGCTGCACCAGAACCTGCCGTCCGGAACCCGCCTGGTTGCCAATGCCGTGACTTTGGAAAGCGAGGCCACGTTGACCCAATGGCATGAGAAACTGGGCGGAGAGCTTCTGCGGATCGAACTCGCGCAGTCAGCGCCGCTTGGACCGCGCCGCGGCTGGAAATCCGCCTATCCGGTCGTGCAATGGAGCGTGACGCTATGATCGTTGCCGGTTTGGGATTCTCGTCCGCCGCCACTGTTGACAGCTTGCGCGCCGTATTTGACACGGCGGCCGCAAACCACGATGTCGCCGCCCTGGCAACCGTTGCCGACAAGGAAGGTCATTCGGCCCTGACGACCTTTGCCGAAGAACTGTCACTTCCCCTGCATTTCGTTGCCGCCGCCGATCTGGCCGGTCAACGTACACTCACCTGCTCGAACCGCAGCCGCGCAACCTATGGCACCGGAAGCGTGGCCGAAGCATCCGCATTGGCGGCCGCCGGAAAACTTTTTGGCCCGGGTGCGCGGCTGCTTTCACCCAGACAGATTTCAGACGACCGGCTGGCGACCTGCGCCATAGCCATCGGAGGACAGACATGACCGTTCATTTCATCGGCGCCGGACCGGGCGCCGCCGACCTGCTGACGCTGCGCGGGCGCGACATCATCGCATCCTGCCCCGTTTGCCTTTATGCGGGTTCCCTAGTTCCGGAAGAAATTCTTGGCCACTGCCCCGAAGGCGCAAGGATCGTGAACACCGCGCCAATGGATCTGGATCAGATCATGGCCGAGATCGAGGCCGCACATCAGGCCGGCCAGGATGTGGCCCGTCTGCATTCGGGCGACCTGTCGGTCTGGTCGGCGATGGGGGAACAGATCCGCCGCCTCAAGGAAATGGGCATCCCGGTCAGCGTGACCCCAGGCGTTCCGTCCTTTGCGGCGGCTGCGGCGGCTTTGGGAACCGAACTGACTCTGCCCGGGCTGGCGCAATCCGTGGTTCTGACCCGAACGCCGGGCCGTGCATCTTCTATGCCCGAAGGCGAGACGTTGGAAAATTTCGCACACACAGGGGCGACACTTGCCATTCATCTGTCCATCGGCAATCTGGACAATGTCATTGCCGATCTGACCCCGGCCTATGGGGCCGACTGTCCGGTCGCCGTGGTCTATCGCGCAAGCTGGCCGGATGAACGGATCATCCGCGCGACGCTGGGAACGCTAAAAGCGGCGCTGGATGACAGCATCTCGCGGACTGCGTTGATCATGGTTGGTCCGGCGCTGGCGGGCGAAGGTTTCGACGAAAGCTGCCTGTATTCGAAAGATTACGACCGCCGCTATCGCCCGCAAAGCGCCGAGAGCCCCTGGTCAAGCTGGAGCCATGGTGATGATTAACCCTCCGGGCCTTCTGATTTCAGCACCGTCCTCGGGCACGGGCAAGACAACGGTCATGCTGGGCCTGTTGCGCGCGTTCGCCGAGGATGGCCTGACCGTTCAACCGTTCAAGAGCGGACCGGACTATATCGACCCCGCCTTCCACCGAGCCGCGTCCGGGCGGGCTTCGTTCAATCTTGACAGCTGGGCGATGGGCGATCCTTTGTTGAACGCGATCTCCGCGCAGGCCGAAGGCGCCGACATCGTGGTGGCAGAAGGTTCGATGGGCCTGTTCGATGGCGTGGCCAAGCCGGGTGAGTTGGGTCATGGGTCCAGCGCCGAGACCGCTGCACGGATGGGTTGGCCGGTTGTGTTGGTGCTGGATGTCGGCGGCCAGGCGCAATCTGCGGCGGCAACCGCGCTGGGGTTCAGGATGTACAACCCCGATCTGCCCTTTGCCGGCGTCATTCTAAACCGCTGTGCCAGCCCCCGGCACGAGCGCCTGACCCGGCTGGGGATGGAACGCGCAGGCCTGCCGGTTCTGGGTGTGCTGCCGCGCCGAGGCGATCTGACCCTACCCGAGCGGCATCTGGGGTTGATCCAGGCAGTCGAACACCCGGATCTGGAAAGCGCCATCGTGGGCTATGCCGCATTTCTGCGCGAACATGTGGATCTCGAGGCGATCAAACGGGCGGCTTCCTCAGGCCCCATTGGGCCATCGTCAGACGCGCTGCCGCGCCCTCCAGCCCAGCGGATTGCATTGGCACGGGATGCGGCTTTTTCTTTTACATATCCACATTTGCTGGAAGGCTGGCGCGCCGCCGGGGCCGAAATCCTACCCTTCTCGCCACTGGCTAATGAAGCCCCGGCGGCGGATGCCGATCTGGTCTGGCTTCCCGGCGGATATCCTGAACTGCATGCCGGGACATTGGCTGCTGCCCAAACCTTCCTCGCGGGTCTGCGCAAGCACGCGGAAACAAGGCCTGTGCATGGCGAGTGCGGTGGATACATGGCGCTGGGTCATGCGCTGATCGACAAGGATGGCGTGCGGCATGAAATGGCTGGCCTGCTGGGGCTGGTGACGTCGTACCAAAAACGCAAATTCAACCTAGGCTATCGCAAGGCCGAACTTTTGGCCCCGATGCCGGGATTTGCGCGGAATGCAGCGCTGCGCGGGCATGAGTTCCACTATTCCTCGATCGTGGATCAGCCTGACCCGCCGCTGGCCCGTGTGTTTGATGCCGAAGGCGCAGAGGGACCTCAGACCGGCTCCGTTCGCGGCAATGTCACAGGTACGTTCTTTCACCTGATTGCGGAGGCAACTGCATGAGCGGATTTGTCTCTTTCATCGGCTCGGGCCCCGGCGATCCGGAACTGCTGACGCTGAAGGCCGTCGACAGGATGAAAAAAGCCGATGCGATTTTGTTCGATGACCTCAGCAGCGGGCCGATTCTGAGCCACGCGCGCGAGGACGCCGATCTTGTGGGCGTGGGCAAACGGGCAGGTCGCCCCTCGCCCAAACAGGACCATGTCAGCAGGTTGCTAGTGGACTACGCCCAGACCGGCCAACATGTCGTGCGGCTGAAATCCGGCGATGGCGGCATGTTCGGGCGGCTTGAAGAAGAGCTTGTTGCCCTTCGTGATGCGGGCATTGAATTCGAGATCATCCCCGGCGTACCGTCTGCGGTGGCTGCCGCTGCTGCTGCAGGCATCCCGCTGACGCGTCGTCTGACCGCACGGCGGGTGCAGTTCGTGACGGGACATGACGTCAGTGGCGCGTTGCCGAACGACCTGAACCTGACAGCCTTGGCCGATTCTCAGGCCACCACTGTCGTATTCATGGGTAAACGTACTTTCCCGCTTCTGGCAGAAGCGCTGCATTCACACGGCCTGCCTTTGGATACGCCTGCTTTGATGGCTGAATCTGTTTCGACCCCGGATCAGAAGCTGACGCGCGCCACCATCGGTGCCCTGGCCGAACAGCTGAAATCCGAGATCGGCACGGCTCCGGCCCTGATCCTTTACGGGCCGCTGGCGGAGTTCGAAGATGATTGATCTGAGCCTGATTGGCATCGGCACCGGCAACCCGGATCACGTGACCTTTCAGGGCGCGCAGGCGATCCGGTCGGCCGATCTGATTCTGATCCCCCGCAAAGGCGAAAACAAGGCCGATCTGGCCGGGCTGCGTGAGGACATCATTGATCGGGTAACCGAAACACCACCAAGGGTAGCCTATTTTGACATCCCAAAGCGCCGGGCGGATGACGGCTATCTGCGCGGTGTGGACGAATGGCACGACGCCATTGCGCTGCGCTGGCAAGAGGCGATCGAGGCCCACCCGGAGGCGCAGCACATTGCGCTGCTGATTTGGGGCGACCCGTCCCTGTATGATAGTTCGCTGCGCATTGCGGCGCGGCTGGACCCCAAGCCCAACACCAGGGTGATCCCGGGCATCACGGCCTTGCAGGCTTTGACAGCGGCTCATGCGATCCCGATCAATGACTTGGGCGCACCCTATGTCGTGACCACCGGGCGCCGTATCCGGGATGAAGGCTGGCCTGAAACCGCTTCGAAAGTCGCCGTCATGCTGGACGGGGAATGTTCGTTCCAGTCCCTCAGGATGGCAGAGTATGACATCTGGTGGGGGGCCTATGTGGGCATGAAAGAAGAACTGCTGATCAGCGGCCCTTTGGATCAGGTCGCGCAGCGGATCCTTGACACGCGCGCCCGCGCCCGAGCCGACCATGGCTGGATCATGGATATCTACTTGCTGAAGAAACGCGACGTGCAGCAGCGCGCGGCGAACACGGATTCGTGACTGCGCAGCACGCTCCAGTCTGGCACACAGGTCAGAGCAAGATACCGGAGACGCGTTGATGAAAGCCTTCATTCCCCTGCTCTGCCTGATCGCTTTACCTCTGTGGGCTCAGACTGCGCCCGATGGCTGGGCCGTATACCCAACCCGGAAACCGTATGCAGAACTGGTTGACGCAACCAAAGCCGCGATCAAGGAAAACGGGCTGATCGTCGTGACTCAGGCGGGCCCGACCAAAGCGGCGGCAGCACGTGGGATTTCGATTCCCGGAAATCGCGTGATCGGCGCTTTCAACAATGACTACGCCGTGCGGGTTCTGGAAACCTCGGTCCACGCGATGATCGAGGCCCCGATCCGGTTTTACATTACCGAGAACAAAGACGGGACGGCAAACCTGTCGTATAAAACCCCCAGTTTCGTCTTTGCGCCCTACGTCTCGGAAGGCGGTCAGAACCTGATGGATATTGCCGCCGAGCTTGACTCGACGTTTCAATCGATCGCTGAACGCGCAGTCAAATAGTCACACTGGCGTGAACCGCCTTGCGTCCGGGAACGTCCTCCGCAATCTGCTTGAAACGGTTTTTTTCGGAGCATGACTGATGCAAGACCCCTCGCCCCGCTCTGCGGATATTCTGGCCCAACGCCTTTATGAAGCGGGGTGCCGACACGCATTCGGGATGCCGGGGGGCGAGGTCCTGACGCTGGTCGATGCGCTGGAAAAGGCTGGGATCACCTTTCATCTGACCAAGCACGAAAACTCTGCCGGGTTCATGGCCGAGGCCGTTCATCATCGCGACGGTGCACCTGCGATTCTGGTGGCCACTCTGGGTCCGGGCGCAATGAACGGGATCAATGTCGTGGCGAACGCTTTGCAGGATCGTGTGCCGATGGTCGTTCTGACCGGATGCGTCGATGCGGACGAAGCGTTGACCTATACCCATCAGGTCATGGATCACAGCCGGGTTTATCGCTCGATCACCAAAGGCACTTATACGCTGACAGCCAAAGGCGCGGATATCATTGCCGACAAGGCGGTGTCGCTGGCCATGCAGCCACGACCCGGTCCGGTTCATATCGACGTCCCGATCTCGGTTGCCGACACGCCTGTTAACGGCGTGAAACGCCGCCGGCTGGCCAAGGTCGCGCCGGTCAGCCCCGGTGGTGAATGCCTTGAGAAGGCCCGCCGCTGGGTGGCCGAGGCCGAACGCCCCATTGCCATCATCGGCCTGGATGTCCTCTATGACGACTCGCGCAGTGTCGTGCAGGCGTTCCTTGAGCATTTTGGCATTCCTTTCGTGACGACCTATAAGGCCAAAGGCGTCGTGCCCGAGGATCACGCGCTGTGTCTGGGTGGCGCGGGGCTGTCGCCGCTGGCTGACAAGCATCTTGTGCCTCTGATCGAACAATCGGATCTGGTATTGTGCCTGGGATATGACCCGATCGAAATGCGCCCCGGCTGGCGTGAGATCTGGGATCCGGAAGAAAAGCGCGTCATCGATATCTCTGCCGTGGTCAACGACCACTACATGCATCAGGCTGGATTGAACCTTGTTGCCCACACGGGCGAGACATTGGAGGCAATCGCCAAGGGCAACCCGGCGCGTGAAACATGGCCGGGCAACGAACCCGAGCAGGTCAAGGCCGCGCTGGCAAAGGCCTTCCCCACCGATGACAACTGGGGGCCCGCTGCCGTCATTGCCGAAACCCGCGCCGTCCTGCCGCCTGAAACACTGGCCACGGCCGACAGCGGCGCACACCGCATTCTGCTGAGCCAGATGTGGGCGTGCAGCGAAGAACGCGGGCTGATCCAGTCCTCGGCGTTGTGCACGATGGGGTGCGCCCTACCCATGGCCATTGGCCTGAAACTGGCCGAACCCGACCGCCCGGTGATCAGCTTCTCGGGGGATGCGGGGTTCCTGATGGTTGCGGGCGAGTTGTCGACAGCGGCTGAAATGGGCGGCAACCCGATTTTTCTGGTCTTCGTGGATGCCAGCCTTGCCCTGATCGAGCTGAAACAACGCCAGCGACAGATGCGCAACACAGGCGTGGATTTCGGCCATCATGATTTTGCCGCCATGGGCCGGGCCTTTGGCGGCAATGGCCATACGGTTCGCAACAGGCCAGAGTTGCGCGCCGCGCTGGAAGCTGCTGTAAAGGCTAAGACATTTACGGTGATTGCTGCTGAAGTTGAGCGTGGAGGCTATGATGGCCGCATCTGAAGGCCCGTTGAAGGGTGTCAAGGTTCTGGACCTTAGCCGGATCCTGGCAGGCCCGACATGCACGCAGCTTCTGGGTGATCTGGGCGCAAGCGTCATCAAGATCGAAAACCCGGCAACCGGGGGCGATGACACGCGGCAATGGGGCCCGCCCTACGTTAGCGATGCCGAGGGCAACCGCTCGGATCTGAGCGCCTATTTCATGTCTGCCAACCGCAACAAGAAATCCGTCGCGCTGGATATCTCCTCGGTCGAGGGTCAGGCGGAAATCAGACGCTTGGCGTCACATGCGGACATCCTGATAGAAAACTTCAAACCGGGCGGGCTGACCAAATACGGGCTGGACTATGCCACCCTGTCGCAAGCGTTTCCAAGCCTCGTATACTGTTCAATCTCGGGCTACGGCCAAACCGGCCCGAATGCCAGCAAGCCCGGCTATGACCTGATGGCGCAGGGCTATGGCGGGATCATGTCGCTGACCGGCGACCCCGAGGGCGCGCCCATGAAGGTGGGTGTTGGCATCGCCGACGTGATGTGCGGAATGTATGCAACCGTGGGTATCCTGGCCGCGCTGCGCCACCGCGACTTGACCGGCGAGGGCCAGCAGATCGATCTGGCGCTGGTGGATTCTCAGATCGCCTGGCTGATCAATGAAGGCGTCAACTATCTGACGTCAGGCAATGTTCCGCAACGGCGCGGAAACGGGCACCCCAACATCGTCCCTTATGACGTCTACGAAACCGCCGATGGGCACGTGATTCTCGCGGTTGGAAATGACGGCCAGTTCAGAAAACTCTGCAACTTCATCAATGCTCCTGAACTGGCAGACGATCCGAGATTCGCGACCAACCCGGCCCGATTGGAGCATCGTGACGCGCTGAATTTGATTCTTCGCCCCGCTGTGAAAGCGCTGGACACCCAGACCGTCATTTCCGGTCTGGAGGCTGTCAAAGTGCCCGTCGGCCCGGTGCAGACGCTGGATCAGGTGTTCAACACGGAACAAGTGGCCGCAAGACAGATGCAGATTGCCATGCAGGCCCAGCCGGGTCAGGTCAACCTGATCGGGAATCCTCTGAACCTGTCTCGGACACCTGTAACATATCGTAACGCCCCGCCGGTCTGTGGGGCCGATACTGAGGCTGTTCTGAACGCCGAAAACCCGTTCGAGGATTGAAATACTTGCACATTTAGGCGGCAAGTCGCTGAAACATGCCCTTGAATCGGCGGTTTTTTTCATCTTTTTCGCACACGTCATTTCACCAATTCGAGAGCAGCGTCGATACTGTTACGTCCCTCTCGCACACTCTGGTACATCGAACAGTGTCAAATATCGCAATCAGATTGGACCCAAGTATGAAACAAGACGTTTTCGGACAGATGAACACCCTGACCCAGCCGGCGGCAGTCGAAGCGTGGAATGGTGTTCTGCTTGGGTTCATGGCTCATGCCGCTGTCACGCCGCAGCACTTGGGCAAAGTGCTGGAACTCGAGCCCGACTTCGCGCTGGGTCAAGCGGTCAAAGGTCTGTTCATGGCGCTGCTTGGGCGGCGCGAGATGATGGCGGTTGCTGTCGAAGCGCTGGCTGCTGCCAACGCGGCGATGGAACGTCAACCTGCAACTGAACGCGAACGTCTCTACGTGGATGCGCTGGCCCTGTATCTGGCCGGACAACAGGCACAGGCGGTTCAGAAATTCGAAGCGATTCTGCGAGACCATCCGCAGGACACTCTGGCGATGAAACTAAGCCATGCGACCCGCTTCGTTCTGGGTGATGCAAACGGAATGCGCCGCTCGATCGAGCGGGTGATGCCCGCTTATAAGCCGGACCACCCCGGGCGCGGCTATCTGCTGGGATGTCATTCCTTCGCGCTGGAAGAAACAGGCGCTTATGAAAAAGCCGAAATCGCGGGCCGTCAGGCGCTGTGGATGGTGTCCGATGATGCCTGGGGCCTGCACGCGGTGGCCCATGTCCATGAGATGACGGGCAATGCGCAGCTGGGCCTAGACTGGCTGGCCGGGCGCGAGGCGGCCTGGGCCCACTGCAACAACTTCCGGTACCACGTGTGGTGGCACAAGGCACTGATGCATCTGGATCTGGGTCAGGTCGATCAGGTGATGGAACTGTATGACAACCATATCCGCAAGGACAAAACCGACGATTATCGTGACATCTCGAACGGTACTTCGCTGCTGATGCGGCTTGAACTTGAGGGCGTGAATGTCGGAAATCGCTGGGAAGAGCTGGCTGATCTAAGCGCCGCACGAACGGAAGACGGCTGCCTGATCTTTGCCGATCTGCACTATCTGCTGGCACTGACCGGTGACAATCGCGCCGATGCCACGGCCAAGATGCTGAACCGCATGAACAAGGATGCGACCCGCGCCGACGACGACACCACCCGCCGTATGGCAGACCCCGGTATCGCTGCGGCCATGGGCCTAGAGGCCTTTGGTGACGGCCACTATGGAACGGCGTTTGATCATCTGCTCGCGGCGCGCGATTCCATGCAACTGGCCGGTGGCAGCCACGCGCAACGTGATGTATTTGAACGCATTACCATTGATTCCGGCCTGCGCGCGGGTCGCCTGGACGCGGTGGAACGCATTCTGGATGACCGTCGCGCCAAGCGCGCCGGGGGCGAAGACAATTATGCCATCGCGCGTCGCGCCCTGATCGACGCGGCCCGCGACAGCGGTGACGTCCAAAGCGTCCCTGCCGAATAACAAGAAGACCAAGAAGGACAGAAAACGTATGGCGACCATATCGCCCGCTTCTGATTTTGTACCCGCTGCGGCCCCGGCCGCAGCCCCTGCCAGTGCGCGTGACCCGCGTCTGGATTTCTATCGCGGCATCGCGATGTTCATCATTCTGATCGCCCATATTCCCAACGATCCCTGGGCAAAGTGGATTCCTGCCCGCTTTGGGTACTCGGACGCAACCGAGATTTTTGTGTTCTGCTCGGGCATGGCCTCGGCCATTGCGTTTGGCGGGGCATTTCTGCGCAAGGGATGGTGGATGGGCACCGCCCGAGTGGCCTACCGCATCTGGCAGGTCTATTGGGCGCATATTGCCCTGTTCTTCTTTGTTGCAATGACAATGGCCGCGTTGGATCAGACCGGCGCGTTCGAGAAGACCTATGTCTCGTCGTTGAACCTTCAGCATTTCTTCAATGACCCGGCCCCGCAATTGGTCGGGATTTTCACACTGACCTATGTGCCGAACTACTTCGATATCCTGCCGATGTATCTGGTCGTACTGGCGCTGATGCCGCTTTATATGGCGCTCTACCGCGTCAGTTTCTGGCTGATGGCGGCAGTTTGCGTGGCCATCTGGTTCATCGCCCAAACCGGCGCGCTTGCCCTTCCCGCCGAACCCTGGTCCGAGCGCCAGTGGTTCTTCAACCCCTTCGGATGGCAATTGCTGTTTTTCACCGGCTTCGCCTTCATGCGCGGTTGGATTCCGGCCCCGCCCGTGTCGAAATCCTTGATCTGGGTGGCGATTGCCTTCGTCGTTTTGTCAGCCCCGTTCGGGTCATGGAAAGTCTTCACCTGGATCAACACGGCTGCACCCGAGCTTGGCGCAGTGATCCGCAAGGGCTGGCCCCTGACCGAAGAGCTGCGTGGCAAAACCGAGTTCGGCCTTCTTCGATATGTCCACTTTCTGTCGCTGGCCTATCTGGGATGGGTTGCAGCGGGCGAGCACGGCCACCGCCTGATCGCGACGGGTCATGGTGTGGGCGCACGCATCTGGCAATTCCTGCTGGCCGTTATCACCAAGGTCGGCCAGCAATCCCTTGCCGTTTTCGTGTTTTCCATGGCCGCGGCCCGGTTGATCGGCGTCGCGCTGGATCAGGCTGGGCGGGATGTCGCCACTGTCTTTATCGCCAACATGATTGGGTTTGCGATGATCATCGGCGTTGCCTATCTGGCAGCTTGGTTCAAGTCACAACCCTGGAAGTCGAAGAAATGAATTTTACCCGTCGCGCATTCCTCGTCTCGACGACTGCTTTGGCCTTCGCTCCATCCGCCTATGCGACGGGCGGTGAGACGCCTTTTGACCGCGACTATGTGATCGAGATGGCCCGCGATCTGGCCAGCCGCCCCTATGTGGAACGCGAGATGGTACCGCAAGAATGGCAGGACCTGACCTATCAGCAATACCGTTCCATCCGGTTCCGGCTTGACCGGGCGCTGTGGTATGAAACCGAGACGCCCTTCAACGTGGATTTCTTCACCCCCGGCCTGTATTTCCCACGCACCGTCAAGGTGGAAACGGTCGAGAACGGCATGACCAAGCCGGTCGCCTTCGATCTGGATATGTTCGACAAGTCAGAAGACGTGCCGCAACTGCCGATCGATGACACGCTGGGCTTCTCGGGCCTGCGCCTGCGCACTGAAATGCACCGCCCCGGCAAGACAGATGAATTCTGCGTCTGGCAGGGGGCCAGCTATTTCCGCGCCATTGGCCTGCACGAGGTTTACGGACTGTCCGCGCGGGGTCTGGCGTTGAAAACCGGCGACCCGGATGGCGAGGAATTTCCCGAATTCATCCGTTTCTGGCTGGAACGTCCCGAACCGGGCCAACGCAACATGGTCGTGCACGCATTGTTGGACAGCCCCAGCGTGACCGGCGCCTATCGTTTCAACGTCACGGCGGGCGCGGATTGCATCATGGATATCGAGGCAACGCTGTTCCCGCGCGAAGACCTGCCCCATGTGGGTATCGCTCCGGGAACTTCGATGTTCCTGTTCGACCAGACCAACCACAGCCGGTTCGACGATTTCCGCCCTGCTGTGCACGACAGCGACGGGTTGATGATCCGCAATGGCGCGGGCGAGGTCCTGTGGCGTCCGTTGGCCAATCCGACCCGATTGCAGGTTTCATCCTTCGTCGATACAAACCCGCGCGGGTTTGGTCTGATGCAGCGCAAACGAGAGTTTTCGGACTATGCCGATCTCGAGGCCAATTACCACAAGCGCCCGGGCCTGTGGGTCGAGCCCCAGGAAGACTGGGGCAAAGGCTCGGTCACGCTGGTCGAGATCCCGGCAGATCAGGAAATCTATGACAACATCGTCGCCTACTGGAGGCCCGCTGAACCCTATGCGGCAGGCAGTCAGGTTGATCTGTCCTATCGCCTGATCTGGGGGGAAGAACCCCAGCGCACACCGATGCCGCGCGTGATCAACACCGCGATGGGCGAAAACACCTTTGGCGAAGGCCGGCTGGCCGTCATCGATTTTGAAGACAGCGAGCTGTTCGAGGACCTGGGCGCAATCACTGTCTTTGTGGATTCGCCACATGCGGAAACTTCGGAAGGCGTCTTGCAGCGCAACCCGGATACCGGTGGTCCACGCCTGGCGTTTTCATTCCAGCCCGGCGAACGCAACCATGTCGAGTTGCGCGCGCAATTGTTGAAAGACAAACAGCCCGCCTCGGAAGTCTGGCTGTACCGTTGGACCGCATGAGCCGCGATCTGCATATCATGCCGCCCGAGGCCCCTCTGGCGATGCCGGCGCAGAATTTTGGCGCACGGTTCCGGGATGCCGATGCGCCTTCCAGTCAGCACAAATCAACTGCCGGATTCTGGCGCGCGCTGGTTTTTTCGCCTGCCATGGCCGCCACTCTGGCGTTGCTGTGGGTCATGTGCGACTGGTTCGGCGCGGAAGGCATAAACGTGGTCGAAGCCATCCTTTTGGCTTTGATTTCGTTCAACTTCTTCTGGATTTCCTTCACCGTCTGCACCGTTTTGCTGGGCATGGTGTCGCTGGCGAAACAGGAACGCCCCGAGCGCCGGACCGCGGCGCAACCCCTGCGGGTGGCCCTGCTGACCCCGGTGTACAATGAAGTCCCCTGGAACGTGTTGGGCAATGCCCGCACCATGCTGGAGGATCTTCAGGCGCGCGGCGGCAAACACCACTATGCCATGTTCATTCTGTCGGACACGCGCGATCCCGAGATTGCGGCGCAGGAACAGGCCAGCGTCGAAGCACTGCGCACCACGCTGGCACCCGGGCTCGAGCTGTATTATCGCCGCCGCGAACAGAATACCGACCGCAAAGTCGGCAATATCGCCGACTGGGTCAGCCGCTGGGGCGCGGATTGGGATGCCATGCTGGTGCTGGATGCCGACAGCCTGATGACCGGGCGCGCGATCCATCGCCTGACCGATGCACTGGCATGCGATCCGGGTGCGGGCTTGATTCAAAGCTATCCGCAGTTGATCGGCGCACAGTCGGTCTTTGCCCGGATGCAGCAATTTGCAAATGGCGTCTATGGCATCGCCTTTGCCGAAGGTCTGGCCCGTTGGTGCGGGCAAGAGGGCAACTATTGGGGCCACAACGCGATTATCCGCACCAAGGCCTTTGCCACCAGCGCCGGCCTGCCCAAGCTGCGGTCGTTCAGCGGTCAGGACAAGCTGATCATGAGCCACGACTTCGTCGAGGCCGGCCTGCTGCGCCGCGCCGGGTGGGCCGTGCGATTCCTGCCGCGTATTCGCGGGTCATATGAAGAAACACCGCCGACCCTCATCGATCACGCCATGCGGGACCGCCGCTGGTGTCAGGGCAACCTGCAACACCTGAAACTGCTGGGTTCTTCCGGGTTCCGTGCCGTGTCGCGGTTTCACATGTTCCACGGCGCGGTCGGCTATCTGATGTCCCCGTTGTGGTTTGCGCTACTGTTGATGTGGGCGCTGATCGGTCAGGGTCAGGATGCCTCTGTCCTGCATTATTTCAGCCCTGACAATCCTTTGTTCCCGCAATGGCCCGAGATGTCGGAAACCCGTCACGTGCTGATCATTCTGGTCATGTACGCGATGTTGTTGGCCCCCAAGGTTCTGGGCGTTCTAGCCCTGCCGTTGAGCGGTGTACGCTACGCGGATTTCGGTGGCGGGCGCAAATTCCTTGCCTCTTTCCTGGCCGAGGTTCTGCTGTCAATCCTTTACGCTCCGATCCTGATGGTGCAACAGATGATCGCTGTATTCCGTACGGCTTTCGGCATTCAGCGCGGCTGGTCGCCTCAGGCGCGCGACGGTGGCACCTATGGTCTGCGAACGCTGATCCTGTGCCATGCGCTTGAAACCATCATTGGAGTGGCGCTGAGTGTCGGTATCCTGTCCGGGCTGGTGTCGATCTGGCTGGCCCCGATCGCAATCAGTCTGGCGCTGGCTATCCCGTTGTCAGCGCTCAGCGGTGTCTCGGCAGGTGCCGCGCGCAAGATGGTCGGAATGCGGGAAGACTTCAGCGAACCCGCCATTACCCGGTCAGCGCGCCGCTATCGCGATGAACTGAAGCGACTGGTCGAAGGCAAAGGCAACATGACCCCGGCCGAGTGATCAACTGCCGGGAAGCCCTTCGTACCAATCGACTATCATATCGGCCCAGCCCGCGGGAACGGTGTGCCCTCCGGGAAACAGAGCAAATTCCAGCGCGCTGCCTTTGGCACATGTGGTCCAGCGGCGGCGCATGAAATCCCCCGTCGTGCTGAACCCGGTCGGTTTGTGATCGACGCAACCGTTCGCATCTCGCCAGATTTCGAGACCCGCATGGATATCACCCTGCTGAAAGCGTCCTCCGCCCAGCAAGCGCCCTTCCAGCGGCACCACATTGTCGGTCCAGCCATGCGTGTGGAACATGCGGATCGGACCGTTGCAGGTTTCGGGGTGCGGGCGCCAGAAACCACCGGACACCGGGACATAGGCCGAAAACGTATCGGGGCTCTCGCAGGCCAGATAGTTGACCATGAAGGCGCCGGCGGAAAACCCGCCCAGCAGGACACGGTCAGCGTCGATGCCAAACCGCCGTGCCGCATCTTGCACCGCTTCGGCCAGAAAGGCGGTTTCGTCCCGCTCACCAAAACCGGGATAGAAATTCCAGCTTTTGGTGCTGCCCCGGTCGGGCCGTTCCAACCCCTCAGGGGCCATCACCGCATAACCGCGGCTCAACAGCGGTTCGACCATCCCGCGGTTGCGCATCGTGCCCGACCCGCTGCCGCCATACCCATGCAGGAACACCACCATGGGCGCATTGTCCACATCGGGCAGTTCGATGTGATAGGCCCCCATGGGTGTCTCACAGGTATCCTCT
The DNA here is from genome assembly GCF_009363615.1 of Ruegeria sp. THAF33. Classification (NCBI taxonomy): domain Bacteria; kingdom Pseudomonadati; phylum Pseudomonadota; class Alphaproteobacteria; order Rhodobacterales; family Roseobacteraceae; genus Ruegeria; species Ruegeria sp. THAF33. The sequence continues at coordinate 907,011 of NZ_CP045384.1, read as the reverse complement.
TGTCCGGCACACCCCGCGAAAGCGATCTGCCCGGTCACTGCCAAGGCCAAAACAAGGCTGAATTCCCGGATCATCCTGCATCCTTATCATATTTGCGCACCGGCAATCCGGCCCGAACCCATCCCGGCCCTGCGGCCGAACCCAACATACCCTCGGGCACGTCGATCACATTGGTGAATCCAGCTTCGATCAGGCGGTTGCTCAGGCGCGCCGAGCGCACGCCGCGCGCGCAAATCAAGGCCACCGGGGTCGCCGGATCGCCGCCAGCCAATTCCGTCAGTGCTTTGACAAAATCCTCGCGCCGCATGTCCAGCGGCACGGCACCTTCGCCAATGCCCGATGCGCGCCATTCACGCGGCGTGCGGATATCGATCAACAGAACGTTTCCCTTCGAGGCCTGCTCATGGGCCTCGGCAACCGTTATCCGGCCGCCGCCGTGGTCTTCGGGGATCAAACGGTATTCCCTGATCGCAAACCCGCCTGCAATCGCCGCGCATGCGCCGATCAACATCCATCTTCGGGCTCGGTTCACTTTCTCGGCCAAGATTCAGCCTCCTGTTCGCTGACATGTGTTCTATCACAGATGGTCTGAAACCGGGGCGTCGAAAAACCCGACCCGCATCAAGATCACGTCATTTTTTCGAATCCTTGCAGAGTTTTTGATGCGGCCTATAGGACTCTGTAAAAAAGTTACAATATCTGGACAGTCGGGAAAATATCCTTACAAAATTGGCTTCACACTGACCGCCCAGACCGGAGTATCGCACTTGTCCCTATTCCTCATCGCGGCCCTTCCCTTTCTCGGCGCTGTTTTTCCTGCCCTGCTGATCCGGGCAGGCCGGAACGCAGCCGCATCCGCCGCCGGGTTGACCACATTCCTGGCCCTGATGGGCCTGTTGATCCATATCCCTGCGGTGATGCGCGGAGACGTCGTGACCGCCCGGTTCGACTGGATACCGGGGCTGGGGCTGAACGCGAATTTCATGCTGGACGGCCTGGGATTTTTGTTCGCGTTGCTGATCCTGGGCATAGGGCTGCTGATCATCCTTTATGCAAGGTTCTATCTGTCGCGCGAAGATCCTATGGGGCAGTTCTTTACCTATCTTTTGCTGTTTCAGGGCGCGATGGTCGGGATTGTCCTGTCCGACAACATCCTGCTTCTGCTTATATTCTGGGAGCTTACATCGCTCAGCTCATTCCTGCTGATCGGCTATTGGAAGCACCTTCCCGAGGGTCGTCAGGGCGCGCGCATGGCTTTGGCTGTCACTGGCTCTGGCGGTTTAGCGATGATTGCCGGGATGCTGATCCTCGGCAATATCGTGGGGTCTTATGACCTCAGCGTCATTTTGCAGAACAAAGAACTGATCCAGGCCTCACCCTACTACATGCCGGCGCTGATCCTGATCCTGCTGGGCTGTTTCACCAAGTCGGCGCAGTTCCCGTTTCATTTCTGGCTACCGCACGCCATGGCCGCGCCAACACCGGTTTCGGCCTATCTGCACTCTGCCACAATGGTGAAAGCGGGCCTGTTTCTGATGGCACGGATGTGGCCGGTTCTGGCCGGCACGGATGCGTGGTTCTACATCGTCGCCACGACGGGGCTGATCACCATGCTGATTGGCGCGTCTATCGCGTTGTTCAAGGACGACCTTAAGGCGCTGCTGGCGTTTTCGACCGTTTCGCATCTTGGCCTCATCACCATGCTGCTGGGCTTTGGCACAAAAATTGCCGCCGTCGCTGCCGTGTTCCACATCATCAACCACGCAACGTTCAAAGCCGCCTTGTTCATGACCGCCGGGATCGTGGATCACGAAACAGGCACGCGCGATATCAAAAGACTGGGTGGCTTGCGCCACCTGATGCCGATCACCTTCACAATCGGCACGATTGCCGCCCTTTCAATGGCCGGGCTGCCGCCTCTGAACGGTTTCCTGTCCAAAGAGATGATGCTTGAAGAAACCGTGCACACCACATGGCTGCACTCTCATTACCTGGTGCCGGGGCTGGCGCTTTTGGCTGCGTTGTTCTCGGCCGCTTATTCCTTCCGCTTCGTCAGCCACGTCTTTCTTGGACCACAGCGGGAAGATTATCCGGCACATCCGCATGATCCGCCCGTTGGGTTGTGGATCGCGCCCGCGTTCCTGGTCGTACTTGTCATCCTGATCGGCCTCTATTCCGCGGCCATTGTCGGCCCATTGGTCGCAGTGGTGTCCAGCGCGGTGATTGGCGGCGAGAAGCTTCCGTATTACTCGCTGAAACTCTGGCATGGCTTCACACCGGCCCTTTACATGTCGGTCGTGGCCACGCTGGGCGGTCTGTTCCTGCTGGCGTTGCACAGACGAGGTGAGCAGATCTGGAACGCTCTGCCCCGCCCCGAAGCCAAGCAGATCTTTGAAGCAATCATAGAAGCGCTGACCAGGTTGAGCCGATGGATCACGGATGAGTTGCACAACGGGGTCCTTAGCCGCTATGCAATCATCTTCGTCGCCTTTACCGTTGGCCTGGGTTATTACGCGTATTCGACCGGAACCATCGGCATAGAAACCCGCGTTCCGCTGCCGGCTCAGATCATTCCTATCCTTGGCTGGATCTGTCTTGTGGGTGCGACGCTGGGCATTATGTGGTTCCACCGGAATCGTCTTTTGTCACTGGTATTGATCGGTGTCGTCGGCCTGATCGTTTCGGTTGCCTTCAACTATCTCTCGGCCCCCGATCTTGCCTTGACGCAGATCTCGGTCGAAGTGGTGACAATGATCCTTTTGTTGCTGTCGCTGAACTTCCTGCCGACCGAAACGCCCTGGGACAGTTCGGCGGCACGGCGCTGGCGGGACGCGGCGATTTCCGTGGTCGCGGGCCTTGGCACCGGTGCGTTGATCTACGCGATGATGATGCGCGATTTCGCGTTCCCGACGATTTCAGAGTTCCATCTGGCCAATTCCTACAAAGGCGGCGGCGGCACCAATGTGGTCAACGTGATCCTTGTCGACTTCCGGGGTTTTGATACCTTTGGCGAGATCATCGTTCTGGGCATTGCCGCACTGATCATCTTTGCGCTGACGGAATCCGTTCTCGGTACAAATGTCCGCAGCTATCTGCTGAACCGCAAACCGCATTGGCCGCAATCCGGGGATTCGCATCCGCTGATGATGGTTGTGGTCACCCGTGTCATGATGCCGATCGCACTGATGGTCGGGGCTTACATCTTTTTCCGCGGGCACAACCAGCCCGGTGGCGGCTTTATCGCCGGCCTGATCGTCGCCATCGCCTATCTGATGCAATACATGGCCAGCGGCTATACCTGGGCCATCGAGCGGCAAAGGTTCTATTACCACGGCACCATCGGCTGGGGCGTTCTGATCGCCGCGGCAACCGGGTTGGGTGCTTGGTTCAATGAACGCCCCTTCCTGACCAGCGATTTCGGCTACATCAACTGGCCTCCGCTGGAGGAATTCGAATGGGCCACCGCCATGCTGTTTGATACAGGCGTATTCCTGGCGGTTCTGGGTGCGGTCATGCTGGCATTGGACAGCCTGTCCCGCTTTGCGTGGCAACCGGGGATGGCACAGGAATTCCCGATGGATATCAACCCGCTGCGAGACAACCCTCCGGAAGAAGAACAAGAGAAGGAGCAGGCCTGATGGAAGCGCTCGTAGCCTCTGCCGTCGGTATCATGACCGCTGCCGGGATCTTCCTGATCCTGCGCCGTCGGACGTTTCCGGTCATTCTGGGCCTGTCTCTGATCACATACGCGGTGAACGTCTTCCTGTTCGCGACCGGACGACTGGCGCTGAACGCACCAGCGGTTCTGAACAAGTACGAGGACGTCCCCTATACCGACCCATTGCCACAGGCGCTGGTCCTGACGGCCATCGTGATCTCGTTCGGGATGACAGCCGTGATCGTGATGATCTCGCTCAGCGCATACCTGTCTGCCAAGAATGACCATATCGACATGACCGCCCAGGACAGTGTTGACGCGCCGGGAGATGACGCATGAACCACTGGATCGTTGCGCCGATCGTCCTGCCCGCGATTCTGGCCCCATTCATCATCATGGTCCTGCGATACCATCTGGACCTGCAACGCATCTTCTCGGTCGCGGGCGTCGTGGCTTTGCTTGGGATTGCGCTGACAATCACGGCTCAGGCCTCGGGCGGGGTCATTCAGGTGTACGAGCTTGGCGACTGGCCCGCCCCCTTTGGCATCGTCATGGTGCTGGATCGCATGTCCGCAATGATGGTTCTGCTGACCGCCCTGCTGGCCCTGCCGATCGTGCTTTATGCCATCGCCTCGGGCTGGGATGACCGGGGCAAGCATTTCCACGCGCTGTTTCATTTCCAGCTCATGGGCGTCTGTGGCGCCTTCCTGACCGGCGACGCCTTCAACCTTTTCGTGTTTTTCGAGGTGCTGCTGATCGCGTCTTACGGCCTTATGACACATGGCGGTGGCGCGGTACGGTTGAAAGCGGGTGTGCAGTATGTGGCGTATAACCTGTTGGGGTCGACCCTGTTTCTGTTTGCCCTTGGCACGATCTATGGCGTGACCGGTACGCTGAACATGGCGGACATCGCCCTGCGCGTTGCGGAGATTCCGGCTGAAGATACCGCATTGCTGCGGGTTGGTGCGGTGCTGTTGCTGCTGGTCTTCTGCATCAAGGCTGCCGTTCTGCCGCTGCACTTCTGGCTGCCCGCCAGCTATGCCAACGCCCCGCTGCCTGTTGCGGCCCTGTTTGCAATCATGACCAAGGTAGGGGCCTATTCGATCCTGCGAATGTACACTCTGGCCTTCGGTCCCGACGTCGAAGTCACGCAGGGTCTGGTTGGCGATTGGTTGCAACCCGCGGCGCTGCTGACGCTTGCCGTCGGTGCCATCGGCATTCTGGGATCGCAGCATATTGCCCGCATGGTTGCCTTTTGCGCCATCGCGTCCATGGGTACTTTGCTGATCGCGATTTCGCAGTTCACGCCCGGCGCGACGGCAGCCGCCCTTTATTACGTGTTCCATTCGACACTTGCGACCGCGTTGCTGTTCCTCATTGCTGACCTGATCATGGAACGGCAGGGAGGGGCCATAGCCCCCAAGCCGCCGATGCCGCAAAGCGGGTTGATTGCTGCCCTGTTCTTTGTCGGCGCCATCGCGATGGCTGGAATGCCGCCGTTGTCCGGCTTTGTTGGCAAGCTTTTGGTTCTGGACGCTTCGCGTGATGCATCCGATGCCACCTCGGTCTGGGCCGTTATCCTGATTGGATCATTCGTCACCATCGTCGGGCTGGCCCGTGCCGGGACGCTGATTTTCTGGAAAAGCTACGACGCTGAGGTTGTCACAACCGATGAAACCGCCGAAGGCGAAAACGCGTCTGCACCCGCCGCCCCCGAACCGCAACCCGGCCTTGCTTTTACGGCTGTGTTCGGGGCCGTGGCAGGTCTGGTCCTGCTGACCCTGTTCGCGGGTCCGGCCCTGGAGTACACGAGCAAAACCGCAGAGCAGTTGTTTACCCCTGAAAACTACATCTCTGCCGTCTTGGGAAGGGAAGAGTGATGAAACTGCTGCGCCGAATTTTCCCGCACCCCCACCTGACGATTTTGCTGACGCTTGTCTGGATTCTGCTGGCGAACAAGCCTTCGCTGAACTCTTTGATCTTTGGTCTGATCCTCGGGATCATCATTCCGTTCGTCACGCAACCCTACTGGCCGGATCGTCCCAAGCTTCGCAACTGGCCAATGGTTGTGGAATACATGTTGGTGGTGCTTTGGGATATCGTGGTTGCGAACGTGACAGTGGCCCGGATCATCCTGTTCAAACGCAATGATAGCCGCCAGCCCAACTGGATCTGCGTCCCGCTTGAACTGCGCACACCCGAAGCGATCACGGTTCTTGCGGGCACCATCACGATGACTCCGGGCACCGTCAGTTGTGATTTGTCAGCTCAGGGGCATAATCTGCTGGTGCACTGTCTTGATGCCCCGGACCCCGAAGCCGTGCGGGACCAGATCAAACAGCGCTATGAACGTCGCCTGAAGGAGATTTTCGAATGATCGACTACGCGATTTATTTTGCATTTGCCTGTTTCGGTGCGGCGATCATGATGTGTCTGTGGCGTATCATAACCGCTGACGGGGTCGGCACCCGGGTTCTGGCCTTAGACACTATGGTGATCAACACCATCGCCCTGATGATCCTATATGGGCTGGATCAGGGGACCGAGATCTTTTTCGAGGCCGCCATGATCATTGCCATGCTCGGTTTTGTTTCCACCGTGGCCTATGCGCGCTTCATGTTGCGCGGCAACATTATCGAATGAGGGCGGGATGACATTCATCGTGGAACTGCTGATCGCCTTTTTCCTGATCGTCTCGGGTATCTTCGGCTTTGTCGGGTCTTTTGGCATGATCAAGCTGAAAGACCCGATGTCCCGCCTGCACGCCCCGACCAAGGCAACGACCTTGGGGGTGGGCGGCGTGCTTCTGGCTTCGATCGTGCATTCTGTTCTTCTGGAAGGAAAGCTGTCCCTGCACGAGCTGCTGATCACTCTGTTCCTGTTCCTGACCGCTCCGATCACGGCCCTGTTCATTGCAAAGTGGCACATACACCGGCATGAAAAACCCGAAGACCTGCCGGATGCCGGCGAGGATGAACTTTGGGCCACCCACGCCGTCGAGCAGGTCGAAGACGTTCCGGATCATAGCGCGAATTGAAACCGATGCATATTCCTCCGCTGCCCCTGACCCGCGATCTGGTTCTTGTTGGCGGAGGTCACACCCACGCGCTGCTGCTGCGCAAATGGGGGATGGACCCGTTGCCGGGGGCGCGTGTGACCGTGATAAACCCCGGCCCGACGGCCCCGTATTCCGGGATGCTGCCAGGCTATGTCGCCGGGCATTATGACCGGTCGGAGCTGGACATCGATCTGGTCAGACTGGCCCGCTTCGCAGGCGCGCGCGTCATTCTGGGCGCGGTCGATGGAATCGATACCGATCGTCAGGAAATCCATGTTCCCGGGCGTCCTCCGGTAGGTTTCGATGTGGCGTCGGTCAATGTTGGGATCACTTCGGACATGCCCGCAATGCCCGGCTTTGCGGAACATGCCGTACCGGCCAAACCACTGGGACCATTCGCGGCAGAATGGGCTGCTTATCTGGCGGGCAGCGGCCCTGCCTCGGTCGTCGTGATCGGCGGTGGAATCGCCGGGGTTGAACTGGTCATGGCGATGGCTCACGCGCTCGGGGCCAAGGGTCGGCCAGCGCAGGTTACGCTGATCGACAATGCCATTGCCCTGACGGCCACCAAACCCAAAGCAGCAGAGACGATCCGCCGTGCGATGCAGGATCTTGGTGTAGAGGTGATCGAAAACGCCGCGATCAACCGGATCGCTTCGGATCACGTCGCATTGCAGGACGGGCGCAAGATCCCGGCTGGTTTCGTGACAGGGGCGGCCGGAGCCCGCCCCTATGGCTGGATCGAAAAGACCGGGCTGGACCTTGAGGATGGCTTCATCCGGGTAAACAGCTACCTGCAATCCAGCGATCCCGTGGTTTTTGCCGCCGGTGATTGCGCCCATCTGACGGACAATCCCAGACCCAAAGCCGGTGTATATGCAGTGCGCGAAGCACCGGTTCTGTTCGACAATCTGCGCGCGGCGCTGGGGGCTGGACGGATGCGCAAGTACGTCCCGCAGAAAGATTACCTGAAGCTGATTTCGCTAGGCGGCAAATCAGCGCTGGGCGAGCGGTTGGGGTTGTCCCACAGCGGAGCGATGATGTGGAAATGGAAGAACCACATCGACCGGACTTTCATGAACAAGTTCCGGGACCTGCCGCAGATGAAGCCCCCCGCGCTGCCGCGTGCACATGCCGCCGGGCTTGTCGAGGTGCTGGGCGAAAAACCGATGTGTGGCGGATGCGGTGCCAAGGTCGGGCGCGGAGCATTGCAGGTGGCGCTGAAATCGCAGCCCGATCCCGTTCGCCCGGATATCATCCCCCTGCCCGGCGACGACGCGGCTCTGCTTCAGACGGGCGGGGTTCGGCAGGTCATGACATCAGATCACCTGCGGGCTTTTACCAATGATCCCGCACTTATGGCGCGCATCGCCGCTGTACATGCCCTGGGGGATGTGTGGGCCATGGGGGCCACGCCTCAGGCTGCCACGGCAACGATCATCCTTCCGCGCATGTCTGCTGCCCTGCAACGCCGTACCATGTCGGAAATCATGTCGATCGCAGGAGACGTCATGCGGGACGCCGGTGCCGATATCGTGGGCGGGCACAGTTCCATGGGTGACGAGATGACAATCGGTTTCACACTGACCGGCCTGTGCGACGCCGACCCGATTACGCTGGCCGGCGGGCAACCGAGCGACTGTCTGATCCTGACCAAACCCATAGGAAGCGGCGTTCTTATGGCGGCCGAGATGGCAGGCCAGGCCAATGGCGCCTGGGTGGCCGCAGCCTTCCGGCACATGGCGCAGCCGCAGGGCAAGGCGGCCCGCATATTGGCCGGGGCCCATGCGATGACCGACGTGACCGGGTTTGGTCTGGCCGGACATCTGCAAGGCATCTGCGACGCTTCCGGATGCGGGGCCATGATGGATCTGGGTGCCGTGGAGGTGATGGATGGCGCGCAGGAACTGACGGATCGGGGCGTTCGATCAACCCTTTTTGCAGACAACAGGGCAATAGCACCTGCCCTGCCCGCCGAGGGCAAAGCCGCCCTGATATTCGACCCGCAGACAGCAGGCGGCCTGCTGGCCGCGGTGGCGGCAGCGGACGCCGATACCGTCCTGAATGACCTCAGGAACGCTGGATATCCGGCTATGGCAATCGGCGAGCTCACCGATGCACCGGGACTGCGCCTTCAGGACTGATCCAGCAGGGTTTCGATCCGGGCGGCCGCCTCGCTCAGGCCGGCATCGTTCAGAAGGGCGATCTCAATATCGGCCAGAACCTTGACGGAACGGGATCGCCGCGACTTTGCGTATGCCGGGTCGTAATGCTGCTCCATCAGGGCCTGGGTCAGCACCTGTTTTTGACCTGCTTCGATCAGCTGCATCCAACCATCCACGACCTCGTGCCCGCGATGAAAGCGCAGCGGCGACAAACGGTCCCTCAAACGGTCACTGTCAGACAGGATGTCGTCATAGGCCTGAACGAGATAGGCGGCGCGCGCCTCGAGCGGAGCCGTGATGTTCACCCGTGGGGCTGCGCACAAAGCGTTCCACAGGCTGGGCGGCAGTATCAGGCTGCCGATCTTGGACGATTCCGCTTCGATGACGACCGGGCGCGCCGTATCCATCGCACAAAGCGCCCCTGCCAGGGCCGATTCAAAAGCTTTCTGGCTGGGCTGGCCGCCCGGTCTTTCCCCCAGCAGAGACCCTCGGTGATTGGCTAGTGCTTCGAGGTCAAGAACCTGCACCCCGCGTGACTGCAAACGTGCCAGCAATTCTGTCTTGGCCGTTCCGGTATAGCCATCCAGCGCCACCAACCGATGCGGCAACGGATCATCGTACAAATACGCATTCACCAGCCTGCGGTAGGTGCGATAGCCGCCCTCGATCACATCCGCTCGCCAGCCGATTTGTTGCAGCATCCAAGTGAACGACCCGGAACGCTGTCCGCCACGCCAGCAATAGATCAGAGGGCGCCATCTGCCTTCGTGGTTACTTAGATGTTGCTCGATGTGGTTGGCCGCATTGCGGAACACCAAAGCGGCCCCGAGTTTACGCGCCAGAAACGGGCTCTCCTGTACATACATGGTTCCGACGCGGGCGCGTTCCTCGTTGTTCAGAACCGGCAGGTTGATCGCGCCTGGCAGATGATCTTCAGCGAACTCTGCCGGGCTGCGCACATCGATGACCGTGTCAAAACCATGCGCATAAAGCTGTGTCAGATCAGAAAAGGTCAGGGCCATGCCGATGGTCTAGCTTGCCGCGTCTGCAAAGAAAAGGCCGCACGCCCTCACTCGTGCAAAGGCGTGATCAGATCAGGTCCGCTGGCCCGGTTTGAGTTCACGACTGGATCAACGCGATGAAACGTCAGCACATTCTCTGCCCCCGGCTGCATCAAACGAGCAGCGCCTTTTCCCGCTTCTCCCAGCCACAAGGACCAATGTTCGGGTTCGAGGATCAGGGGCATCCGATGATGGATGGTGCCAAGGTTTTCGTTGGCCGCCGTCGTCACGATGGCACAGGTGCCCTGACGGTTTTCATCCACCCCCCAATCCTGCCAGATCCCCGCAAAGGCAATGGGGGCGCCGTCCCTACGATGGATGTACCATGGCAAGCGCGTTCCCTCGTCCGTCTTGGTCCATTCGTAGAACCCCGTTGCGACAATCAGACAGCGACGCGACCGGCAGGCATCGCGAAAGGCAGGCTTTTCCGCCAAAGTCTCGGCGCGGGCGTTGATCAGCAAAGGCCCGGCGGTTTCCGTCTTGTACCAATGTGGCAGGAACCCCCAGCGCAGCGCATCCAGACGCCGACCTGAGTCACCACCCCGAACCACATGCACCTGATTTGTCGGGCAAACATTGAAATTCGGTACTGTCGGCAACGCGTTTGCCGGACGCGCGGAGAACAGCTGCGCCATCGCGTCATTGGGAAGAGTTATTGCAAACCGTCCGCACATGGGTAATGAACCACCGATACTAAATTGATACTGGCGCAGGATCTTACGGGGTCATATGGAAAACCAAATAACGCAATCCCTCAAGAGCAAAGCAATGGCCCTTTTGGATGCGGGCAAGCTGTCACAGGCGCTGAAAAAGGCCCAGCTGGGTATCAAGAAATTCCCGAAGGACTCGGACTACCAAGCCATCGCCGGTTTCGTTTTGACAGAGATGAAGCAGTACAGGAAATCCATTCCGTATTTTGTTGAAGCCTCGCGGATGAAGCCCGATGATCCGCAATTTGCCGAGAATCTGGCTAACGCCTTGATGCAAACAGGGCAAATTGTGCAGGCATTGACCTACGCAGAGAAAAAGATTGAAAGATTTCCAAACAATCGGGAACTCACCAGAGTCATTGACGAAATACAGCGCCAAGGGGAAAACTGGCGATCCATCATCCAGTTCACTACACACAAACTGGCGTCAGATCCGGACAACGCGGAATTGCTTTCAAAGCGTGCCCGCGCCTACCAAAGCATCGGTTTTGTCGAGGAAAGCACGCGGGATATCCAACGCGCGTACGAGCTGGCAGCAAAGAATACAACGATTGCATTGCAAATGGCCATCAATCTGCATCAGGCCGGTGACAGAGCCCAAGCGATCAAAGTTCTGCAAAACATCCTGGAAACCGATCCCCACAACCCGAATGCCCTGTTGCAATCCGCAATATTGACCGCACCGGAAAACGTGCCGCAGATGATCCTTGCGTTGAACGAGGCCATCGCTCAGACAGATCAACCTTTGCAAGAGCTCGAGTTTGCCAAGGCACATCTGATCGAAAAAAGCGAAGGCTTGGCCAAGGCGTTGCCGCAATTTGCAAAGGCAAACGCAATCCAACAGAGCATCCTGCCCTACGACCCCGAAGCTGAAGAGAATAAAATATCCGATATTCTGGACCTGTTCCCTGAAGGATCGCCTCGGGTCAATGCAGAGCAAAACAGTATGCCGGTACCAATTTTTGTTATCGGTCAGCCGCGATCCGGAACCACTTTGATGGAGATGATGCTGAGCTCTGCGCCCGGTATCGCCGGTTGCGGTGAACTGATGCTGATAACCGACCTTTCCGCCAAGTTTTATACGTCCGGCACGTCGCTCGATTCAGAAGCCGCGAAGGCGATTGCCCAAAGCTACCTGGACCAGATGCCTGGGATTCCGACGGATTCAATCGCCTTTGTCGACAAGATGCCGCACAACTACCAAAATGTCGGCTTCATTCTTGCAGCCTTCCCGAATGCCCGGATCATCAACATGCTGCGGGATCCACGCGATGTCGGTTTGTCAAAATGGATCCAGCGGTTCCTAGCAGACGGCATGAACGACACATCCAACCTTGAAGCGATCGCGCATACCGCAAATCTGTATCGCCGTTACATGTCTCATTGGGATAAGCTGTTCGGAAACCGCATTCTGACAATGCCCTATGAAGATCTGGTAGCGGACCCCCTGACCCACAGCCAGCGCGTTGCCGAGTTTTGCGGTATTGAGTGGTGCCAATCCATGGTACACCCCGAAAAGAACACCAGACAGGTGCGTACGGCCAGCGTGGATCAGGTGCGCAACAAGATCTCGACCAAGTCAATCGGGCGCTGGCGCGAGGTCGCGGATCAGATCAAACCGATGCTGGATGGCTTTGACCCGGAACTTTGGCCGGAATACGATTTCAGTTGATCCGCAGAAGCAGAAAAGCCGCATCATGATGACGCGGCTTTTTTCCTTTTCAAAAACAGAGTCACTTCTGCTGGATGCGTCCGTCGACATAAGGCTGGTACGGCGCGTTTTCGGCCAGATATTCCGCGGTTACATCCGCAAGATCCGGACCGAAGTCATAGGCGTTCTTGTCGTCGCCCTCGAACATCGAATACCCATCGCCACCGTTGCGGACGTAGTTGTTGGTTACGACCAGGTAGGTTTTGTTCGGATCAATCGGAACGAACCCATCACCCTCGGCGACCATCACATCAATGATACGCCCTTCGTTCGGCGCTACGCTGGGATCCCAGGTAAAGCGCAGGCCCGCCACTTGCGGGAACCGGCCCTTGACCTCTTCAACCTGGCTTACGCCGTTTTCCAGAGCGTCAATGACGGTCTGCCCGGTGATCTCAAAAGTGGACAGCGTGTTCTGAAACGGCAGCACGGTCAGCACTTCGCCCATGGTCACTTCGCCTTCGTCAATCGACGCGCGCAGACCGCCAGAATTCGCAATCGCAATCTGAGCGCCCTGTTCGGCAACCCGCGCCAGCATGGCGTCGGCGACAAGGTTACCCATTTCGCATTCTTGTACGCGGCAAACCGCCCGATCGCCTTCAATTGCAGCGGCCGAGTTGGCAACGACGCGTTGCTTCATTTCTTCGATCGGTGCGCCCATCTCGGCCACGCGTGCAGCGATATCCGCATCGGGCGTGACAGACGCGTCAAGCAGGATAGGCTCACCTTCCGCTGAAATCAGGTTGCCGTCATCATCAAAGGTAAGTGTGATCTCGCCCAGATATTTGGAATAGGCATAGGCCTGCACGATCGGGACATCACCGACCATCATCGGATATGACCCAGCCGCACCTTCCTGCGTGTTCGAGAGCAGCGTGTGCGAATGGCCGCCGACAACAAGGTCAAGCCCCGGCACCTGCTCTGCGATCTCCAGATCCTTGGCCAATCCAACATGGTTCAAAGCAATGATGATATTGACACCTTCATCCTGCAAGGCAGCTACATCAGCCTGCAGGCTTTCTATCTCATCCTTGAAAATTACGTCCTTGCCGGGGCTTGACGTTTCAACCGTGTCCGTTGCCAGTGCTGAAATTATGCCGACCTTCTGACCGCCAACGTCAAGCACAACATGGTTGCCGACCTTGTCCTTCAACTCGGCCGACGACGACAGGTCCAGATTGCCCGAGATCACTGGGAAACTGACCGCGTCGATGAACGACGCCAGACCTTCCGGGCCATCGTCGAATTCGTGGTTGCCAACAGCCATGACATCGTAACCGATGGCTTCCATGAACTCGGCCTCTGCCGCGCCCTTATATGTTGTGTAGAACAGCGATCCCTGGAACGGATCCCCCGCATCCAGCAGCAGCACATTCTGATCCGCCAGCGCATCGCGTCGGGCGTCTACCATGGTCTTGAGGCGTGCAACGCCGCCGAAACACTTACCTTCGGCTTCGCCTTCTGCGTCACAGGTCGAGTCGTATTTGTTGATCGACTCGATACGACTGTGAATGTCGTTAGTATGCAGAATGGTCAGCTTGTATTCTGCCGCCGCCACGCCAGCGGTCAGGCCAAGAATTGCAGCCGAAGCCAGGAAACGCGTCAACATATTGAATCTCCCTGTTTTAATTTGCAGGGATCGTGCGCCGATGACGCCAAAGAGTCAAAGAAGAAATCCGGCTTGATTCCAACGCGTACGCGGGGCATCAGGTCCGTATGCTGATTTACAAGATTTTCCGAGCCGAAGAGTGGGCCACCTTGCAGGACCAAGGTGCCTCGAACGGTGCTCCGATCGACGTCGCTGACGGGTTTGTCCACTTTTCCACCGCTGAACAAGCAGCTGAAACCGCAGCCAAACATTTTGCCGGTGTCGATGGTCTGGTTTTGCTGGCCTGTGACGCAGATGCGATGGGCGACGACCTGAAATGGGAGGTCTCGCGCGGCGGTGCCCTGTTCCCGCATCTCTATCGCCAGATCCGGATGAGCGATGTTGTTTGGTCACGCCCTCTGCCGTTTGACGGCACCGCGCACCAGTTCCCAAAGGACATGTCATGACATCCTATATCGACCCGGACCGCGACCAGTTCGAGGCCTTCAAGGCATTGGATCGGGACCAGCCGATCGAAATGCTCAACCTGGTGAAGTTTCGGGCCAAGGCGCAGTACCCACCTGCGCATGAACTGGAGAATGCAGGGCTGACCGGAGCGCAAGCCTATCAGAACTACGGGGCCGAAACCGCTCCGATCATTGAACGTATCGGGGCGCGCATCCTTTGGCGTGGGGTGTTTGAATCAACCCTGATTGGCCCGGCGGACGAGGCGTGGGATGCCGTCTTCATCGCCCGCTATCCGACGGCACACGCATTTCTGGAAATGGTCACCGACCCAGCCTATCGGGCGGCGGTGATCCACCGTCAGGCGGCGGTGGAAACGTCGCGCCTAATCCGATGCGGTTCAAGTGAAGCCGGGGCGACGTTCGGATGAAACTGACAGAGAAACTGGGCCTTGCCGCCCTGCACCGCATGGACCCCGAGACAGCCCACGGGATGTCGATCAAAGTGTTGAAGGCAGGGCTTGCACCCGCACCCGGGCCGGTAACGACCCCGCGCCTGAAAACCGTCGTTGCCGGGCTGACGCTGCCGAACCCGGTTGGGCTGGCCGCCGGGTTCGACAAGAATGGTGAGGTTTTGGCCCCGCTGTCCCGCGCCGGGTTCGGTTTTGTCGAGGTCGGGGCGGTCACGCCGCGCCCGCAACCGGGAAACCCCAAACCCCGCCTGTTTCGCCTGACCGAGGACAAGGCAGCCATCAACCGCTTTGGCTTCAACAATGAAGGCATGGAGATGATGGCCAAACGGCTTGCAGACCGCCCCAAAGACGCGGTCATCGGCCTGAATCTGGGGGCCAACAAGGACAGCGAAGACCGCGCGGGCGATTTTGTCAAAGTGCTGGCCCATTGTGCCGAACACCTGGATTTTGCAACCGTCAACGTATCATCTCCGAATACGGAGAAGCTGCGGGATTTGCAGGGCAAAGCCGCTCTCACCGCGTTGTTGAGCGGTGTGATCGAGACACGTGATGCGCTGCCGCGCCCGCTGCCGATCTTTCTGAAAATCGCTCCGGATCTCACCGAGGCGGAATTGCAGGACATCGCCGAAGTCGCACGCGAAACCGGGGTGGACGCTGTGATCGCCACCAATACCACCTTGTCCCGCGACGGGTTGCGCAGCGCGCAGAAAGACGAAAGTGGTGGTTTGTCGGGCGCCCCGCTGTTTGAAAAGTCGACCCGCGTACTGGCTCGGCTGAGCAAACTGACGGACGGGGATATCCCCCTGATCGGCGTGGGCGGCATCAGCACTGCCGAGCAAGCCTATGCCAAGATCTGTGCTGGGGCATCGGCCGTGCAGTTCTATACCGCAATGGTGTATGGCGGCATTTCCCTGGCGGCCGACATCGCCAAAGGGCTGGATGACTTGCTGGCGCGTGACGGTTTTGACACTGTATCGCAAGCCGTAGGCAGCAAACGAGAGGATTGGCTGTGATCGAATACTGGCACAACCCCCGCTGTTCCAAATCCCGCGCCGGTCTGGCGCTTTTGGAAGAAAACGGTGCGCAGGTCTGCGTTCGAAAGTACCTAGAAGACGCGCCGTCAATCGACGAGTTGCGCGCTGCGCAATCCGCGCTTGGGCTGTCGCCCATCGAAATGATGCGCACAGGAGAAAAACGGTTCAAGGAACTGGGGCTGGCCAAAACCTCGCCCGACGAAGACCTGATCCGTGCCATGGCCGAAAACCCGATCCTGATCGAGCGCCCTCTTGCAATTGCCGGGGACAAAGCCGCCATCGGACGTCCGCCGGAAAACCTGTTGACGTTGCTCTAGGCCACCTGGGCTTCAAGCTTGGGATAGCGCCAGCCCATTGTCACACCACGTGCGATATTGAGAACCATCAGCGCGGCCCACAGGCCGTGATTGCCGAAGACAGGCACCAGCATGAACAAAGCGACCACATAGATCGCCACCGACTGAATCATCGCGTTTCGCATGGCGCGGGTCCAGGTGGCACCGATGTAGATACCGTCGAACATCCAGCTTGCCACTCCGATCACCGGGGCGATTGCGGCCCAGAACAGGTATTCGCGCCCGGCTTCACGCACTTGCGGTGAAGTTGACATCAGGTCGATCAGCGCCGGACCGGCAACGAAGAAAACCGCAGCCAGCAACAGCGCCCCCCCCACACCCCATTGCGAGGCCATGACAGAGGCGCGACGCACCTGATACCTGTCTCTGGCACCGACTGCGCCTCCGACCAGCGCTTCGGCGGAAAAGGCGAACCCATCAAGCGCAAAGGCGGTGATTTCAAGAAATTGAAGCAAGACTTGATTGGCCGCCAGATTCACGTCACCCAGATCCGAGCCAACAAAAAGGAATGTCGTGAACGATCCGGTCAACAGAACCGATCGCAGCATGATATCACCGTTGACCTGCAACATGCGCCGCAGCCGGGCGGCATCGAAAACCCGAGCCCAATCGCGCCAGATTCCATCCGCGAACCCATCCCGGCAAAGCCACACCCCCAAGGCCAAACCGGTCCATTCTGCGATCAGGGTGGCAATCGCAACCCCTTCGACCCCCCAGCCAAGGCCCAAAACGAACCACAGGTCGAGACCGATATTCAACCCGTTCATCCAGACCTGAAGGATGAACACGCCGCGCGTACGCTCGACGGCGATCAGCCAGCCGGTAACGGCATATAACGCGATGGTTGCAGGCGCCCCCCAGATGCGGATTTCCAGATAGGATCGGGTCAGGGCTTCGACTTCGGGGCTTGCCGGGGAAAGCGCGAATGCACCCGCAAACACGGCCACCTGCGCAAGGATAAAGAACAGTCCTGCCGCGCCTCCCAGGATCAGGCCGCGCATCAGCAGCGCCCGGGTTTCAACGGTGTCGCCTGCCCCGCGTGCCTGCGCCGCCATCCCGGTTGTGCCCATCCGCAGGAAACCGAAGATCCAATAAATTGTGGACAGGATCACAGCCCCGATGCCGACCGCCCCGATCGGGGCCGCCTCGCCCATCTGACCGACAACGCCGGTATCCACCGCACCCAGTATCGGCACGGTGGCATTCGACAGGACTATGGGCACCGCGATCTTCAGCACCCGCCTGTGCGTGATGGGCGCCGAGGAGTCCTGCACGGTCAGCTCTTGTCTCTGGGAGGTTGCGGCATCAGGAAATGTCCGGAAGCCTGCGCGAACAGTTTCGCGTGGTTGTCCTGCCAGGCTTCGACTCGGACCGAGGCATACCGCCGCCCGGATCTGCTGATGAAAGCCCGTGCATATGCGTCCCGTGGAAGGCCCGAGCGCAGATAGTCGACGGTAAAGTCGATGGTCTTGGGAAAGCGGATATTCGGATCGGTCACAATGGCCTCTCCGTCGATCTCGCCACTTTCGATACGCGGGAACATATGTTCCCAACTAAGGGTGATGACAGCGGTCACTTCGAGGAATGCCGCGGTTACACCGCCGTGAATCGCAGGCAGGAACGGGTTGCCGATCAACTTGTCATCGAAGTTCAGAACGCCGGTCAGTTCATCCCCGCGCCGGTCGAAGCTGATATTGAGAAATCGGATGTAAGGGACACCGTCAACCAGCGCACGCAACGCTGCGTCGCGTCGCTGCTTGACCACCTGCATTGGTTCGGGACGAGGTCTTGCCATGTTATTTCCCCTCAACCGTAAAGGACCCCGAGGCCGTGGCCACCGGCAGGTCTTTGTCATGGTCCATAGCCGTGGCTCGTACAAACGCCACGTTCCGCGTGATGTGATAGCAGACGGCATGCGCTGTCACCGTCTGACCCGGTGTCGCTGCGCGCATGTAGTCAATGCGCAGATCGATCGTGGCTGTCCCGCCGGGGGCCGAGGGGTGGCTCATCACAGCAGCACCGCAGCATGTGTCCAGAATTGTGGAAATCGCCCCACCGTGAATCACCCCTGTGCGCGGATCCCCGATCAGATCCTCATTGTAGGGCAAAGTGATCTCTGCCTCGCCCTCACCGATCTGCGTGAGCTTGAGGTTCAATGCCCGCGCATGGGGGATCGCCTCAATAAACTGGCGGGCTAAAACTGTCTTGTCGACCATTGGTTTGCGTCCTGTTCTCTGCCCGTCCTTTATGAGCCGCTGTTTCCGCAAAGGGCAAGCCCACCTGTTGCGCTTGGGATCGGGACCGCCTAGGTTGCTGACAAGGAGATCGGGAATGTCCAACAACCGTTTGTCATTCAAAGAGATGTGCGCCGAGTTCGACGTGACCCCGCGCACTCTGCGCTATTACGAATACATCGAACTTTTGCAACCGGACCGTGAAGGTCGGTCCCGGTTTTACGGCCCGCGCGAATGCGCGCGGATGAAGCTGATCATGCGCGGCCGCAAGTTCGGATTTCCCCTGGAAGAGATCCGCCAATGGCTTTTGATCTACGAAGATCAGGGCAATGAGGCGCAAATGGCCACCTTCGTCGAGATGGCGGATCGCCAGATGAACGAGCTTCAGCAGCAGCGCCAGCAACTGGACGAAGCCATGGACGAACTCAAGCGTCTGCGCGACCAGACGGCCAAGTCCTTGGGATAGCCGCCCCCCATCCGAAAAATCGAATTGATCACCCTGAATCTGCGCAAGCAGATGCGCGGTGTTTCCGCAATTGCGACAGCTTTGGCGGGAAATTCCGCATGACGCTACGGAAAGAAAATTGCGTCAGACCGTGCTTACGTGACCGGATGTTACGTCAACTTTGAAATGACGCAGCGTCTGGATTACGTAAACGTCACTCTCATGTTGTAAAGCGCGTACCAACTGCGCAACTCATATCTCATGACGCCAGTGACGAGAGTATGACGAATGACCGAAGATGTGATGACCATCCGTGAGATGTGCGAGACTTATGATGTCACGCCACGCACCTTGCGGTTCTATGAGGCCAAGGAACTTCTGTTCCCGATCCGTGAAGGCCAGAAACGTCTGTTCACCAAGCGTGATCGGGCGCGGCTCAAACTGATCCTGCGCGGCAAACGATTTGGGTTCAGCCTGGAAGAAATTCGACAACTGCTGGATTTGTACCATGTAGGCGACCAGCAGGTCACACAGATGACCCGCACCTATGAAATCGCGTGCGAGCGTCTGGAGGACATGGAAGCGCGCCGCGAAGAGCTGACGCAGGCCATCGACGATCTGAAAGAGCAGTTGCGCTGGGGCGAGAAAGTCATCGCCTCGATGAAACAGGAAAAGAAGGCAGCCGAGTAACCTCGACCTGTCATCCGGACATATGAATTAAGGGAGCTTCACATGCCCGTTTACAACGCGCCAACCAAAGACATGCAGTTCATCCTGCACGACGTGCTGAATGTCTCAGAGTCGGACATACCCGGCTATAACGAACTGGAAGCCGAGTTTACCGGCGCGGTTCTGGAAGAAGCCGGCAAAGTTGCCACAAATGTTCTGCATCCGCTGAACGTTGTCGGCGACACCGAAGGATGCCGGTTGGAAAACGGTATTGTGTACACCCCGACCGGGTTCAAGGAAGCCTTCGAGCAGATGAAGGAAGGCGGCTGGACTGGCCTCGACATGCCGGAAGAGTATGGCGGCCAAAACATGCCCTATGTGTTGGGCACTGCTGTGGGTGAGATGTTCTCGGGCTCAAACCAGGCTTTCACCATGTACCAGGGCCTGACGCACGGCGCGGCCTCGGCGATTCTGGCGCACGGAACGGACGAGCAGAAGAACAAGTACCTGCCCAAAATGGTCAGCTGTGAATGGACCGGTACCATGAACCTGACCGAACCGCATTGCGGCACCGATCTGGGCCTGATGCGCACCAAAGCGGAACCGCAGGGCGACGGAAGCTACAAAATCTCTGGCCAGAAGATCTTTATCTCGGCTGGCGATCACGACATGGCCGATAACATCATCCACCTGGTGCTGGCCAAAATCCCCGGCGGACCCGAAGGCATTAAGGGCGTTTCGCTGTTCATCGTGCCCAAGTTCATCGTCAACGAAGACGGCTCTTTGGGCGAACGCAACGGCGTCTCGGTCGGCAAGATCGAAGAAAAGATGGGCATCCACGGTAACTCGACCTGCGTCATGAACTATGACGAGGCCACCGGCTGGCTGCTGGGCGAAGAGCACAAAGGTATGCGTGCGATGTTCACCATGATGAACGAAGCGCGTCTGGGTGTGGGCATGCAAGGCCTGTCGCAGGCCGAAGCGGCGTATCAGAACGCTCTGGAATACGCCAAAGACCGCCTGCAGGGCCGCGATGTAACCGGTGTAAAGAACCCCGATGGCCCGGCTGATCCGCTGATCGTTCACCCTGACATCCGTCGCAATCTGATGGATCAGAAAAGCTTCACCGAAGGCGCACGCGCGTTCATCCTTTGGGGCGCGACCATGATCGATAAAGCGCACCGATCGGGTGACAAGGACGCGGACGGGCTGATCTCGCTTCTGACCCCAGTCATCAAGGGCTTCCTGACGGATGAAGGTTACGACATGACCGTTCAGGCGCAGCAAGTCTATGGCGGGCACGGCTACATCGAAGAATGGGGCATGTCGCAATACACCCGCGATGCCCGGATCGCCATGATCTATGAAGGCGCCAACGGCGTTCAGGCGTTGGACCTTGTTGGCCGCAAACTGGCGCAGGATGGCGGTAAGCACGTCATGGCCTTCTTCGACATGGTCAAAACCTTCTGCAAGGAAAACGCAGGCCAGAACGAGGCTTATGACAAAGCCTTCATCGAACCGCTGAAGGCTGCGTCCAAGGATCTGCAGGCGGCTGGCATGTATTTCATGCAGGAAGGCATGAAAAATCCGAACAACGCGCTGTCCGGTTCCTACGATTTTATGCACATGTTCGGTCATGTCTGCCTGGGCCTGATGTGGGCCCGTATGGCCAAGGCCGCACAAGAAGCGCTGGACAGTGGCACGTCGGACAAAGAGTTCTACGAGACCAAGATCAACACCGGCCGCTTCTACATGGCCCGCCGTCTGCCCGCCACGGCGTTGCATCTGTCGCGCATTCAAACCGGCGCAGACACGGTCATGGCGCTGGAGGCTGCAAACTTCTGATCTTTCTCCGGTTCCGGGGTCCCACCCCGGAGCCGGTTTTCGGAGGAGATACAATGCCAAAACGATTTCGCCTGACCCGCCGATTCCCGGTCGCCATGACCGAGGACGGCTATCGAAAGCTCAGGGCTTTTGCCCGTGAGGCAGGATTAGATGAAGGCGAAGCGCTGTCTTTTCTGTTCGAAAACTTCAACAGCGTCATTGATGAAGACAACCTTACCCATCGATTGCGTCTTTTCAATTCCGAGCTGGAGGCGCGCAAGCGCTAGGCACCAAAACCGCCAAGCTAGGATGAAAGACGCACAAAACGCCACGGGAGGGGCGATTGGATGACCATAAAACTGCACTGCTTCGGAGAAAGCGGCAATTCCTACAAGGCCGCTCTGGCGCTGGAGATGTCCGGCCTCGATTGGGAACCGGTCTTTGTCGATTTCTTCAACGGCGTCACCCGCAGCCCCGAATTCCGTTCGGAAATCAACGTGATGGGCGAAGCGCCCTTCATGGTCGATGGTGATTTCCAAACCTCCCAATCCGGTGCCATTCAAGCCTATGTGACTGAAAAATCCGGCAAGTTCGGCGGTAAAAACCGGGAAGAGAACTATGATGTCCTACGCTGGGTGCTGTGGGACAATCACAAGCTCAGCTCGATGGCGGGCCTGACCCGGTTCCTGATCAACTTTCTGCCCGAACAGCACCGCAACCCGGATGTGATCGCCTTCAACCAGGGCCGCCTGAAGGCCGCCTATCAGGTGCTGAACGCGCATCTGGAAGGCCGCGACTGGATCGTCGGTGACGGCGTGACCAACGCCGATCTCAGCTGCTGCGGCTATCTGTATTACCCCGAACCATTCGGCTTTGACCGTGCCGACTGGCCCAACATCGACGCCTGGTTGACTCGCCTGTCCGAACAGCCCGGCTGGAAACACCCCTATGACCTGATGCCCGGCAATCCGTCGGATCGAGCTTGAGGAGAAGACCCATGACCGAAGCTTATATTTATGACGCCCTGCGCACCCCGCGCGGCAAGGGCCGCAAGGATGGCAGCCTGCACGAGGTGACCTCGGTGCGCCTGTCCGCCCTGACCCTGAATGCGATGAAGGAACGCAACAACCTGGAAGGCCACGCCGTCGAGGACGTGATCTGGGGCAACGTCACGCAAGTGATGGAGCAAGGCGGCTGTCTGGCGCGCTCGGCTGTTCTGGCCTCGGATCTGGACCAGTCGATCCCCGGCCTGGCGATCAACCGCTTCTGCGCGAGCGGGATGGAAGCCGTGAACCTGGCCGCAAACCAGGTCAAAGGCGGCGCTGGCGACGCCTACATCGCAGGTGGCGTTGAGATGATGGGCCGTGTTCCCATGGGCAGCGACGGGGCGGCGATTGCCGTTGACCCCTCTCTGGCGATGGAGACCTACTTTGTGCCGCAGGGCATCTCGGCCGACATCATTGCCACGGAATACGGGTTCAGCCGCGATGACGCGGACGCTCTGGCAGTTGAGTCGCAAAAGCGCGCGGCGGAAGCCTGGGCGGAAAACCGGTTCGAAAAGTCGATCATCACGGTCAAAGACCAGAACGGCCTGCCCATTCTGGACCGCGACGAGTACATGCGGCCGGGCACCGACATGCAAAGCCTTGGCGCGCTGAACCCGTCCTTCCAGATGATGGGCGAGCAGATGCCCGGCTTCGACAAAGTGGCGATGCTGAAATACCCGCATCTTGAGCGGATCAATCACATCCACCATGCGGGCAACAGCTCGGGCATCGTGGATGGGGCTGCGGCCGTCCTGATCGGCAACAAGGAATTTGGTGAAAAATACGGCCTGAAACCGCGCGCCCGCATCAAGGCCACCGCCAAAATCGGCACCGACCCGACCATCATGCTGACCGGCCCGGTTCCTGTGACCGAGAAGATCCTGGCCGACAACGGCATGAAGATCAGCGATCTGGACCTGTTCGAGGTCAACGAAGCCTTTGCCTCGGTCGTGCTGCGGTTCCAGCAAGCGTTTGACGTCGATCCGGCGCTGGTCAACGTCAACGGCGGATCAATCGCGATGGGTCACCCGCTGGGCGCAACCGGTGCGATCATCATCGGCACCTTGCTGGATGAACTGGAGCGTCAGGACAAGGAAACCGGTCTGGCCACGCTTTGCATTGCGTCCGGCATGGGTGCGGCAACGATTATCGAGCGGGTCTGATGCCCAAGCTGGATCTCTCTCAGATCCCGTTCAAGGGGGGCTCGTCCTATCCGGGCAAGCTGGCCGAGGCGACCGCTGGTCGTTTCGTGCAGCGCGTCGGGGATGCGGGCGGGCTGACCCAGTACGGGGTCAACATCGTGCGGCTGGAGCCTCAGGGCCTCTCGTCGCTGCGCCACTACCATATGGAGCAGGACGAGTTTGCCATCATGCTCAGCGGCAAATGCGTGCTGATCGATGACGATGGTGAGCATGAGATGCTGCCCGGTGACTGCGCCGCTTGGCCCGCTGGTGAGGCCAATGGCCACCACCTTGTGAACAAGACCGATGCGCCCGCGACCTTTCTGGTGGTGGGCACGCGGACCCCGACCGAGACCGGCTATTACAGCGACATAGACATGATGGTGAAGGATGATGAAAACGGATTCTCTTTCACCCGGAAAGACGGCAGCCCGCTGACGGCTGACCAGATTGGAGATGACAATGACTGATTTCACTCTGACCAAAGACGCGGACGGCGTCGCCTTTGTGACCTGGGACGCCCAGGGAAAATCCATGAACGTGCTGACCCGCGAGGCTTTTCAAGAAGTCAGCCAACTGATTGATCAGGCCCTGAGCGACGACGAGATCAAAGGTATTGTCATTACCTCGGGCAAGGAAGGCTCGTTTGCCGGCGGAATGGACCTGAACACATTGGCCACTATCCGTCAGGAAGCCGGGGACGAACCTGCGCAGGCGTTGTTTGATTTCGTCATGGGCGGGCATCACATCCTGCGCAAGCTGGAATTGGCGGGCATGGACCCCAAAACCAAGAAAGGTGGCAAGCCCATCGCCTGCGCGATCAACGGAACCTGCGCCGGGATCGGGACCGAGATCGCACTGGCCTGCCATCACCGCGTCATGACAAGCAATCCAAAGTCCAAGATCGGGCTGCCCGAAATCCTGCTGGGCATCTTCCCCGGCGGCGGCGGCACCATCCGTTACAGCCGCATGGTGGGCGCCATGGCGGCGGCCCCCGTACTGCTTGAAGGCAAGATGATGGACCCGGCCAAGGCCAAGGGCGCGCAGTTGATCGACGCGGTTGCCGACGATCCGGTTGCCGCAGCCAAGGAATGGGTTCTGAATGCCAAGGACGCTGATCTGGTGAAACCCTGGGACGCGAAGGGCTACAAGATGCCCGGTGGCGCGCCCTACCACCCTGCCGGTTTCATGACCTTCGTGGGCGCGAGCGCCATGGTTCACGGGAAAACACAAGGCGCCTTCCCCGCGGCCAAAGCCCTTCTGAGCGCGATCTATGAAGGCGCGCTGGTCGACTTTGACACCGCTTTGAAAATTGAAGCCCGCTGGTTCACCAACGTGCTGATGAACCCGTCCTCGTCGGGGATGATCCGGTCACTGTTCCTCAACAAGGAAGCGCTTGAAAAAGGCGCGGTCCGTCCGAAAGATGTGCCCGATCAGCGTGTCAAGAAGATCGGCGTTCTGGGCGCTGGCATGATGGGGGCCGGTATCGCGCTGGTTTCTGCCCAAGCTGGCATGGAAGTCGTTCTGGTCGACCGCGATCAAGAGGCGGCCGACAAAGGCAAAGCTTATACCGAAACCTATCTGGACAAGGGTATCAAGCGCGGCAAGGTCACGGCCGAAAAGAAAGAGGCCATGCTGGCCCGCATCACGGCGACACCGGATCTGGACCATCTGAAAGGGTGTGACCTGATCATTGAAGCCGTGTTTGAAGACATGGGCGTAAAGGCCGAGATGACCAAAAAGGTCGAAGCGATCATCCCCGAGGACTGCATCTTTGCCTCGAACACCTCGACCCTGCCGATCACCGATCTGGCCAAGGCAAGCGTGCGTCCCGACCAATTCATCGGCATCCACTTCTTCTCACCGGTCGAGAAGATGTTGCTAGTCGAGATCATCAAGGGCAAGGAAACCGGTGATCGCGCTGTTGCCAAGGCGCTCGACTACGTGCGCCAGATCCGCAAGACGCCGATCGTGGTCAACGATGCGCGCTTCTTCTACGCCAATCGCTGCATCATTCCGTACATCAACGAAGGCGCACGGATGATCACCGAAGGCGTGAGCCCCGTGCTGATCGACAACGCCGCACGTCAGTTGGGCTTTCCGGTTGGTCCGATCCAGCTGACCGATGAAACCTCGATTGATCTGGGGGCCAAGATCGCCCGTGCGACCAAGGCCGCCATGGGCAATGCCTATCCGGAAAGCCCCTCGGACGATCTGATCTTCTGGATGGAAGAACAGGGCCGTCTGGGCCGCAAGGCAAACGCCGGCTTCTTCGACTATGACGAAAAAGGCAAGCGCGTCGAATACTGGAAGGGTCTTCAGGATAAGTATCCGCTTGCCAAAGACCAGCCCGACCTGATCAAGGTACAGGAACGCCTGATGTTCGCTCAGGTTCTGGAAGCGGTTCGGGCGCTGGAAGAAGGTGTGCTGGAAGACATCCGTGAAGGCGACGTGGGCGCCATTCTGGGCTGGGGCTTTGCGCCGTGGTCCGGTGGTCCGCTCAGCTGGCTCGACATAATCGGTACGCCCTACGCAGCCGAAAGATGTGATCAGCTGGCCGAGAAGTATGGCGAACGCTTTGCCTGCCCGCCGCTGCTGCGTGAGATGGCAGAAAAGGGTCAAACCTTCTACGGGCGTTTCAACCCCGAAGCAAAGGCTGCCTGAATCAGTGACGCAGGCGCGTGAAATCACGCGCCTGCATCGTTTTTGTCAGTGTTTGGTTAGATCTGCCATTCGGGCCGCAGAAACAGCACCGGCGCGTTTGGACGCCCCGGTCGACCCGGCCGCCTGACCCCAGAGGGCGGACGGATCGGAAATATCGGTTCCTGCGGAATGGGTGCAGGCAGGGCACCCAATGGGTTGGCAAGGGCTGACATATCTCCCCTGCTTGCAATCAGGTTGACCAGCTTTGTGCCGGTCTCTTCATCGGCGACATCGTAACCAGCCCCGCTGACCCTGCCGCGCATGTTGAACAGGCCGGAAGGGCAGTAAGCTTGCAGGCCGCCCTCGACAAAAATCACCTGATCTTCGTCGAAAAACAGGGAACGGACCTCAAACGACGATCCCGGTGCCTGCGACATAAACCGACCCACGCCATTCAGCAGTCTTGCGGATACGACGGAACATCCGCTGACATCGGCATCAATCTGCGACAGGTTCAGAGCAATGCCCTGTTCGGGCATCAGCCAAACGGGGCGCCCGTTATACGCGGCGCGTGCCGGTACGAAAACCGGCAAATACTCGGAACGGCGCTCTTCGGCAGGAATGACCACGACGCTGGTCGAGATGCGGCGCACCTCTTTGAACCCGTGATCCAGAGTTCGGACAAGATCGCCGACTGCAATGCGCTCAACCGGTTTCCACCCGCTGGTCGTCGCAACCTTCGTGCCGCTCAAAAAACCACCACGGCGCGCGTTCACTGCGTGGTTCAAACCGGATGGATCAGTTTCCGACGACTGATCAAGATAAACAGAAATACTCGTAACTTCAGACACGTGCCTAACCCCCTTTGGCACAAACTCACTATGCAAAACAGCTAGCATCAAAAACCGGGACTGTCTTATTTCGGACATATTTATGCCCAATTTGGGCCGTCTCAGCGCGCTCCCAGGGCGATTTGGTAAACACTCACAAGGCTTGAACAGGCTTTTGTGCAATTTTCGAAACGGTCAGCATGCATGGAACTTACGAATCCATCTGCACCTGATCCGTTGAAATGAACCTGCTTATTGAGGTTTCAGCGTGCAAAATCCGTTGGCAATGCGCTGTTGTATGTGTCAGGCAAGTTCCTGCTGGGTGGATGACCGCCTGGCCCGCCAGCCCAGCAAAACCCCTGCCGTCGCGATCAGGACAATCCCGGACACCTGCATCAAATCGAGGGTCTGGCCCAGTGCGACGAATGCAAAGAGCGGCCCGAAAATCATCACCGAATACTCGAACACGGCCACGTAAGAGGTCTCGCCTACCTGATAAGCTTTGATGAGCATGAAGACCGCAATCGTCGACCCGACGGCCTGAACAACAATCCATGGCAACGCGGGCCCCACTTCCCAGACCCAACCCCGTGTAACAAAGCCATCCGGCCCGTCCAGCGTGGCAACGGGTGCAACCGAGAACAAGGCGGCGCCCACGGCCCCTGACAGCCCAAGGGTAATGACCATGGCCGCCAGCATCGCAACCGTGCTTTCGCGCGCGCAATATGTCCGCGTCATGATCGAACTCAAGGCATAGAAAAAACCTGCGGCAACTGGAAAAACCGAACGCATGTCAAATTCGACCGGGTTGGGTTGCAAAACCAGAAGAGTGCCCGAAAAACCGACCAGCACAGCCAGAATGCGCCACGGCCCGATCTTTTGCCCAAGCGCAATGGACGAAATCAACAGCACGAAAATCGGCGAGGTGAACAACCCTGCCAGGGCTTGCGCAATCGGCATCATCGACAGCGACGCAAAATAGAAAAACATGGCCGTCGTAATCAGAAGACTGCGTAAGATGACCGCCCCCCACCGTTGCGGCCTCATCCCGCCCAGCCCCAAAAGGGACAGCCCGAAAATCAGCGGCAGCATCAGCAATGCCCGCATGAAATGGAATTGCCACAGCCCGACCGTCTCGGCCAGCAGGATCACAACATTGTCGATCACGCCGATAATAGCCATTGCTGCGACCATAAGGGCTGAAGCCAGCACCGGAGAGGTGGTCGTATCTGCCTGCATGTCCGTGCCCTTGTTGCGATCAAAGATTGGCGATCTTTTTCCTGACGGGTATCCAGCACAAATCGGAATACCTGCGCAACAGGTTTGCGCACGGCGTTTTCACCATGCTAAGCTGCGGCAAAACAATTTCGAGCAGACCCCAACCAGATGACGGCCCTGAAACAGTACCAGCGGATCGAAGCCACCGGTCTGTGGCGCCCTTCGCCCGATGAACAGCGGCGCGAAGTCGTGGTATCGATTGGCAAGGCGACCCTGACCATTTCCGATTTCAATGACAGGGCTTTGACGCATTGGTCTTTGGCGGCGCTTGAACGGCAGAACCCCGGTGCCTTTCCGGCTGTTTTTTGCCCCGACGGCGATCCGGATGAGACACTGGAACTGGGAGAATCCGAAACCACGATGCTTGAAGCGATCGATCGGCTGCAACGGGCCATCGAACGCTCGCGTCCCCATCCCGGCCGTTTGCGCTGGATGAGCGTCGGAGGCGTTGTGGCCGCGGTTCTGGCCGTATTGTTGTTTTGGCTGCCCGGTGCGTTGCAAAACCATGTTGTCTCGGTCGTGCCCGAAATCAAACGACAGGAAATCGGAGACACGATCCTGCGTCGGATCGAGCGTGTCTCGGGACCGGCCTGTTCTTCCGTGGATGCGCAGGCTTCACTGGATCGCTTGGCCAGTCGTACGGGCGTGCGGCAGATCGTTATTCTGCCCGCCGGCGTTCAGGACAGCCTCAGCTTGCCGGGTGGCACCGTTCTGTTGAACCGGGCGCTGGTTGAAGACCACGAAGACCCTGCTGTCGCAGCAGGCTATGTTGTTGCAGAGCGCGCGCGGACGGCGCTCAACGACCCGCTGGATGATCTGCTGGACAGAACCGGGGCGGCCTCGGCCTTTCGACTGTTGACGACCGGGGAACTGACACCTGAGATCATCGACACCTATACCGAACAAGTCCTCTCGCAGCCCCGACCTTCCCTTCCGGACGAAGACTTGCTGGCGATGTTTTCGCAAAGCGCCCTGCCTTCCACCCCTTACGCCTATGCTCAGGACATTACCGGAGAGTCAGTATTGGGTCTGATCGAGGCCGATCCCATGGCCGGCCGGACACTGGAACAGGTGTTGCCGGACCGTGATTGGGTCCGGCTGCAAAACATATGCGGCGAATAAGCCGGTTTACTTGGTTCCAAACATCCGGTCGCCCGCGTCGCCCAGACCCGGCATGATATAGCCTTTCGAGTTCAACTCGCGGTCCAGTGCGGCGGTGACGATGTGAACATCCGGGTGCGCCTCTTTCATACGCGCCACACCTTCCGGCGCGGCCAACAGGCACAGAAAACGGATATCCGTCGCCCCCGCCTCTTTCAGCAGGTCAATCGCCGCGGCCGAGCTGTTGCCGGTGGCCAGCATCGGATCCACCGCGATAACCAAACGGTCTTTCAGGCTCTCGGGTGCCTTGAAGTAATACTGCACGGGCTTCAGCGTTTCTTCGTCGCGATACAGACCGACAAAGCCGACGCGCGCAGAAGGAACAAGCTCCAGCACCCCGTCCAGCATCCCGTTTCCGGCACGCAGGATCGACACCAGCGCCATTTTCTTGCCCGCCAGAATGGGTGCATCCATTTCTTCCATCGGTGTTTCGATATGGCGCGTGGTCAACGGAATTTCGCGCGTGACCTCATAGGCCAGCAGCAACGTTATTTCGCGCAGCAACTGCCGGAACACGGCGGTCGAGGTCCCCTTGTCCCGCATGAGCGTCAGTTTGTGTTGCACCAGAGGGTGATCGACGATGGTCAGATGTTCGCTCATGTTTTCTCCAGTCTTTTCTTGACCCGCGCGCGGGTAGCGTCATCGCAAAAGGCCGCTTCCAGGGCGGTTTCGTTCAGGGCCGCAAAATCTTCGGCCTCCCAGCCGAAAGCTGCGTTCAGCATTTCATATTCCCGCCGCATGGTCGTGTGAAAAAATGGCGGGTCATCCGTTGAGACGGTGACCTTCACGCCCGCATCACGCAAGGCCGCGATTGGATGCGTCGCAAAATCCGGGAAAAGTCCCAAAACCACATTCGATCCCGGACAGACCTCCAGAGTGATGTCCCGGTCGACGAGTTCGCGAACAAGGTCCGGATCCTCGATGGCGCGAACACCGTGCCCGATGCGCTCGACCCCCAGATCACGGACGGCATCGCGCACGCTTTGAGGGCCTCCGAACTCACCGGCATGTGTCGTCAGCCGCAACCCGGCCTCGCGCGCGCAATCGAACGCCCATTTGAAATCGCCCTGCGTGCCAACGGATTCGTTTCCACCCATGCCAAAACCGGTGATCCAGTCGCCCGCAGTCTCTGCCGCGCAATAGGCGCTGCGCCTGGCTTGATCGGGGCCGAAATGGCGCACACAGGTAATGACGCCGCGCAGGGTGATGTCAAACTTGCGCTCGGCCTCGTCCGCCGCTTCCTGAATGGCGTTCAGATAGTCCCGCCAGGCGTGCAGGTCGCCGCCGCCACAAAAATCGGGGCTCAGAAAAGTCTCAGAATAGACGACACCGTTTTCGGCGCTTTCTTCGAGAATGGCCAATGTCAGCCGCCGGAAGTCTTCGGGCGTCTTCAGGACTTCGCAAGCCACTTCATACACATTCAGGAAATGCGCGAAATCGCGGAAATCATAGGATCCGTCCGGCTTGAAGATACCGCTCAGGTCCACCCGTTTTTCATGCGCAAGCTGACGTATGAAGGCCGGGGGGGCGGCGCCTTCGTGATGCAGGTGCAGTTCTATTTTCGGCAGATCGGCGACGCTCATAGAAAGTTCCTTCCCGGCCCTTGCGCCGGAATGTTCAGGTGATGGGCGATGCTGGCGGCAATATCGGCAAAGTCTACCTGGCCGATCTGCCCCGTGCCCGACCCGGAAATCAGAACCGGCACCTGTTCACGTGTGTGATCTGTCCCGGTCCAGCTTGGATCATTGCCATGATCGGCGGTCAACACCAACAGGTCGCCGGGGCGCAGCCTGGCCAGAATCTTGCCGATCTCGTGATCGAACCATTCCAATGCTCGGGCATAGCCGCTGATATCGCGGCGGTGGCCGTAAAGGCTGTCGAATTCAACAAAGTTGGCAAAAGTCAGGCTGCCCTCTTCGGCGTCATCCACCAGATCTGAAAGGTGCCGCATGAGTTCAGCGTCCGACCCTTTGCGCAGCGTGTCGATACCCTGCATGGAAAAGATGTCGCCGATCTTGCCCACCGCGTGCACCTTCCGCCCGGCATCCTGCGCCCAATTGGTCAGAACCGGTGCGGGCGGCAGAATGGCGAAATCCTTGCGGTTGGTTGTCCGTTCGAATCCCGCCTCTGGCGAGCCGACAAAGGGGCGCGCAATGACACGGCCCACTTTCATCTCGTGCAAGCGCGGTGCAAGGGCGCGGCACATACCCAGCAAACGGTCCAGTCCGAAACTCTCTTCATGGGCTGCAATCTGAAACACACTGTCGGCTGAGGTGTAGCAGATCGGCCAGCCGCTTCGCATATGCTCGGCACCCAGTTCGGCGATGATCGCCGTGCCCGAGGCGTGGCAATCGCCAAGGATGCCTTCGGTCCCGGCGGCCTGGGCCGCTGCGCGGCTCAGGTCCGCAGGGAAAGCCGGAACCGTATCCGGGAAATAGTGCCAATCCCACGGCACCGGCAGACCTGCCAGTTCCCAGTGGCCCGAGGGCGTGTCTTTGCCGGGCGAATGCTCGCGCGCGCAGCCCCACAGCCCATTGGGTTCGGCGTTCAATCCGGGGGTTGCGTCCCCAGACGCCAGTCGCGCAGCCGCACCCAAACCCAGCGCGTCGAGGTTCGGCAGGTTCAAGGGGCCCGAGCGCCCGTCTTCGGCCCGCCCTTCGGCACAGGCCTGCGCGATATGGGCCAGCGTATTTGCCCCACTATCCGGAACGTCGCCATTGAAAAAACGATCGGCATCAGGCGCACCGCCTATTCCGACGGAATCCATGACGGCTAGAAATGCGCGGCTCATACGCTGATCCTTTCATGGATCAGATCCGGAAGCGTCGGAGCCGTATCGCTGATCTCAATCGCGCTCAACACGGTTTCTGCGGCTCGGCGCGCGGCATCTTCCCGAGCAGCGTGGATCACTGCAATCGGCGCGCCTTTTGACACGCGATCCCCAAGCCGAAGAATACTGGATATGCCGACGGCGGGGTCGATCTCATCACTTTCGACCTGACGGCCACCGCCCAGCGCAACCACGGCAAGACCCAGAGCTTCTCCGTCAACGGCCGAGATGAAGCCGTCCCGCGGGGCCGGAACCTCTTGGATGACATTCGCCTCAGGCAGGAACCGGGCCCAGGTATCGACAAACTGAACCGGGCCACCGACCGCTGCCATCATGCGCCCGAACCGTTCGGCAGCGCGGCCGTCACGGATGATTTCAAAGATCTTCTCACGCCCTTCCTCAACCGTTCCGCAGAGCCCCGCATCGGTCAGCAGGACGCCTCCCAGCTCGGCGGAAATGTCTGCCAAAGGCGACGCATTCGACGTGGTCAGCACCTTCATCACTTCCGCGATTTCCAAGGCATTGCCCAACGCCGGGGCCAATGGTTGGTTCATATCCGTGATAACCGCCGACGTGCGGCATCCTGCTGCGTTTGCGGTCTGGGTCAATGCGGTGGCCAATTTGCGGGCATCTTCCATCGTTTTCATGAAAGCACCGCTGCCGGTTTTGACATCCAGAACCAGCGCGTCCGGGCTGGCGGCCAGCTTTTTGGACAGGATCGACGCTGTGATCAGATCCAGGCTCTCGACCGTCGCGGTCACATCCCGCACCGCATAAAGGCGCTTGTCTGCCGGCGCGATCTGGCCGGTCGCCCCGACGATGGCCGCGCCGGTTTCGCGTAAAATCTGCGCAAGACGGTCCTGCCCGATCTGAGTGCTGACCCCCGGTATCGCCTCTAGCTTGTCCAGCGTTCCGCCGGTATGCCCAAGACCCCGGCCCGAGATCATTGGGACATACGCCCCACATTCCGCCAACGCCGGAGCAAGAATCAGACTGACGCTGTCCCCGACCCCTCCGGTCGAGTGCTTGTCGATCACGGGCCCGTCCACGTCCCAGGTCAGAACGTCACCGCTGTCGCGCATCGCAATCGTCAGATCCGCACGCCCCCGAGGGCCCAATCCGCCCATGCAGACAGCCATGGCGAATGCCCCGGCCTGCGCGTCGCTGACGCTTCCGTCCGCAAGCCCCTGCGCAAACCAGATCAGCTCCTCGCGCCCGGGCACTTCCTGCCTGCGTAGTTTTGCTATGATCGAGCGGGCATCCATGCGTTCAGACATCCTCCATATGTGACGCGTCGAATGCGCCCGGCAACAAATCCCCGATGGTTGTCTCGAATTCAGCGCCGTCCACGGTTGCAAGGGTAACCTTCACATCGCGCTTGCCAAACTCGGCCAGTTTCTGGCGACACCCACCGCAAGGCGGCACAGGCTGAGGGCTGGAGGCGACCACATAGACCTCGGTCAGTTCCTGCTCTCCTGCGGCGACCATCGCGGCGATTGCGCCGGCCTCGGCACAAGTGCCTTCGGGATAGGCCACGTTTTCAACGTTGCACCCGGAAAAGATCTGACCCGTCGAAGCCCGAAGCGCTGCGCCAACCTTGAAATTCGAATAAGGCGCATAGGCGTTTTCGCGGACTGACAAGGCAGCGTCTTTGAGCGACATGGCGATTCCCCGTTTTTTGATCATCTGGTCAGAAATTTGGATCGTTACGTAAAAAGGCCGAGGAATTGAAGCCCCCAGCCAATGTTTTTCAGTCAACCCAGTGTTGTCGTGAACGTACCGGGCAAGGTGACTTCCAGCAACTCGATGTTGTCCGAGGGCGAGGACAAGCGCGTGCGCATCCCGGGCGGGATGACAAAGGCGTCTCCTTGCTCCAGCCGGTAGGGCTCGCGCCCCTCGCCTTCCAGTGTAACCGCCCCGTCCATCACGAAGGTAAAGTGAATGTCCGTATCATGACTGGCCCATTCGGTATCGCCCTGCCCTTTGCGGACGACCTGGACGCCGGCGACCCCTTTGGTGTTCTCGGCAATTGTCGTATCGCGGCAGATGTAACCTGGAAGACGGAATGGCACCCATTCAGCATCCTTGGCCTGGTTGTAGACAAAGCGTTGCCCTTGCCATTCACGGTCCGGGCGAAAATGCGGCGTGGGAAGCTGCATGTCATGGTCGATTTCCGTGACATGCTCCGCTGGCACACCTATCTCGATAACCTGAACATTGTCTGACGCCTCGAGCACGCGGTGACGAATTTCCGGCGG
Organism: Ruegeria sp. THAF33; assembly: GCF_009363615.1. Lineage (NCBI taxonomy): Bacteria > Pseudomonadati > Pseudomonadota > Alphaproteobacteria > Rhodobacterales > Roseobacteraceae > Ruegeria > Ruegeria sp. THAF33. Next base: position 872,337 of record NZ_CP045384.1, on the reverse strand, counting down.
CTGGATAAAGCAATCCCCTGAGGTCAGGCGCATTTTTTCTCCCTGATCCTCGTAGACGACATCCACCCAGCCATGAATGCAGAATATCAGCTGGAAACCGACTTTGTGAAAATGCACCATATCGGGCACCGGGCCCCCGTCCGGGATGCGGATATGGCTGGCGATGATCGATCCGCCCAGACGATCCGGCACCAGATCGCGATAGTGCATCCCCGCCCGGCCGATGATCCAGGGCGCCTGATCCTTGAGCCTGCGCACCACGAAGGAATGAACCGTTTCAGGCATCACCAGCGGCGGGTTACGCTCTTCGATTTCGATCCGGGTCCCATTCGGCGCGACAAGAACGCGTTGGCCATCTGCAAAGCTTTCCGGGTCATCTGTCAGGATGCGCAATGTTCCCGGACCTTCGGGCGCGTCTTTTTCAATCCGCAGCCGCAGACCGTGCCCTGAAAACACTGCGACGCGCGGATCGTCCGCGGGATAGATCATGTCCATCTGCATCCCCAACACCTTGGTATAAAAGGGGATGTCGTTTCGAATTTCCTGGGTAGGCAAACGAAATTCAGCTTGGGTCCGGGAAGGCTCGGATGTCTTTGTCATGAGATGTCTCGTCAGAATGCGATTTTGACCATCCGATCAGAACAGAGGCCAAAATGCCAATCGAAAAGAACATCTCGAGCGTTTCTTCCATCACGAAAAGCCGCGTCTTCATAACTGACGACAAAGCTTCGCCGTGCAGCCCGGCGAATTCTTCAAGAAGCTGAGCGATGACGGCAAGACAGCCGGCCGCAATGAACACGATCATATAAGGCGCGCACCGCTTGACAGCACGCCATCCCGTCGGGATCCCATGCCAGATGAAACCGCCCAGGACAACGCAGGCCAGCAAGACCCTGACCAGAGTGACGTCCAGCACCGAATCCAGCCCGTCAAGGATCATGAACGGCAAGCTGCCTTCAGGATAAACGCCTGCTTCCAGCTCTCGCTCGGCCAACAACAGGAATGTCAGCCCGATATACAGCCGGGTGACACCCGGATATCGCCACAAAGCGGCCACACCCGCTGCAAACAAACACGCCGCGGAAATTGTTTCAAACAACCCGCCTTCCTGATTGAAAACCAGTGCCTGTTCTGGCCAGATGCCAACAGCACCAAGAAGCACAACACTTGACAGCACCGCAAACCAAAGGGTGAGCCGCACAACTCCGGTATCCGCCACAGAACCGGAGAACAGGCCATCGACCTGATCATTTGCCTTGAAAGTCATTACTGCTTCGTCTTGCCTGAGTGTTTGTTCGTTTTGCAAAGTTGCCTAGATGTAAAAAAAATATGTCAAAATTCAACCCATTTCGGGTGTGCAACTGCGCCACGTCGGCAAAATTACGCAACGTAGCCAAGCTTGGACGAATAGTTTAATGTTAAATCAAATTCTAAGAGGGAACTGAAACTTCAATGTCTGACACCCCCAGCCTGCGACAGGCCGCGCTTGACTATCACGCCCATCCGAAACCCGGAAAACTTGAGATCAAGGCCACGAAACCGATGGCCAACGGTCGCGATCTGGCGCGCGCCTATTCGCCCGGCGTGGCCGAGGCCAGCCTTGAAATCAAAGCCGACGCCGCAAACGCGGAAAAGTACACGGCGCGCGGCAACCTTGTCGCCGTGGTATCCAACGGCACCGCGGTTCTTGGTCTGGGCAATATCGGAGCGCTAGCCTCGAAACCGGTGATGGAGGGCAAAGCCGTCCTGTTCAAGAAATTCGCTGGCATTGACTGTTTTGATATCGAAGTAGACCAGTCTGATCCGGAAAAGTTGGCGGATATCGTCTGCGCGCTGGAACCGACATTCGGGGCCATCAACCTGGAAGACATCAAGGCACCGGATTGTTTCATTGTCGAAAAGCTGTGCCGCGAGCGTATGAACATTCCCGTTTTTCACGACGATCAGCACGGAACCGCAATTGTCGTCGGGGCTGCGGCCAAGAACGCTTTGCATGTGGCGGGGAAATCCTTTGCGGACATCAAAGTCGTATCAACCGGCGGCGGGGCTGCTGGGATTGCCTGCCTGAACATGCTGGTGAAACTGGGTGTGAAACAGGAAAACATCTGGCTGTGCGATATTCACGGGCTCGTCTACGAGGGGCGCGCCGAGGATATGAACCCGCACAAGTCGCAGTTTGCGCAGAAAACGGAATTGCGGACTCTGGATGATGTAATCGGCGATGCGGATCTGTTTCTGGGCCTTAGTGGCCCGAATGTCCTGAAGCCTGAAATGGTTCAGAAAATGGCCGATCGTCCCATCATCTTCGCACTGGCCAACCCAACGCCAGAAATTCTGCCTCAGGCCGCGCGTGAGGTTGCACCGGACGCAATCATCGCCACGGGGCGCAGCGATTTTCCCAATCAGGTCAACAACGTATTGTGCTTTCCGTTTATCTTCCGGGGTGCTCTGGATGTGGGCGCGACCGAGATCAATGACGCAATGCAGATCGCCTGCGTTGACGGCATTGCGGAAATGGCCCGCGCGACAACAAGCGCCGAGGCGGCAGCCGCCTACAAGGGCGAGCAACTGACCTTTGGGCCGGATTACCTGATTCCGAAACCTTTTGATCCGCGTTTGGTGGGTGTCGTCTCATCTTCCGTTGCCAAGGCAGCCATGGAAAGCGGCGTCGCTAAGCGCCCCATTAAAGATCTTGAGGCCTATAAGGAAAAACTCAACCAGTCTGTTTTCAAGTCGGCGCTTTTGATGCGCCCCGTATTCGAGGCCGCAGCCGTCGCATCCCGTCGCATCGTATTTGCCGAAGGCGAAGATGAAAGGGTGCTGCGGGCTGCACAGGCTATTCTTGAGGAAACGACGGAAACGCCGATCCTGATCGGACGTCCCGAAGTCATCGAATCCCGATGCGAAAAACTGGGCCTGACCATTCGCCCGGGCACAGACTGCCAGATCGTGAACCCGGAAAACGATCCGCGTTACTACGATTACTGGAGCTCGTATCATCAGATCATGCAGCGCCGAGGTGTGACCCCGGATCTGGCCAAGGCGATCATGCGCACAAATACAACCGCCATCGGCGCGATCATGGTGCATCGGGGCGAGGCCGACAGTCTGATCTGCGGCACGTTCGGCGAATATCGCTGGCATCTGAACTATGTTGAACAGGTGCTTGACGATGGCAACCTGCGTCCGCACGGCGCGTTGTCGCTGATGATTTTGGAAGACGGCCCCCTGTTCATCGCCGATACGCATGTCCGGCAATTGCCGACGCCCGAAGAACTGGCGGAATCCACCATTGGCGCCGCGCGGCATGTTCGCCGATTTGGGATCGAACCCAAGATCGCATTCTGTTCGCAATCGCAATTCGGCAATCAGGCGGAAGGATCGGGAAAACGCCTGCGCGCTGCATTGGACATCTTGGACCAGAAACCGCGCGACTTTGTCTATGAAGGCGAAATGAACCTGGATGCGGCCCTTGATGCGGATCTTCGGGCGCGGATTTTTCCGGGTTCTCGCCTACAGGGCGCGGCAAATGTGCTGATCTTTGCTCATGCGGATGCGGCCAGCGGCGTGCGCAATATCCTGAAAATGAAAGCGGACGGGATCGAAGTTGGCCCCATTCTGATGGGAATGGGCAACAAGGCGCACATCGTCACCCCATCCATTACCGCACGCGGATTGCTGAACATGGCTGCCATCGCGGGGACCCCGGTGGCGCATTACGGGTAAGCCGGCCGCCCGACGCCCAAAACCGCATCCCCTACGGGGGTGCGGTTAACACAATTCTCACCTTTTGACTGCTATATGCCGTTGCATCTCCGTGGGAGCCATAGGGCACGCGGAAGAAGGGCGAATTGGCATTGCGCCGAGTCGCCTCGGACGTGATCTTTTGCACGGTTGAATTTGCAAGTTTGCAAAATGGCCTATTTGGCGCAGAAAATCCAATGCTGGAAAAGAAGTTTGCAAAAATTTGCAAGCTGTTGCGCGAATTACTGCAAATATTTTGCGATAAACTGACGCGTCGTCATTTGACGCGCTTGCCCGATAGTTTTCTGGGTCCTAACACAAAGACCAAGTCGTTGTGAGGAGGACGAGATGGCGTATCAGGACGTTTATAACAGTTGGAAGAAAAACCCCGAAGCGTTCTGGATGGACGCCGCCAAGGGGATCGATTGGGTCAAGGAACCCAGCAAAGCTCTGTTCGACGACAACGCGCCTTTGTATGAATGGTTCAGCGACGCACGGGTCAATACCTGCTGGAACGCCGTGGATCGCCACGTGGAAAACGGGCGCGGCGAGCAGACCGCCATCATCTATGACAGCCCGATCACCCATACCAAGCGCGAGATTTCATATGTCGAGCTGCGCAACCGCGTGGCCAATCTGGCCGGTGCGCTGCGGGCAAAAGGTATTGAGAAAGGTGACCGCGTCATCATCTACATGCCGATGATCCCCGAGGCGCTTGAGGCGATGCTGGCCTGCGCACGTCTGGGCGCTGTGCATTCCGTTGTGTTCGGCGGATTTGCCAGCAACGAACTGGCAGTCCGTATCGACGACGCCAAACCCAAAGCCGTCATTGCGGCGTCCTGTGGTATGGAACCTGGCCGGGTCGTGCACTACAAGCCGCTTCTGGACGGCGCCATCGAACTTGCCGAGCACAAGCCGGATTTCTGCGTCATCTTTCAGCGCGAACAGGAAGTTGCGCAGTTGATCGAAGGGCGTGACTACAACTGGCACGGGTTCCAGTACGGTGTCGAACCGGCGGAATGTGTTCCCGTCGACGGAAACGATCCGGCGTACATCCTGTACACTTCGGGCACCACGGGGGCGCCCAAGGGCGTCGTGCGCCCCACTGCCGGGCATCTGGTGGCACTGAACTGGACCATGAAGAACATCTATGACGTTGATCCCGGTGATGTATTCTGGGCGGCGTCCGATGTGGGTTGGGTCGTCGGACATTCCTATATCTGCTATGCCCCCCTGATCCACGGCAACACGACGATTGTGTTCGAAGGCAAACCAGTCGGCACCCCTGATGCGGGAACCTTCTGGCGCGTGATCTCTGAACATAAGGTGAAAAGCTTCTTCACCGCCCCTACGGCGATCCGTGCCGTGAAACGAGAAGACCCCAAAGGCGAATTGATCGCCAAGTATGATCTGTCTCATCTGCGGGCACTGTATCTTGCGGGGGAACGGGCTGACCCCGACACCATCATCTGGGCGCAGGATGCGCTGAAGGTTCCGGTGATCGACCATTGGTGGCAGACAGAAACCGGATGGGCCATCGCCGGAAATCCGCTGGGCATCGAAGAGCTTCCGATCAAGCTGGGTTCGCCCGCGAAACCGATGCCCGGCTATGACGTGCAAATTCTCGACGAAGGCGGCCACCCGATGAAAGCCGGCGAACTGGGGGCCATCGCGGTCAAACTGCCATTGCCTCCGGGCACCCTGCCGACCTTGTGGAACGCCGAGGAACGGTTCAGGAAATCCTATCTTGAACATTTCCCCGGGTATTATGAAACCGGCGATGCCGGCATGATCGACGAGGACGGATATCTTTACATCATGGCCCGCACCGATGATGTCATCAACGTCGCGGGTCACCGTCTGTCGACCGGGGGGATGGAAGAAGTGCTTGCCGCTCACCCGGATGTGGCCGAATGCGCGGTGATCGGTGTATCGGATCAGCTAAAGGGTCAGATGCCCGTTGGGTTCCTGTGCCTGAATGCCGGTGCTGATCGGGATCATGGCGACGTGGTTCAGGAAGTCGTCAAGATGGTGCGGGAAAAGATCGGCCCGGTGGCGGCCTTCAAACTGGCCGTCGTCGTCGACAGGTTGCCCAAGACACGTTCGGGTAAAATCCTGCGGGGTACGATGGTGTCGATTGCAGACGGTCAGGATTACAAAATGCCTGCAACGATCGATGATCCAGCCATTCTGGACGAGATCAAAGAGGCCTTGCAGACAATCGGTTACGCCAAGTAATCCGGGGGGCGGCATTACCCGCCCATTTTTTTGTCTTCTCTTGCAACCGGAAGCAGCCCCTCTACTGTCACGTTAAGACAGTGAGGACCCATGACACAGACCGATATCTGGCGTCTCAGCGCCACAGACCTGACCACCCTGACAAGACGCGGCGACCTGAGTGCGACCGAGGCGGTTCGGGCCTCGATCGAGCGAATGGATGAGGTCAACCCGGATTTGAATGCGGTTGTGGAAGACCTGCGCGAGCAAGCGTTGGAACGTGCCGAAGCGCTGGACAATGCGCGGGCTGGCGGCAAACCCACGGGTCCGCTGCATGGCGTGCCGGTCACGATCAAGGTGAACATTGACCAAAAAGGCCATGCCACAACCAACGGTGTCGTCGCATTGAAGGATGTGATTGCACCGGATGACGCCCCGGTTGTGAGCAATCTGCTAAAGGCCGGGGCTGTTGTTGTCGGGCGAACCAACACGCCCGAGTTCTCTTTCCGCGCCGACACGGACAATCCGCTGTATGGCCGTACGCACAACCCCTGGGGGCGGCATATCTCGCCCGGCGGCTCTTCCGGTGGGGCTGGCGCTGCGGTCATGGCCGGAATCGGCGCGCTGGCCCACGGCAACGATATCGGCGGCAGCCTGCGCTTTCCCGCGGCGGCCAACGGAGCCGTGACAGTGAAACCCGGGCTGGGGCGTGTCCCGGCATGGAACCCAAGCCAGAAGGTCGAACGCGGTTTGCTGGCGCAGTCGATGTCAGTTCAGGGCCTGATTACCCGGTCGGCCGCTGACCTGCATCTGTCCATGCCCAGCCTGATCACCGCCGACGCGCGTGACCCGTTTCACGTGCCGATGCCCTGGCGTGGTCCTGATCCCGACGCGCCCGTCAGGGTGGCCTTCACCAAGAGCACATTCGGCTATGGCCTGCACCCCGAGGTGGAAAAAGCGCTCGACACGGCACGGGATGCGCTGACCGATGCGGGTTATGTGGTGCAAGAGATTGAACCGCCTGATGTATTTGAATGCGGTCGGATCGGTTACCGTACCCTGATGGGCGAAGTGCTCACGCTCATGCAGTCAGATATCGAAGCGGCCGGTTCGAAAACCATTCAGAATATCTTTGCGGTCTATTTCCAGGAATTCCCGCCTATTGTCGAAACCGAGATGGTTCAGATGCTGGCCAAGCGAAGCCACTATGCGCGGGAATGGTCCCTGTTTATGCAGGATTACCCTTTGGTGCTGTCGCCTTTCCTGCCACAACCGTTCTTCAAACCTGACCGGGACACCGAAGGCGCCGATGGAGTGCATGAGGTTCTGGGGTGCGCCGTTTATTCCTATGCGATGAACTTTCTGGGCCTGCCTGCGGCATGTGTCCCGGCCCGGCTGGCTGAATTGCCTAAGGGCCCCCAGCCGATCAATGTTCAGATTGCGGCACAGCGTTGGCGCGAAGATCTGGCGGTGGATGCGGCCGCGGCAATCGAGGCACGCGTGGGGCAAATGTGCCTGCCGCTTTGGGAAAAGTCAGAGTTGCTGGGCGGCTGCAAAAAATAGACCCCGGGACATTGTACCCGGGGCCCGACTGCTAAAATAAGCCCGGATTTCTGATGACGAGCGTAGCACCACCCACCCTCGCCAGCGCAAAATCTGCGCAATCATTCGAATACGCCGTTCAGGTGGCCACTCACTCCCACCTTGGCGTGTTCTCCGGGCAGTTTCACATTAGCCAATTGCCAAAAGATTCCCTGTGAACTGCTTCACACAGTTTCAAAAAATCCTCGCAGAGACGCAAATTTATGTGAATTGCTCGGAAATCAGTCGTTCTTCCAAACCGTGCCCGGGGTCGAAAAGAATGCGATGTGAAATCGTAGGCTCGGACCGGATTTCGACCCAGTCAATGTCTGGGAAAGCTACGGAATCAGCGGCAACGATAACGGGTCGCTTGTCCGCATCCAGCACATCGAACCGTACCTTTGCGATTTTTGGCAACAAGGCACCACGCCATCGGCGGGGGCGGAATGCGGCGATTGGGGTCAACGCGAGAACGTCCGAACCAATCGGCAGAATAGGCCCGTGTGCCGAGTAGTTATACGCCGTGGACCCCGCCGCTGTGGACAGCAGCGCTCCATCGCATACAAGTTCATCCATTCGCTCGCGGCCATCAACGCTGATCTTCAGCCGCGCGGCCTGCGGGCCTGCCCGCAACAATGACACTTCGTTGATCGCCAACGCCTCGTGCAGCTTTCCGGACTGATCCATCGCCCGCATCGCCAGCGGATTGATGACCTCTTCCTCGGCATCCTCCAGGCGGGCCATCAGGTCGTCTTCGTGATACTCGTTCATCAGGAACCCGATTGTGCCACGGTTCATCCCATATACCGGTGTATCAAGATGCTGCATGTTGTGCAGGGTATGCAACATGAAGCCATCCCCCCCAAGAGCAACCACAACATCTGCGTCGCGGGGCGCCGCATTACCGTGTTTGGACACCAGAGCATCCCGGGCCGTTTGCGCCACTTTGACCTCACTGGCAAGAAAGGCGATTCTTTTTTTCATGTTTTCCGGTTTCCGGTGCTGCACATTTGGTTCCGAAACAAACATACCTTTCCCCGATAGGCCAGTCTTGACGCCGCAGCGGGCCAAATCGTCGCTTTAAGCCTTTTGCAAATGTGGCGTTTCCGATAGGAAATCCGCAAGATTTTTATCCAGCCATGTGGAGCGCCCATGAACGCCAATCTTCGTGATACCGGATTTTTCACCCAGTCCCTTTCTGATCGTGATCCCGAGCTTTTTGGCTCGATCACGTCGGAACTGGGTCGTCAGCGCGACGAGATCGAGCTGATCGCGTCCGAGAACATCGTCTCTGCCGCCGTGATGGAGGCGCAGGGCTCGGTGATGACCAACAAATACGCCGAAGGCTATCCCGGCCGCCGCTATTATGGCGGCTGCCAGTTCGTCGACATCGCCGAAAACCTGGCCATCGACCGCGCCAAGCAGCTGTTCGGCTGTGAATTCGCCAACGTGCAGCCCAATTCCGGCTCTCAGGCCAACCAGGGCGTGTTTCAGGCGCTGATCAAGCCCGGCGACACCATTCTGGGCATGAGCCTGGATGCCGGCGGTCACCTGACCCACGGCGCCCGTCCGAACCAGTCGGGCAAGTGGTTCAACGCGGTGCAATACGGCGTGCGCCAGCAGGACAACATGCTGGATTACGATCAGGTCGAAGCGCTGGCGAAGGAACACCAGCCCAAGCTGATCATCGCCGGCGGTTCGGCCATCCCGCGCCAGATCGACTTTGCCCGCATGCGTCAGATCGCCGACATGGTCGGTGCCTATCTGCACGTGGACATGGCGCATTTCGCCGGTCTGGTCGCGGCGGGCGAGCATCCCAGCCCGTTCCCGCATGCGCATGTGGCCACCACCACCACGCACAAGACCCTGCGCGGCCCGCGCGGCGGCATGATCCTGACCAATGATGAAGATATCGCCAAGAAAGTGAACTCGGCCATCTTCCCCGGCATTCAAGGCGGCCCGCTGATGCATGTGATCGCGGCCAAGGCCGTGGCCTTTGGCGAGGCGCTGCGGCCCGAGTTCAAGGACTATGTCAAGCAGGTGATCACCAACGCCCAGGCACTGTCGGATCAGCTGATCAAGGGCGGTCTGGACACGGTGACCCACGGCACCGACACCCATGTGGTGCTGGTCGACCTGCGCCCCAAAGGCGTCAAGGGCAACGCCACCGAGAAAGCCTTGGGTCGCGCGCATATCACCTGCAACAAGAACGGCGTGCCGTTTGACCCCGAAAAGCCGACCATCACATCGGGCATCCGTCTGGGGTCGCCCGCCGGCACCACCCGCGGCTTCGGCGAGGTCGAATTCCGCCAGATCGCCGACTGGATCATCGAAGTGGTCGACGGCCTGGCCGCCAATGGCGAAGACGGCAACGGCGCCGTCGAGGCCAAGGTCAAGGCCGAAGTCGCAGACCTCTGCGCCAAATTCCCGATCTATCCGAACCTGTAACTGGTCCATCCTCCAACACGGAACGGCGCCATGAGGCGCCGTTTTTTTGCGTCAGATCCCTGAAAACGTTCTGGATCTCGCACAGCGCATATCCGGTGTTTTGGCAAGGTCTCGGGCCCAAAGGTCGCCAAGGCCATTCTGGTCAATACGCGCTTTTTCCGCCCCGACCAGCTTTTCGCGCAGCTGTTCACACCGAATCCGTGCCTTCGATGTTACCGCACACAGGGGTTTGCGCCATGTTCAGACCTTGGCGCGTTGTCCAGAATCCAAGCTCAGATCAAGCCGCGCCACCACAGAAAAACCAACAGAAGCGTCGTCAGTGCCAGCATGTTGAAGGCCAGCCCCCCCAGCAGGCCAAGGAACCAACCCCATCTGCGATCCGCAAGATTGATGGACCCCAGATGTTCCTGCACCACGTCGGACGCCTTGATCAGCTTGGGGTTGTCCAGAACCAGCCTCAGTTTGGGATGAGAGGCCATCGCCTCGGCCCGGGCCAGAATCAAGGCCTGCTTGTAGACGCGCCGCGGCAGTCGGCGCTTGGCCTTGCGGATTGATGCCTCGAGCGTCTTGTCGCGCACCCCGAGCTTTGCGCGCAGCAACACAACCGTTTCGGCGATCCGGGTCTGAATGTCTGGGTCCTGCGGCATTGGTGGCCTCCTGCCGAGGCAATCTAGCGGCAGCGTCTATGACCTACAATGGGGCTGGTCGTTTCCGGCTGTGACTTGTATCACGCGGTACATGCTGAACACCATCATACATGGCGAACCGACCGCCCGACCGCCCCTTGTCATTGCCCACGGCCTGTATGGATCGGCCCGAAACTGGGGCGTGATTGCCAGACGGCTATCAGACCAGCGGCAGGTTGTGGCCGTCGATATGCGTAACCACGCCTACAGCGCATGGGACGCTTGTCACGACTATCCCCATCTGGCGCAGGATATCGCCGAGGTCATCGAACGGACCGGCGGGACGGCAGACGTACTTGGGCATTCAATGGGCGGCAAGGCCGCGATGACACTTGCGCTGCAACACGGCGCGCTGGTGAACAAACTGGTGGTCGCAGATATTGCGCCGGTGAAATACACGCACAGCCAAATTCAATTTATCGAGGCCATGCGTGCCGTGGATTTCTCGCGCATTGCACGCCGCTCGGATGCCGAGCAGCAATTGGCCGAGCAAGGCGTTGAAAAAGCATTGCAGAGCTTCTTCACCCAATCGCTGGACATCAAGGGAAAGCGTTGGCTGCTGAACCTGGATGTGTTGGCGGACCAGATGCCAAATATCATGGGCTTTCCCGAGTTGGACGCCCAGTGGCAAGGCCCCGCGCTGTTCCTGTCGGGGGGCGAGTCAGATTACGTCTTGCCGGAACATCGGGCCAAAATCCGCGCACTGTTTCCCAGCGCGCGATTTGCCAAGATCCCCGGCGCCGGGCACTGGCTGCACGCCGAAAAACCGCGCGAGTTCGAAGCTGCCGTCAGGACCTTCCTGAACGCCTGATCAAGCGCCTTGATACAGCCGCCTGGCCACCATCCAGGATGCCGGAGCTGCGATTACGGCCCCCGCGGCCGCGGCGCCCACAATTGCGCTGACGGACACCATTCCGGCCGACAGCACGGCGATTACGGCCGAACCAGACAGAGCAGTTGCAATCAGTGAATACAGCATAGCGGCAAGGCGAAACATGGCCGGGCTTTCCTTTTTATGGCTTCCGGCCAAATATTTCACGATTCGAATGTGTTGTACTTTGATTTGTGTCAGTTTCAGACGGTTCCGAAGCTAGGATTTGGCGATTTCACCGCCCCCATTCACCCAGTCCGTCAATCCACCAAGATTGTACACCCTCTGGTATCCCATATCCTTCAGGAGTTTTCCGGCCAAAGCCGCGCGCCCGCCTGATGCGCAGTACAACACGATGGGGCGATCCTTGCACAGTTCAGGGTCATGTGATTGCAATGCATCATCTGCCCGAAACTCCAGCATGCCGCGGGGTATATGATGCGCTCCGACGGCGCGGCCCGTGTTTTCCAGCTCATTCGCATCGCGAATGTCCAACAGCAGCGCCCCCTGTTCGGTCATCGCCTTTGCCTTGGCCGTATCGATACGCTCGACCACCGCGTTGGCCGCCTCCATCATCTCTTTCACCGTCACCGGCATGTGAGTTCTCCTTTACGTCACCGCGCAGAGGTTAACATGCGAATTTTGGAAGGTGTAGACATGGAAGGAAACGCGCGTGTTACTGCTCGCGAAACGCGCGCGACATGCTGTCTGATACCGGTTTGGCGATATAGGCCGCAAAGGTGCGCTCCTCGGTCTGGATCATGATTTCTGCGGGCATCCCCGGTGTCGGAACAAAGCCGCGCACGCGCTGCAACTCATCCGGGGTCAGTGAGACTCGTGCCAGATAGACTTCCTGCGGAACACCGGTCGAATCCTCAAGCAGCGCATCGGCCGAGATATAGAAAACCTCGCCATACAAAACAGGCGTCGTGCGTTGGTTCAACGCGATCAGGCGGACTGTGGCGGTCTGCCCCGTGACGACACTGTCAATCTCGGTACGCGGAATCTGTGCCTCGATGATCAGGGGCGCATCTGCGGGCAGGATTTCGGCTATCGGTTCCCCGGTCTCAATCACACCGCCCGGCGTGTGATAATGCAATCGCACCACCGTTCCGGTTACCGGCGCGCGTACAACGGCTCGGTCAAGAACGCTGCGCGCCTGTCGGGATTTTTCACGCACGCTTTCCAGATCGGCTTCGATCACGCCCAGTTCATCCAGTGCGGCCTCACGATAGGCGGACCGCGTACGCGCGATCTGTTCGTCATATTTCAGCAGCATCTGGTTGATTTCAGCGGCTTCCGCCTGCAACCGGGCCTGCTGACCTTCGGCTTCGGCTTGCACACGACGGATCGTGTTCAACTCCCCTTTGCGGACAAGGCCCTTTTCGAACAGTTGGCTTTTGGCCTCAAATTCCTCCTGCAATATCTCGGCGCGCCGGGCCATGCTGTCCAGTTGCGCCTCAAATCCGCTGGATCGGATTTTCAGCGCTTCCATATTGCGCTCCAGCAAAGCCAAGTCATTCAGCAGCGTCTTGCGCGACACATCAAAGCTGAGCTTTTGACCATCCAGAATGGCCATTATTTCAGGATCTTCGGATGCTTCGACAAGCGCCTGCGAAAACACGAGGCGGTCGCGTTCCCCGTACTCGGCCAGCAACCGCTCGGTCATGGCCTGAAGGCGCAACTTGCGAATATGCAATTCACGCTCATTGGCTTGGGCCGAGGTCTGGTCCAGGGTCATCAACACTTGACCTGCCTGAACCGCCTGACCTTCCACAACCTTGATGTCTTCGATGATGCCGCCTTCAAGATGTTGGACAATTTTGTTGCGGCCCGTGGCCACAAAGCTGCCTTGCGCGATGACCGCTGCGGCCAGCGGGGCGCTGAAGGACCAGACCCCGAAACCACCGAAGCAAACGACAAGCAAGACCACCCCGATCACTATCAACCTGTTGATCGAGCGCGGAACCTCGGCATACCAGACTTCTGGTTCATTGGCTGAGTTGTTCACAGGTACGAGGTCATTCATGGTCAGCCCCCCTGCTGGCCTTCAATTCCAGTCTGCTTGCGCGGCCCGTTGATCTGCTGAAGAACCTGATCACGCTGACCGAACAGGGCCACACGCCCGTCCGTCAGCAGCATGATCTTGTCGACAACATTCAACAACGTTGGCTTCTGCGTAATGACGACAACGGTGATCTTGCTTTGCCGCGCCTGTTCGATTGCACATGCCAGCGCCTTGTCGCCCGCGACGTCGAGATTTGAATTCGGTTCATCCAGCACAACCATTCTGGGGTTGCCGAAGAACGCCCGTGCCAGTGCGATACGCTGCTTCTGACCACCGGACAAAGGCGAACCATCAGCGGCCACCACGGTTTCATATCCCTGCGGCAATGTTGCAATCATGTTATGAACATCGGCCAGAACGGCGGCATCGTGGATCTGTTCGTCAGTGGCATCCGCCCGCATCCGGCCGATATTGTCCTTGATCGTGCCCGGGAACAGCTGAACATCCTGCGGCAGGTAGCCGATGCTTTCGCCAAACTGGCGCGGGTCCCAGTTTCGGATGTCCATCAGGTCAAGCCTGACGCTGCCCGATGTGGGCAGAATGGATCCCACCAGAGTCTTCCCAAGCGTGGTTTTCCCGGCACCCGAATTGCCGATGATGGCCAAAGTTTCACCTGGAACCAGCGAGAACGTGATGCCGTTCAGAACCACGCGTTTGGTTCCGCCCGGTACATAAAGCAGACGTTCGACATCCAGACGACCTTCGGGCCGTGGCAAGCGCAGTTTTTCGTATTGTAGGGCCGAGGTCGACAGCAGCGCCTTGATCCGGCCGTAGGCTCCGCGCGTCAGCAGATAGCTGTTCCATCCTTCAATCGAACCTTCAATCGGCGCAAAGGCACGCCCGGCAATGATCGAGGCCGCAATCACCATACCGCCTGTGATCTCTCCTTGCAGCGCCAGAAACGCGCCCCAACCCAGAATTCCGATCTGCGTCAAAAGGCGAACGGCGCGCGAGATTGCAGCGAAGATCACGTTGCGGTCCTGCGCCCGCACCTGCCAAGTCAGGGATTGGGCAGTATCCCGCCCCCAGATCCGCACGGCCTCGGGTATCATTGCCAGAGCATTAATGATCTGACTGTTGCGAGACATCGAATCCAGATGCAGGTTCGCCATGGACTGTGCCTTGTTGGCCTCGGCAAACGGCTTGGCAGTCGTTTTCTGGTTGATCAGTGCAATCGTCATAAGAATCAACGCAGTAACCACCACGATCATGCCCAGTTGCGGATGCACCAGGAAGATCATCAGAATGAACAGCGGTGCAAACGGCACGTCCAGAAATGAAAGCAGCGTGCCCGAGACCAGAAAACCACGAAGCTGTTGCAGATCGCCCAATGTCTGATACTCGCGCCCGTTTCCATGCAGCGACGCATGGGCCGCCGCGCTCAGAACCGGTGCGCCCAGCCGGGCCGCCACTTCGACCCCGGTCCGCATGAGCATGAACCGCCGCACCGCATCAAAGGCAGACTGGAAGATCACCGCCCCTGCAACGATGGCCGTCAGCATGATCAGCGTATCCAGCGACCGGCTGGTCAGAACCCGGTCACTGATCTGGAACAGATAGATCGGGATCGCCAGAATCAGGATGTTGGTGGCGCAGGTCAGGACCAGAACAAACGCAAGATTGCGCCGGATCGCCCGCATCGAAACGCGCAACGTGCGCTGGAAGTCTTCGGGCGGGGTGCGTTTGTGGAAGGTTTGGGGTGGCCCGTTCCCATCACCGCCGCCGGAATTCGTTTGCAACAGTGGCTGGTTTGCCTTGGCCTCGATCGTGGTGCCTATGCCGTTCTCACCGGATGCGCGTGCAGAGGGGGTCTTGCGCGCAGTCGAGTCCCCGGCGGATGCCGGATCCGGGCCGTCGGCATCGGCCACCCCATTGCCGCCACCCGCCGGGTCTTCATCTTGCGCGGGTTGCGGCTGCGCACGCTGATGGGGAGGATCAGCGCGCCGTTGTTCGCGTGAGTGTTTTTGGTCTTCGGATTGCTGTGGCGCTTCGCTTTCAACTGTCGAATCTGGATCTGACTCAGACACGCGCATCTCCTGCGTCAGGTGCAAACGGGCTTTGACCCGTTGTGTCGCTGGATCTGTCCCACCGTCTGCGCGCTGGCGCTTCGGGCCCAAACCGCCCTGCCTGTCCAGGGGACTGGATAAGAGTGGACGGCGCGACGAAAAAACAATCGACATATACAAACCTTCTGGTCACTCGATAAAAACTTGGGGGGGGTCAGGCCAGCATGGATTGCAGGCCGTCATCTGGTGTCGTTGTGTCAGTGGATTGTGCGTGCAGTGCCAGGGCCGCATCCGGTTGCGGCACAGACATGTCCGCCATGATTGCGGCGATCGCCTCGTTGGTCATATCTGTGATTTCCTGGTTGTCTGGCACGTCGATCAGGCTGGCCTGATGAAGCAGCAGGTCGGAGTAAGATCCGTCAGCGGCCATTATCGTCGAATCCACGCCCATTTTGGTCAGATTGACGGAGTTCAACAGGGCGTTGCTGCCTGCGACGACCTCGGTATCGGCGGCACTGGGACCGGACAGGTCAATTTGATCCTGATCCAGCATCATGGTGACCTGTTCAACGATGTTCACCTGCAACAAGTCTCCGTCGATCTTGAGCACGCGCATCTGTTCCATCCCTGCGAACAGGGGATCGTTGAGCAGCGCGTTCTCCAACGCATCCATGTCCGTTTGATCAAGCGCCATGGCGTCAGACAGGTTCTGTTGCAGACCCTGATGTGTATCTTCGCCTATCGTTTTGACCGACGCGTCATTCATGATCACGTTGTCATCATCTCCGGCCATTGCGCCGGGCATACCGCCGCTGATGATATCGTCATCCATCAGGACGTTGGTCTGGTACAACATGTCCACGGAAATCATATTCCCGTCGATCATGATCAGGTCGTAAAAACTGCCCAGCTGCACGATGTCGGTGACATTGAACATTTCGTTGTCGCCCAACGCGTACAATGTCGATGCGGCCGAAATCTCGGTCTGTATGTTGTCGATATCCGTGCCGTCGATAACTTGTTTGACGAAGTTTGCCACAACCAGATCACCGTGGACCCAATCCACAACAATGAACTCAGGTTGTCCGGTTGTTCCGGCGCCATTGTCCAGCCAGGGGGCATCTCGGCCTTCGACTTCAATCTTCGAGGACTGAATCACGTTGGTGCCGCTGCCCGTTCCCGGCGCCCCCACATCCCAATCTGAAACAAGCGCAACCTGGCTGATGGCGGTCAGGCTGATCGCCTGTCCTCCGACGGCGATATAGGGGGCATCAACCCAACCCACAGATGCCGAAACGGCATTGATCGCAAGGTTTCCTCCGGTCACGACCAGGTGTCCGTCATCAAAGTCAGGATCTTTCGACTGTTCCCACTCGGCCGGAAGCATGGACTCGGCCTCATCCTCTCCGGCTTCCTCCGGTTGATGGAACGCAGGCAGGATGTCTGTCCATACCGGAGCGTCGTCAACGTACTTGCCGTTCACGATCACCCCCAACGCATCATCGCCATGAAACTGATGTACCGTGACCCCGTCGATATTCGCGTTTGCCGGGGCCGTCATCTGTTGGGCCAGCGCCTCGAGCATTTCGGTCGACTTGTAATCCGCGAGCGAAAGCGAAGGGGCTGCCACGGCATGAAGCGACAGCGCCATGTCCAGCATCTCTTCGCCTTGGGCGATCAGCGCCTCGGTATCACGAAAGTCCCCTTCCCCCACCGTGTCGTTGTCGCGCATGACCACCTTTTGCACGGTGAACGTCATTGCCGACCCCAATGGCACCGTATCCGGTCGAAGAATGATCAGTTCAGGTGCGGAAGACGGGCCGGATATGCTGTCTGGAACAAATCGCGCGGACTCCGCGCTGTCACCGTTGAGGATGATGACCGCCTCGTGCACCGGCCCGACAGGAGCTTTTGGCAACGGCAGCTCCGGCTGAGAGGGAAGAAAGTTGAACGGCAGGGCTTTGTATTCGCCCGCCGGGACATCCAGATCAGCTTTGATGTTGATCGAGGTTGGCTCGTCAAGCCCGTCTATTTCAGCTTTCCGCCTCAGGGCGCTGAACTCCTCGTACTGATCCCGCAGGCGGGCTTGTTCTATCGTAAGCTCAAAAGTTCCAACAAAATGCGCTATCGTTTCCGTAATACCGTCAAGTGCCATGTCGGTTATCCTTTTTGCCCGCGGCGGCTCGTAATTACCGCTTTGGGTTCAGTTGGGCCGGGGCCGCGTTTTGCGGCCCCGGCATTTTTGAAAGGTAGCAAGGCCCGAAAATGCGAGCCCCGCCTTTTGACTTAAACGTCAGTGTCGTCGCTGGCGTGGGACATGGTCATCGAACCACCCACCATGGTCGTATCGACCGTGTTGCCCAGAACGTTGGCGCCCATGATGATCGACTGGTTGAACGCAGACGTATCAACGACAGCCGCAGCCGATGCATAGGACTCGCCGGTTACGATACCATCGCCACCATTGTTCGCGCCCCAGGCACCACCATTGCCGCCGGCACCACCGTCACCTGAATAGGCGCCGCCACCGTTACCACCGGTGATCATGCCACCCATGGTATCGCCTGACGTTGCAGTGCCCATCGAAGCCCCGCTGGTTCCGCCGTCCGCGGCGGATGCGCCACCGGCACCACCGTTACCCGAGTCGGCCGCACCAGCTGCATCGCCAGAGCCAGTCGATGTGGCATCATTGTCGGAACTGCCTTCGCCACCGTATCCGGCAATTGCTTCGGCCAGGCTGTCAGCCGCACCGTTTGTGTCGGCATCTCCGAAGATGTCGGCAGCTCCGCCGCCACCCGCGGTATTGGCCGCGTCGGCAGACCCGGCTCCGTTGCCGGTAGATGATGATGTCGGCGTCGTGCTGCCGCCCGCGCCGCCGTCGCCGTCGGCAGCCGATGTTCCGGTACCGGCCGCATCTGCTGCGCCATCTGCTGCGTTCGACCCGCCGTCACCGCCGCTGCCGTCGGTGTCCTGCGAGTTGCTGGCCGCACCGTTCACGTCGCCTGGGCTCTGGTCGATGTCCGGCCCGCTTGCCGACTGATCGCCAACACCCTGAGCATCGGAATCCGCGTCAGCGGTCCCACCCGAACCGTCGCCGCCCGAGCCGTCGCCACCCGAACCGTCGCCGGCCGTGCCGTCGCCACCGGTGCCGTCACCGCCGGTTCCGTCGCCGCCTTCGCCTGCTTCGGCGTCAATCATGCCCAACTCTTCCTGAAGAGCCATGATTGCAGCTTCGACCATCGCGCCGAATCCACCTTCGCCGTCGCCGCCGGTGCCGTCGCCACCGGTGCCGTCACCGCCAGAGCCGTCACCGCCGGATCCGTCACCACCGGTTCCGGTTCCGCCAGAGCCGTCAGCCGAACTGTCCGCGCCGCTGTCAGCAGAGCCATCCGCAGTGTTGTCACCCGCAGTGGCATCATTTGCATCGGTGTTGCTGTCGCTGGTGTTCGAAGCCGAACCATCTGCCGCAGCATTACCGTCGCCACCGTCTGCGCCGGACGCGTCCGCGGCGTTATCTGCCGTTCCGGTACCCGTTCCGGTCGAGTCGGAGTCGCTGTCGCCGCCGTTTGCGTTACCGGATGCATTCGAACCGGACAGACCCAGGCCCAGGCCCAGACCAAACGAATCCGCGCTGCCGCCGGCTCCGCCGGTTCCGCTGCCATCGGCACTTGTGCTGCCATCGTTGTCAGATGACGCGGAACCATCCGCGGCACCGCCATCTCCTCCGGCACTGTCACCGTCGGATCCTGCGCCCGCCATACCAACACCGTTGCTGGCATTGCTTGCGTCACCGGTCGATCCGCCCCGGCCGCCGCTGGAATCGGCATCGGCACTGCCGGTATCGCCGCCGTCAGCCCACGCGTGGCTGCCCAGCGTCGATGAATCGGCCGCGCCGCCGTAACTGGTTCCACCGTCGCCCGATTTTCCACCGCCGGCATCCGAGCTGATACCTTCAGCCGCAGTAGCAGTACCACCATTGGCATCACCGTTCTGGTAGAAGTCGGCATTGTTGGATACGCTTGGTGAGTCCAACGTGTCATCATCACTCAGACTGGCGACCTGGCTGTTCACGGATGACATCGCTGTTCCGGCACCATCCATCGAGACATCCAGATTCATGTCATCGCCTGGATCATAGGTCAGATCGCGACCAGCAGTGATCACGTCACCCACTGTCGCCGAGTCGCCGAGGTCCAGATCAACCTGATCATCGTCGCGCGGAATCCACTCACCGCCGCCAAAATCGATGTTGATTGAGTTGCTGTTGGAGTTGTCGTTGGTGTTGTCGCCGGCATTAAGCGTCTGGTCCTGATCCTGACCCTGGTCCTGATCCTGACCCTGGTCCTGATCCTGACCCTGGTCTTGATCCTGACCCTGGTCCTGACCCTGATCCTGGCCTTGCTCGTTGGCGTTTTCTACATTTTGGTCCTGCTGCTGTTGCTGCGCAGTCACGTCGGCTTCGACAAGGGCCTCATCAACCTGAATTTCAACATCCACCGGAGCTTCGAGGTTTTCGACTACAATTTCGTCAACGGTCGTTACGTTTGTATTGTTTACATTACGTCTCATAACAAATTCCCATTACTGGAACGCCTGACCGCCATTCATCTACAAAGCGGCAACGGGCGTGATTGAAACTGAAATACCCGCACAGCGTTCAAGCACGCTGAATGCGGTCAACGATTGTTTTCCTGAGGCCACCTCCTTTCCCGGCTAAGCCGAATTCGCGGCCGTTCACAATCGATGCTGAAATACGCAAGGAACGGGCGCGGCAGGGACAGACGCTTTCAAAATTAAAGCCTGTCCATGTTTGCAGCGACGCACGCTTGCGACTAGCTAACTGAAAGTTCTGATATGGATAAGTTATTGTATTTTATGTTTATTTTTAAAAACCGTGAAACTATTCCCGGCCTGGATCAAAAAGTTCTAAACAAGAAAAGCAACAAAAAATAATGCAATTGTTTCCGCCAGTTACACAATGACAAGTCGGAAAACCTAAACAATAGTTCTATATCTCGGGCACTTGAACTATACCGTCTGGTTGTAGAAAATCACGTTTTCAGCTACAATAAATCTTACGTAATTCTTTGATTAGTTAACTACTTTTACACCGGCAATTCCATTTCGATAAAGCCATTTCCGGTTAACCCCGTTTTGTGAGGGAATATAATGAGTGAGTCTTTGAACAATGAATCTGGCAATCAGAGTCTTTATTCAGAAGATTTTTCGATTGTCTTCCTCGGGAAAGAACTATTCTATTCAAATCAAACCCTAAGAAGCGTTCAAACCGAATTTGGTGTCCGCGCTTTTCGCTTCGAAACACTCGAGGCGATGCGTACAAGTGTTCCGGACAGCGGCAAGATCGTCGTCGTGGATCAAATGTTGATCGAAGACCTGTTGGCGCGCCCCGATGCATACTCCAAAAGTGCAGGTTCCGGCTGTCTTGCCTTCGCCTATCGCAAAGAGGAATCGGCCCGGCACCTGTTCGAAGGCTGGAACCGCGCGCAGTTTGGAGATGTCGGCTTTCTACCGATGAACGTGGCACCGGATGCGTGGCGCGCCATCCTCAGATTGCTGATGCACGAGGAACTGTATCTTCCCAGCTTCCTGGCTGACTGTGTCTCATCCCCCTGTCAGCGCGCGCCTGAAAGACCACGGCAACGGGAAGCCATTACATCCAACGGCGCGGATCGGCATGCACAATACTCCAAGCTGACACGCCGCGAAAAACAGGTTTTGCAACTGGTCTCAGAAGGCAAAAGCAACAAATTGATTGCGGCCAAGCTGGGCATCACGGAACACACGGTCAAGCTGCACATGCATAACGTTGTCGGAAAGATCGGCGTCAGCAACAGGACTGCGGCTGCTCATTTCTATTTCGAGGTTGCGCCTCATGAGGCGCAGCAGACCGCCCTTGACTGATCCGTTCGAAGCCCGGTTCGACCGCCTGATCCTTTTGGTCGGCAGGCTGAACTATATGTGGACAAATACCGAAAGCCTGCTGATCCACCTGATCGCCGGCCTGACTGGAACGTCCAAGGACGTGGCCGTAATCATCTTTTTGACTTTGAACACCACCCGCGCGCGAATAGATCTGGTTGAAAGACTTGCAAAAATGGAAGGGCGCCCTGCCCAGCTCCGAGATCCGATCCTTGAACATACGCAAAGGCTGGCCAAGCTTTCTGGCATCCGCAACAAGTACAACCATTGCATCTATTCCTTCGACCCTGAAAGCGGAAACCCGAAAACGATCCTTATGCGGATCGCTGACCGCAAAACCGACATAAAACTGGGCCGCGAAGATACCGTGGACGACAACGCGCTGCTCCAGATCGAAGCAGTCGTTGATCAGCTGTCAGCCGCGAACAGGGACATTTGGAAACTGATCCGACAATTGGGGTTTCCGGTTTAAGCATAGTTGCACAGCAGAGTATTATGGGGGGCTTTGCAGCTCCCGTGCGTCCTGCCACGCACACATAAGTCACGGCATTTTTCTTATTCTTTTTGGTACGGGCGGTGAGCACGATGCGGCTTGTACAACATGCAGCGTATAGACCCTAAAACATTAATATTACTATTAAATTAGTCCGTCACCTGCAGGACACTGCAACAGAATTTGGGAAAGCACCGCGCCGCAAGTGTGGGGCAGTTAAAGCAAGAGACGTAAACCGACTATCAGCAGCGCAGGTAATAAGTGCCGCGCTTTGTATCGTTGTTCAATACGGTGGCGGGCTCTTTCTCAAGAAGTCGCAGAACGGCAGTCGCTGGTTCTATCGGTTCTAAGACAACGGCAAGCGCCAGGATGGGGGATTGGATCTTTCCCTGACATGTCCCTGTTTGATGCGCGCACAGAACGAAAAAATGGTCCTCTAATACGGAACGCGACGACGATCCGATTGCGGAACTTGAGCTCCGGCGTCTTGATGCAGAAAACAACCCGAACGACCCGACATTTGAGGACATGGCGTTCATCGCGTTTGATCGGTTCAAGAAACGGCTGCGCGGCGACGGTGCGCGCAGTACACCGGTTCAGGGACTTGATTCGATGAGATAGACGGCGACTTGTGAACGGTCCCGAAAGAACCCATAAAAAGCTAATGGAAAAAGTACACGGTTTCTGAAACCCGCTGTGGACTGAGGCCGTGAACCTGATTGAGATATGCTGCGAATTGCGGTCAAAGCGGCCGATACGTCAGTTTGTTGGGATGTGTGATAACAGTCCAATCCAGACATGAGTTCAGAGTTCTGTGGTTGCGGAGGAGTTTTCCAAAGCCGCCGCTCACACGTGGCATTGCATGTATATGGTCGGCATGTTTGCCACGCGGAGTCAGCCGACATACGAGTAAGCGTTAACAGGAAAACGCATCTAAGGGTAACGCCCTGGAATCAAGGCCGGCTTACGACAAAGTTAGGGACTATCCCTGCCTTTATGATCGCTGCTTCAACGTCATGTCCTGCGAAGAAACCGTATCCCGAGATGAGGGCGGAAGCTATGCCTGCTTCTCGTGCGCCCAGTATGTCGGTGTGCAGGCTGTCGCCCACCATCAGAACCCGAGACTTGTCGATGTGCCCGAGACATTGGAAAGCAAGATCATAGATATTGGCGAAAGGCTTTCCAAAGAACTGAGGGGCGACGCCTGTCCGGTCTGCCAGCCGGTGCGCGTAAAGACCGGGTTCCTTGGAAAAACCGTACTCGCGCGGAGCGACAATGTCAGGGTTGCCGACCAATACCGGGCGGGGACGCTCTTGCAAAGTGGCCTCCAACATGGCTTGTCGCGCTTCAGTCCAAACCGCTGACCCGATCAACAAGAACCCGTCGACGGTTTCGTAGGGCTTCGGGTCATCCTCCAGATAGGACAGTTTCAGCCCCTCCAGATCGCGAAGGCCGGCACTGGGGGCCGCCATCAATCCCCAATGCAAATCACTTTGGCCGTTCAGCTCAGACAACAATGTGGCCCGGCTGGTGATCACGTCTTGTGGTGCGAAATCGTAACCAAGCCTGTTGTACTTCTCCATAAGAGTTGCGTGGGGAAACCCGGCGGCATTCGACACGACCAGAACACGTTTGCCGGCGGCTGTCAGCGACCTGACCCGATCTGGCGTATCCGGGATTGCCGTATCGCCAATATTGAGAACCCCGAAAGCATCGAGGAGGAACACGTCAAACTCATGAGCTATGTCCTCCAGCGTGTCCGCCTGGCGATAGTTCAATTCAGTTGATCTGGTTTGCGGCAGGCGATGTCGCACAGCCTCGTAGGCGTCAAAAGCTTCTTGCACAGAGAAACCGGTCAAATGATGGCCCCTCGTACTTTCGCCGAAACCCATTCGCTGATCATAACCGCGACGAGAATGACAATCAGGATCAGGCTGACTTGTGGCCAAGCCAGAACGTTGAGCGAAGCCGACAATTGCAACCCAATGCCACCAGCACCAACCAGCCCGAGCACCGTGGATTCGCGGATGTTGATATCCCATCGAAAAACGGCAATGCCTGCAAACGCGGGCAGGATTTGCGGTACGATCCCATAAGCCATGACCTGCCAGCGTGAAGCACCGGTTGCCGTTATTGCTTCGACCTGCGTGTGATCAATCTCCTCAATCGCTTCGTAAAGAAGCTTTGCGCAAAACCCGATTGAACGAATGGCGATTGCTATGACACCGGCGAACACTCCGGGACCAATAATCGCGATCAGAAGAAGCGCCCAGATCAACGAGTTGATAGAGCGAGTCGAGACAATGACCAACAGGGCAATCGGCCGTATGAACAAAGCCGATGGCGTGGTGTTGCGGGCCGCCAAAAAGGCGACGGGCACTGCCATGCATAGGGCGATGATTGTTCCCAGGGTGGCAATGTTCAGAGTGTCCCAAATCGGGCGGCCCAGTTGGGTGATGTACTCCCATTTGGGGGGCGTTGCCCGGGTCCAGATATCATTGGCGATGCGGGGCGCGTCCCAGACGAAGAACCAAGTGGTCGATGCCGAGATCAACTGCCAGCAGTAAACAAAGATCGCCACGCCCAACAGCCAGCCGAACCAACGAACCAAGCTCTGACCTGTTGTCCGGCGACGCCAGATTTGCGCATCGTCGCGTTCAAGTATCGGCATTACTGAACCCTCGCTCGAATAATTCCCGAAAGGTATTCCAGAGCCATCACGATGCCGATGATCAGAATGAGAATGGCCGCCGCGGTGTCGTATTCATAGCGGTCGAATGCGGTGTTCAAAGTCGCACCAATTCCACCAGCCCCCACAAGCCCGAGGATCGCGCTTTCCCGGAAGTTGATGTCGATCCGATACATGGAAAGGCCCACAAGTCGCGGCATCACTTGCGGCTGAACTCCATAGTTGATCCATTGTGGCCAACGCGCTCCAGAGGCCTTGATCGCCTCTGCCTGAACCTTGTCCATGGCTTCGATATCTTCGGCCAGAAGTTTCGAAAGAAACCCTATGGTGGCGAAGGAAAGCGTCAGAAATCCGGCCAACGGGCCAAAGCCGAAGATCGCCACAAGCAATATGGCAACGATGATCTCTTGCAATGCCCGGCTTATCGCAACAATGCCTCGGCAAATCATGTAGATTGGCAACGGCGCGATATTGCGTGCAGCCCCCAGCCCGATCGGGATCGATATCAGGATGCCCACGACCGACGCGGCCACGGTCATCACGATACTTTCCAGAAGGCCGCTCCAAATATCTGACCACCGTGAAATGAAGTCTGGGCTGGTGAACGCAAGCACAAACGCCCAGCCGCGATCCAGCCCTTCATAGACACGACCCCAATCGACCTCGATGGTCATAAAAGCTGCGATCAGGTAGGCGAAAAATCCAAGGAGCAATGCCCAGCGGAGCACTGGGTTCTTGACAAAGGCAGGCTTACGCCAGCCTTTTCCCAGCATGTCGTCCAGTTCTCGATGGCTCATTCTGCGGCCTCGACATCTTCATCTTCGTCCACTTTTTCGATGGTTGCTTCCCAGTCCTCTTCCCCATAGATCTCGGTCAGCTTCTCAGGGGTGAGGCCGGTGGGAAGCCCATCATACACGATTTCGCCAAATCGGAGCCCCACGACGCGGGGAACAAACATCTGAGCGAGCGCCACATCATGGATATTGATGATGGCTGCCAATCCGCGTTCCTGACATAACTCGGTGATCAGCCGCATGATTTGACGGCTGGTCTTTGGGTCCAGCGATGCGGTTGGCTCATCGACCAGCAACAGTTTCGGGTTTTGAATCAAGGCGCGGCAGATGCCCACCCTTTGGCGTTGACCACCCGACAGTTCATCCGCCCGTTTGTCCGCCATGTGCAGCAGCCCCACCCGATCAAGCAAGCGAAAGGCTTCGTCCACGTCCGATTGCGGATACCGCCGCAGGAAACTGCGCCAGAATCCCACGTATCCCAGCCTGCCGGACAATACGTTTTCCATCACCGTGAGGCGTTCGACCAACGCATATTCCTGAAAGATCATGCCCATTTGGCGGCGTGCTTTCCTCAGCGCGCCCGATCCGAGTTTGGTCACGTCAACGTCATCCAGAAGGACACCGCCGCTTGTCGGTTCAACCAACCGGTTGACACAGCGGATCATGGTCGATTTGCCCGCGCCCGAGGGCCCGATCAACGCCAGAACCTGTCCTTTGGGAACCTCAAGATCGATCGCCTTCAGGGCCCGATCTCCGGTCTTGTATGTTTTCGTCAGCTTTTGAAGACGCAGCATGAAATGCCCCAGATTAGGGTGAACAGCGGGCCCTTTCAGGCCCGCCGGATGAGCCAAAAATTACTGGCAGGCGTAAGAGACGCCATTTGCCGCGTCAATTTTGCGAATGACGTCCCAGAATTCCTGATAGGTCATCTCGAGGAATTGGCCTTCGTTCGATTTCGAGAACTCCGCCTCCAGTGTCGTGCCTTCCCATTCGAAATTGAAAAACGCATTGCGGATTTTTTCCTGCAACTCGGGCGTCAGGTTGTAAACGGTCCCAAATCCTGTGGTCGGGAAGGTCTGCGACTTGTAGATCGTAACGACATCATCTTCCTTGATCACATCGCGCGAGATCATCCGGGATTTTACCGAGTTCGCGATCGATGCCGCCAGGTAATCCTTGTTGGCGACACCCAGGATCGAGTTGTCGTGCTTGCCCGAGTAGACAGGTTCGAAATCGCGTTCGGGCAGAAGATCAAAATCGCTTTTCAGGATCGCCGAGGGCGCTTTGAATCCCGAGTTGGATGTAGGTGAGGTGAAAGCCAGTTGCTTCCCCTTGATGTCTTCGACCTTTTCGATGCCCGAACCCGGATAGGTGATGATCTCCATCTCGTAACCAAAATTACCGTCCTTCGAAGCCATGATCGTGAACGGACGGAACCCGGCGCAGTTTACCGCCAGTGGGTTGGAACCGGTGTTGAAGCCTGCAATGTGCAAACGGCCCGAACGCATCGCCTCGATCTGGGCCGCGTTGTTTTGAACAGGGAAAAAGACGACGTCCTTGCCAGTTTCCGCTTTCAAATGGTCAAGAAAATCTGACCACGCGGTTTTGTATACGGCGGGGTCTTCAACCGGCGTATAGGCAAAAATCAAAGTGTCGGGATCTATCTGCTCGGAAGGATCCGTGGGGATATCCGCGATCAAATCCCCGTCGGCATCACAAAAACGCTCGTCCAAGTCACCGCGCGGACAATCCTGCGCCGACGCCGTTCCACTTATCGACATGAGCGCGATTGCAGATGCCCCAAGCAATAGTTTGATATCGATCTTCATGTTTTCCTCCCAGTCAAGTGCGGTGCTTTTTATCCGCCGTTAATCAGTCATTTCATATCTACCCGGCGACGAGAACGTCGACTCGGGCGCTTTCAATGGCGTTATGCAATTCTCCTGTCGGTTTTTTGTCGGTGACTATTGAATCCAGGTCGTCAAGGCCCCCTACTTGAGACAGGCCTTTCCGGCCGAATTTCCCGGAATCAACAAGAAGGTGCCGTTTCTCGGCGCGCGACAGCATTGCTCTCTTAATTGCCGCAAAGCCGCGCACCGTTTCTGAAGGGCCTTCGGTCGAAAACCCCGAGGAACCGATCATGCACCTGTCGACGTTGAAGCGGGACAGAAACTCCAGCGTCTCGGTTCCGATCGTTGCAGACTCGGTTGCCAAGTATTCCCCCGGGCATAACAGCACTTGTGCAGCCCCATGGCCAAGGGTCATGGCTATGGGAATGGAATTGGTGATTACGGTGCAAGATGTGCCAATATAAGCCAGCGCACGTGCCATTTCGATTGTGGTCGAGCCGGAATCGATCATGACCGTTTCGCCGCCCTGGATCAGTTCTGCCGCTGTGGCACCTATCCGTTCGCGTTCCTCAACCTGTGCGTTTGTTCTTTCATCCAAACCCGGATAGTGCCCTTGCGCGGCGGCCGATGCCCCCCCGTGTGCCCGCGCGATCAAGCCATCATTCGACAGAGCATCAAAATCTCTGCGTACCGTCTCGGTGGAGACGTTGAACCGCTGCGCCAGTTCGTTGATGCGAACATGCGGGCGCAGCTTCAGTTCCAGCAATATCTGTTGGCGCCGGTCGGATTTCTTTACCCGGCTGTGGTTCTTTTCAGACATTTTGCCGCGCGTTTTAGTTTTGGACATCCGACGACCCGACTAGGTTTCGAAACCCACTTTTGTGGGCTTTCGGTCATAATGCAATATTTTTTGTTGCATAACCCTCGGAAGGTTGTGAGAATTCGAGCGAACACAAGTATTTCGAAGCGCAAAGCAAAGATGCACAGGCTGATCAAATTCAGAATACGAGCCAAGGCAAAGCGTTGACCGGCCAACTTGCCAACAAAACAGCTTCCTTTTTGGTTCTTGATCGTGTGGCATTGAGAGGCGGCATGGGCGACAGCGAAACGGCAGATCAGATTGCGGCGCTTCCGATGCGCTGGGACAAGACTGGCAAGTTACGCGTTCTTATGGTCACTTCGCGGGATACCGGCCGGTGGGTTATCCCGAAAGGATGGCTAATGGACGGCAAAAAACCATGGCAAGCTGCTGAAATCGAAGCGCAAGAAGAAGCTGGCGCCGTCGGCACCATATCGAAACGGCCAATCGGTCATTTTTTCTATGACAAACGATACGAGGGGCGAAGCAGCGTTCGCTGCCGCGTCACCCTTTATCCGATGGTCGTCGAAAAGCTGAAGCGAAGCTGGAAGGAAAAAGGTGAACGCACGCGTCACTGGTTTTCACCGGCAAAGGCCGCAAAGTTGGTTCAAGAAAGCGACCTGTCAGATTTACTGAACAATCTGACAGACAATCCAGAAGTCAAAACTGTCATAAAGAAACTTCGACAGGCTGCATGAGGAAGGGCATGAAAGAACCGGGAAACCCGGACGCATCAAGCTCAAAGGGAGGAAGAAAATGAGGAAATTGATATCCACCACGGTTGGATCGGTGATCGCCCTGGCAGCGTCACTGTCGGCGGCACAGGCCGACAAGCTGACACTTTATTGTTCGGCGCAAGAAGACTGGTGCCAACTGATGGCGCGCAGCTTTGAAGATGCGACGGGCATCGACGTCAACATGACCCGGAAGTCATCAGGGGAAACCTTTGCACAAATACGCGCCGAAAGCTCGAACCCGAAAGGAGACGTTTGGTGGGGTGGTACGGGTGATCCGCACTTGCAGGCCGCTGAAGAGGGCCTGACGATGGAATACATTTCGCCCATGCGCGACCAGCTTCATGATTGGGCGATATCCCAGGCAGAAAGCGCGGGCAACAGAACGATCGGCATCTATTCGGGCGCACTTGGCTACGGCTACAATTCCGATCTTATCGCTGCAAACAACCTGCCCGAACCGGCCTGTTGGAAAGACCTGCTGAAGCCCGAATACAAGGGCCACGTTCAGATGGCGAATCCGAACTCATCAGGTACGGCCTATACCACGCTGGCGTCGATGGTTCAGATCTTTGGCGAGGACGAAGGCTTTGAGTTCATGAAGGGTCTGCATTCGAACATCAACCAATATACCAAGTCCGGGTCCGCGCCGATCAAGGCGGCCGGTCGTGGTGAGAACACCATTGGTATCGTCTTCATGCATGATGCTGTAAAGCAGGCCGTTTCAGGATTCCCGATTAAGGTCGTCGCGCCATGCGAGGGCACGGGATACGAAATCGGCTCGATGTCGATTGTCAAAGGGGCGCGCAACGAAGAAGAGGCGAAAAAGTTCTATGACTGGGCGCTGTCTCCAGAAGCTCAGAATCTTGCTCTTCAGGTCAACGCGTTTCAGGTGCCGTCGAACAAGAACGCGAAAACTTCGGAGAGCGCGCCTGACATGAGTCAGATCAAGCTGATTGATTATGACTTCAAAAAGTATGGTTCCTCAGACGAACGGAAGCGTCTGTTGCAGAAATGGGACGAAGAGGTTTCGACTCTGCCGCAGTAAATGACTGACCAGACTTCAAAAACGACCCATCCGGTCCTGATCTTCTGGATCACGGCCGGGTGGGTCGGATTCTGCCTGTTACCTTGGTACATGGTCGACGGTGGCCTTTGGTCGTTCGAGTGGCTTTTGGACGGCTATCCATTCGATGAGGGTTACGCCCCCGCTGCGTTTCTGATTGGGCAAGGTGAAAAACTTTGGCTCGCTCCGCTTTTGATCGCACTGGCCCTGCCGCTTCTGGTGTTGAAGCGCACCAAATCTGATCCAGTTTACGCCCGCATCTTGATCCTGTCAGGGGCGCTTGGCTTTGGCTGGCTGATCGCTCAGGGGTTCAGCATTGGCATCAGAGGTTTCAACTTTCATTGGTTGGAGGCGATGTTTGGCGAACTTGGCGACCGTCAGTTCGGCATGGGCTATGGCGCGATGATATGTGCCTCGAGCTTTCTGTTCCTGCTTACTCAGGGGATCGCGGCAAGGGGTGCCATTAACGGTGACGTCTTTGTCGTAAGCGCCATCGGAGGCGTTATTACAATTGTCACCGCGTTTGTCTTTTTCCCCATCGCGAAGATGCTTTTCGCTGCCTTCATCACCGAAGACGGCGCGTATTCCATCGCAGTTTTCTTCTCAAAGTTTTTCGATGATCGACTGTGGGGCCTGGGGTGTTTTCATGGTGCCCGATGCGGTGCGGCCTGGAACTCACTTTTCCTTGCCATCCTCGTTGGCTTCATCACAACGATCCTCGGCCTATGTTTCGCGTTGGTCGTGACGCGTTCGGGTTTCCGCTACAAGCGCGCGTTGCGCGCTCTGACCGTTCTGCCAATAATCACCCCGCCATTCGTGATCGGCCTGGCGCTGATCCTGCTTTTTGGCCTGTCCGGGTCCGTCACCCGGTTCTTTGCCGAACTGTTCGGCACGCAACCGACACGCTGGCTTTACGGAATGCCGGGCATCCTGATCGCGCAGACACTCGCGTTTACGCCAATTGCGTTTCTTGTTCTGATCGGTGTGGTTGAAGGTGTCTCTCCGTCGATGGAAGAAGCGGCGCAAACGCTCCGCGCCAGCAGATGGCAGACATTCAAGACGGTTTCCTTGCCCCTGATGCGGCCTGGTCTTGCGAACGCATTTCTTCTGGGCTTCATCGAAAGCATGGCCGATTTCGGAAATCCGCTTGTATTGGGCGGGAATTTCGACGTGCTTTCGACCGAGATATTCTTTGCCATCGTCGGCGCTCAGTACGATCAGGGCAGGGCCGCGGTTCTGGCCATGGTGCTTCTGTTCTTCACTCTTTCCGCCTTCTACGCGCAGCGTGTCTGGCTGGGGAAGAAAAGCTATACAACCGTCACTGGCAAAGGGGATGCCGGCGTTCATCCACTGATGCCCACTGGCCTTTCTGTTCCGGTACTGCTCGTCGCTCTGGGTTGGGCGCTGTTCACAATTGTTGTCTACGCGATGATCATTTACGGCAGTGTTGTCGAGCTGTGGGGCGTCGATAACTCGCTGACGATCAAACACTATATCACTGCATTCTCGGTCCGCTTCGAAGAAGAGGGTATTCGCTGGACCGGGGCAGCTTGGGACAGTTTCTGGACCACCATAACCATCGCGGCCATTGCTGCGCCATTGACTGCCGCCGTTGGCCTGGTGACCGCCTATCTGCTGACAAGACAAAGTTTTGCAGGCAAGAACGCTTTCGAATTTGGAACAATGCTGTCCTTCGCTATCCCCGGGACAGTGATCGGCGTCAGCTACATCCTGGCCTTCAACGTTCCGCCAATTGAAATCACGGGTACGGGTGTCATTCTCGTTGTCAGCTTCATCTTCCGCAATATGCCGGTCGGCGTTCGTGCGGGGATCGCGAGCATGTCGCAGCTTGACCGCAGCCTTGATGAATCCTCGCTGACCCTTGGTGCAAACTCGTGGCAGACGTTCCGAAATATCATTCTGCCGCTGTTGCGCCCTGCGATACTTGCCGCGCTTGTATACAGCTTTGTGCGCGCCATGACGGCGATCTCGGCCGTCATCTTTCTGGTCAGCGCAGAATATGACATGGCGACCAGCTACATCATCGGTCGAGTCGAGAACAACGACTATGGCCTTGCGATCGCCTATTCGACGACGCTGATCTTCGTGATGCTCGCGGCGGTCGGCTTATTGCAACTTCTCGTCGGTCGGGTCCAGATTGGCCGACGCACGCAGCACGCTACGGAGACATCGCCATGACCGACACCAAAATCGGTTCCAAGGCCGCCCCGGTACGCTTTGAGAACGTGTCGAAAGTGTTCGGCAAGGATGTCGTTGCCGTCGACAACATCAACCTGAACGTCGAGGCGGGAAAGCTCGTCACACTGCTTGGCCCGTCAGGCTGTGGGAAAACAACGACTCTGCGCATGATTGCCGGGTTGGAAATGGCAAGCTCGGGCAAGATCCTGATCGGAGATCGAGACGTGACCAAATTGCCCGCAACCGACCGTGACGTATCCATGGTGTTCCAGTCATACGCGCTTTTCCCTCACATGAGCGTGCTGGAAAACGTGATGTATGGCCTCACATTCTCGGGCTTTGCAAAGGATGAAGCCCGCAGCCGCGCTCTGAATGGGCTGGAACTGGTTGGGCTTCAGGGGTTCGACAGCCGTCTTCCCTCTGAACTGTCAGGGGGTCAACAACAGCGTGTTGCAGTCGCCCGCGCGCTGGTTCTTGAGCCGCAGGTTCTGCTGTTCGACGAGCCGCTGTCCAACCTCGATGCCAAGCTTCGCCGTCAGGTGCGAGAGGATATTCGGGCAATCCAGCAAGATCTTGGTTTGACAGTTGTCTACGTGACCCACGATCAGGAGGAGGCGCTGGCGGTCTCGGATGAGATTGTTGTCATGCGTAACGCAGCAATCGCCCAAATGGGCACACCCCGCCAGCTTTACGACGCCCCGAACGACCGATTTGTCGCTGATTTCATAGGCGAGGCAAACCTTTTGGAGTGCCAAATCGTCGAAATCAATGGCGAAGCGGCAACGATAGAAATAGAAGGGTATCGCCACACGCTACCACGTCGAGGTTTGTCCGAAGGACCTGCGACCATCGCCGTGCGACCCTCACGTTTGGTCATCGGTTCACACCAAGGCATCCCAGCCACGGTGGCCAAGGCGACCTATGTCGGCGTTCGGATGGAATACACGCTGACCGGTGAATTCGGTCAGGTTTTTGCCGTACACGATGACGTCGATGCGCCGCTTGATCCCGGCACCGAAATCAAAATGGGCTTTGCTGACAAAGGCCCCGTTCTTTTGCCGGATTAAATGCCGAAACTCATTATCATCTCGCACCCCGAGGTCTCTGTCGATCCGGCCGTCCCGATAACTGAGTGGGGCTTGAATGCTGTGGGCCGCAAACGCGCTACTGAGTTTGCATCCAGTGAAGTCTTGTCCAACGTGACGCAGATATGGACCAGTGGCGAGCGGAAGGCCCGCGAAACAGGTGAGATTCTTGCTGCACCACGAGCGCTACCCGTGAATTGCAACTTGGGCCTTGGTGAGAACGACCGCAGCGCAACCGGTTACTTGCCTCGGGACGATTTCGAGGCCGCGGCCGATGCTTTCTTTGCGCAGCCGAATACGAGCTATTGCGGTTGGGAAACAGCTGTCGAGGCGCAGAGACGCATTCATCGCGCAGTAACAGAGATAATCCAGACGCATTATGCCGGGGATCTTGCAATCGCGACACACGGGGCAGTGGGCACATTGCTTTGGTGCGCACTTTCGGATTGTTCGATAGACCGCAAGCACGACCAACCCTCACAAGGCCATTTCTGGCAGGCAGATTTAGCTACGCTCGAGCCTGTTTCATGTTGGGTCTCTTTGACGTAGGAGCTAAGCGTTCCAAGCCTTCTCTGCGATCTCACGCAACGTCTCGAACACATCTGGCGTGCCTGCGATCACGCGCCCGCCGTCTCGGATCATCGCATCGGCGTTCTGATCCTCAACAACGCCGCCCGCTTCCGCGACCAGCAATTGCCCAGCCAGACAATCCCAAGCATTCATGTGTTCCTCGACATAGCCCAGAAGGCGTCCGGCAGCGACGTAAGCCAACGAAAGCGCGCCGCTGGCATTTCTATGAAACATCGCCCCGTGTTCGATCAGGTCCTCGATCACGGGTAAAACATGACGGCTCTCAATCCGGTTCGAGTATCCTACGGCCACAGTTCCGTCGCGCAACGGCACTCCTGAAGCGACGCGTATCGGTGATCCGTTAAGTGTCGCTGTTTCTCCGCGCGTTGCGACAAATGTTTCATCCACGTTTGGATCATGGATCACGCCAATCTCCGTTTGGCCGTTGGTGACACCAGCCAGAACAATGGTCCATGCTGGAATACCGTTCACGAAATTCGTGGTTCCATCAATTGGATCAATAACCCAGTCAAAGCCACTCTCTCCCGCTACCGCGCCATGTTCTTCACCGTAAACGCCATCTTTGGGCCAAGTTTCCGCGATCTTTTGACGAATGAAAGTCTCAACGCTCCTGTCCGCCTCGCTAACCCAGTCCTGAGCGCCTTTTTGATCAACGACAAGATTGACCCGATCTGCAAAGAACTTTTTGGCCACTACCCCAGCCTGCTTGCAGATTTCGGTGGCAAAGTCTGTGCGTTCTGAAAGTCGGGACATAGGAGCTCCTTTTTCGGTTGGAGAGGCCCAGCAACACTGTAGGCCAAGCGAAGACCAGGCTCCAGACTGATCGAGTTTCAGAGCCTGTGGGGTCCTCCCTGGAAAATTAGTGAATGGTCTACACGCCATTTCGATCGGATCAATCGTTCTTGTGCACAGAGAAAGACAGCAAATGGATGATTCACCAGGGCACAGGCGTCAATCTGGCGAAGGTTGCTGAACTGGAAAGTCTAATCGAAGAAAAGGCCGCCCGATTGGCAAGCATACCTCACCAAGTGTGGGGCAGAATGTGGGGCACGAAAGGTGCCATATTTTTATTTGTTTTTTTAAAAACGCTTATACGGTTTTTTGGTGCGGGCGGTGGGACTCGAACCCACACGGGCATACGCCCTTCAGATTTTAAGTCTGATATGTCTACCATTCCATCACGCCCGCACGGCGCAGCCCCTGGGGCCGTGCAATTTCCTTACAAGCACAGCGGGATGAGAACAATGCGCTTTGACGCAGATGGGCCGGGATTTTTCGGTGGAAAGCTGCGTCTGCCGTCGCCGTCGTTCAGCGGCTGGGCCTCTCCCCTGTTTCGAGGTCACGTAACAATCGCCTTTCCGACATCATCTCTTCCTCGGCAAACCATCATGGCGCGGATTGCGCTGCACGTTCACTTTGCGCATGACCTTGGTGTCGTCTCCATTTACCACCGCTGAAAACCGTTCTTCGCCCATTCACAAAGAAGACCCGGCCGGTTTTTCAGCGTCGTGGAATGATCCATTGTTGGTACTTCCATCGTTTACAAATAAAAATATTCATTTTAATGATTTCGTATGAATGGAATTTCTTTGTCCCGACGCAGCTTCCTGTTCAATGCCACGTGTCTTGCGGCACTTGGAGCTCAAGCCAGGATCGTGCAAGCAGAGCTGCGGCTCGGTCCTTCAGCCCGAATTACGACCGTGTCAGACGGATACCTGTCATTGCCACCTGATGTTGTTTTCGGAGCCATGCCCAAAGAGGAGGTCGAGCAATTTCTGACCCGCAATCAAGCGGACGCGACCAAGTACGAGCCAGAGTGCAACGTCACGCTTTATCGAGATGATGAAAACACCGTGCTGTTCGATGCTGGAGCGGGGCCGGACTTCATGCCCACATCGGGCAAACTGATGGAAACTTTTGAAGCAATCGGCCTGTCGCCCGAAAGTGTCACGCATGTGGTTTTCACCCACGCGCACCCGGATCATATCTGGGGTGTTCTGGATGATTTCGACGACCTGCTTTTCCCAAATGCGACGCACCTCATTGGGCGCAAAGAATGGGATTATTGGTGGAACCCCTCAACGGTGGACACGATAGGTGAAGATCGCACCGCGTTCGCGGCCGGTGCAAAACGGCGATTGGAAGCAATTGAAGATCAGGTCGCGTTCTTCGAGGATGGGCAAGAGATACTTCCGGGCATTGCGGCACGGGCAAGCTTTGGGCACACGCCCGGTCACATGGCTTTTGAGCTTCGAAATGGGAATGAGTCCGTGATGGTCGTCGGCGACGCGCTGGGGAATCCGCACGTGGCCTTTGAGCACCCCGATTGGCACAGTGGAACGGATCAGGATCCCCAGGTCGCCGCAGCTGCGCGTTACTCTCTGCTGGATCAGGTTTCCGAAGAAAAAAAGAGAATAATTGGCTTCCACTTGCCGAACGGTGGAATTGGCCGCGTCGAAAAGACCGACTCGGCCTACAGATTCATTGGAGAGGCGTCATGATACGATCATTCGGGATTGCGGTTGCTTTAGTCACACCAGCTTGGGCAAGCGAGGATATTGCAGACCAGTATCCGCAAAGCGTTCTGTATTCCAAGCCGGTCGAATTCATCCCTGGCGTCTATTCCGCCATTGGCGCAACCGCTCCGCCGACCTACGAAAACTCTGGTCACAACAACAACCTGAGCTTCATCGTAACAGGTGAGGGCGTGGTCGTTGTCAACGGCGGTGCCGCCTATGTCCTTGCCCAAGCGCTTCACAAGGAAATTCAGGCGATTACGGATCAGCCGGTCACGCTTGTCTTCAACGAGAACGGTCAGGGGCACGCGATGCTTGGCAATGCCTACTGGTCGGAAATCGGGGTTCCAATCGTCGCCCATTCGGATGCAGCTGCCGAGTTCGAGGAATATGGCCCTCAGATTCTGGAGGGAATGAAACGATACAATCAGGACAAGGCAGAGGGAACGTTTCTGGCAGGCCCAACCGAGACATTCGATGATGAATACGTGATTGAGATGGGCGACTTCCGGATCGAGGCCAAATACCTCGGACCGGCCCACAGCCCCGGCGATATCTCGATCTGGTTGCCGAACCAAAGCCTTGTCATCGCGGGTGACATGGCGTTCCACGAGCGCATGCTGCCGATCTTTCAGGATACCTATACCGCGGATTGGCTGGAAACCTGGGACAACGAGTTCGAGGCTTTGAATGCCACATATGTCATACCCGGGCACGGTCATCCCACGAATATGGATCAGGTGCGCCGCTATACGCGCGATTACCTGGTGTATCTGCGAACCAGAATTCAAGAACATATGGATGCAGGCGGCGATCTGACCGAAGCCTATTATGTCGATCAGTCCCCCTATGCCCACCTGGACGCGTTCGAGGAGCTGGCAACCAAGAACGCCGGGCGCGTTTTCGAACAGATGGAGTTCGAGTAAGTCAGGAATGCTGCAATACCGGCAGCCGCATCAAAAACCTGTGCGTGCCTATCGCCCCAACCCACATGAAGAAAACGGCAAACCAGGCTGTCAATGACAGGGCGGACCCGCCTGAAAGTCCGGCGCCCACGGCGCAACCTCCGGCCAGCATCGCCCCGAACCCCGTGAAGACAGCTCCGACGAGGTACCGTTCCATCGGAGTGTCCGAGCCAAAACGCTCGATCCTCCACTCACCGGAAATGATGGCAGATCCTGCTGCGCCAATGGCCACGCCCGGCACAAGACCGATACCGAAAGACAGCACCACATTTCGCTCTGCAACCAACGCCATCAGCGTGTCTGTGGCCGGGCCGGTAAACGTCACCGAAGACACGGGGACGACCTCAAAGGATGCCAGCGCGATGGAAAACGTCATGAACCATCCAAGCGCCACTGCCCCGCCAACTCCGGCGGCTGTCACGATCTTTGCAGGCGCGACTTTCCTGTGAAGGGCAAACACGATCGACAGGACAAATCCAATTGCGGCAACGGCCGAATAGACCGATGGGGGGAACCCCATTATTTCTGCAAGATCGCGCTCTGCGCCTCCCGAGATGGTCCACAGACCGGAAATCGCTTCACGGGCGGGGCTGAGAACGCCTGTGTAGGCGGCCTGAGCCACCAAGGTCAAAATCAATCCTGTCACAAGTGCTCGCAGATTGCCGCATGATGCCAACACCAGCAGGCGAGAGGCACATCCACGCGCAAGAACCATGCCGATGCCAAACATCGCCCCACCAATAATCGCACCGCTAAGGCTGCCGGTTGACGCGATCGCGCGTGCCTCGGAAAGGTCCAGCAATTCAAGCGAGACAAGCGCCTGTACCAGCGTCAGTGCCGCGGTAAAGGCGATCAGCCAAACCGCCAAGCGGGGGCCAAACTTACCTTCGGCGACTTCCACCGTCGATGCGCGCAAACAAAAATGGGACTTCTGAGCCGTAACGCCGAACAAGATACCGACCAGCACTCCGGCAAACGCCAGGGTGCCCGGGTCTCCCAGCAAATCGATGAGCCTCTCCATGGACAGAAACTCTCACTACGTTGCGTGTGTGTCTTTGTCTTTGGTCAATTCGTCAGCGTCATTGCGCAGCCATTGGCCTGCGCGCCAATTGGCATTGCGTCCACAACTCGCCCAATGCAGATACCAGCCGGTCCACGTCTTCACAGGTGTGCACCGGCGACGGCGTAATCCGCAGACGTTCCGTTCCTTTGGGAACAGTTGGATAGTTGATGGGCTGGATGTAGATCCCATAGTCACGCATCAGCACATCCGAAATGAATCGACACTTGACCGGATCGCCGACCATGACCGGAATGATGTGGCTTGGGTTCGGTGTATGGGGAATACCCAGATCGTCCAGCCTGTCCCGGACTTCGCGCACGCGCTTATTGTGCTGTTGCCGCTCTGCATTGCTTTGCTTCAGGTGCTTCACCGAAGCCGCAGCTCCTGCCGCCACGGCCGGAGGCAAAGCAGTGGTGAAAATAAATCCGCTGGCAAAGGATCGGACAAAGTCGACAAGCTCTTTCGACGCCGCGATGTACCCACCGACCACGCCGAACGCCTTGCCCAAAGTCCCTTCAATCACGGTCAGGCGGTCCATCAGGCCCTCGCGCTCGGCGATGCCACCGCCGCGCGGACCGTACAGCCCGACCGCGTGAACCTCATCCAGATAGGTCATCGCGCCATATTGGTCCGCCAGATCACAGATCTCGGCAATCGGTGCAATATCGCCATCCATGGAATAGACGCTTTCAAACGCGATCAGCTTGGGCGCATTTGCAGGCAGGTCCGCAAGATGTCTTTCAAGGTCCTCAAGATCGTTGTGCTTCCAGATCCGCTTTTGACAACGGCTGTGACGAATCCCCTCGATCATCGAGGCATGGTTCAATTCGTCGGACAGAACCGTGATGCCAGGAATGCGGGACGCCAAGGTTCCCAAGGCGGCCCAATTGGATACGTAACCAGACGTGAACAGCAATGCCGCGTGCTTGCCGTGAAGGTCCGCAAGTTCCTGCTCCAACAGCACATGTTCGTGCGTGGTCCCCGAGATATTCCGCGTCCCACCGGCACCTGCACCGCATTTGTCGATCGCCTCGTGCATGGCCGCAAGAACCTTGGGATGCTGTCCCATTCCAAGATAGTCGTTCGAGCACCAGACAGTGACTTTTTCGGGACCACCCCCTGCGTAACTGCGCGCCTTAGGAAACGCGCCGCACTGACGTTCGAGGTCAGCAAAAATCCGGTAGTTTCCTTCCTGTTTCAGTTGATCTAGTTGATCTCGAAAATACTGCCGGTAGTTCATTTCAATCCCCAACGGCCTCTTCAACGATTCCAGACAACAGGGTCTGGACCTTTTGCATTGGGCCATCCGGATAGCTTCGGTATCCGACCTTCACCCCGTCATCGTCCTCGGCCACGAAAATCCCGTATGGGCAATATCCGATATTCATCGGATCAGCTTCCATCACCTCTCGCGAAATCTTTGCCGAGCAAAAAATAAAGATGTCCGCCGCCGCGAATATCTGTTTGTCGCTGCCGACATCAGCGCCCGTTCGGTTCAACATTTCGCCAACGTGGCTCACATAGTCGATGACCAACCCCTGCCCGACAATGGCGGATTCGACCGCGAAGGTGGCATCATCAAAACTTCCGTCAAAGGGGGTCGTGATGATATCCTCGGCAAGCCCTTGACTGGCAGAGACCGCAAAAAACGCGGCCGTGATGATTAAGTGTTTCATGATCTTGATCCTCCTCCTGAGCCGCAGTTTCTCAGATTGAGCTTCGGGGGCTTTGACGCGTGTCAAAACCCCCGAGAACTTCTATCCAA
The DNA here is from genome assembly GCF_009363615.1 of Ruegeria sp. THAF33. Taxonomy (NCBI): domain Bacteria; kingdom Pseudomonadati; phylum Pseudomonadota; class Alphaproteobacteria; order Rhodobacterales; family Roseobacteraceae; genus Ruegeria; species Ruegeria sp. THAF33. Next base: position 832,107 of record NZ_CP045384.1, on the reverse strand, counting down.
ACATGTCCGAGGTGATACCGGCATACCAACCCAGCGACTCTTCATACGTTGCTTTTCTCAGATCGGCATCTTCGCCGGTCTGGCTGATGAAGCCGTCCACCTTGGCGATTTTTTCCGGCGTCGCCTCGTAGGTTGCGCCAACCTTCACGCCATCATCCGTGTCGATCAGCGACCAGCAGGTGTTGGAGAACTTGGCCGGGAACACCTTGGATCCGGTCAACGCGCCTCGCACGGCATTCGCGCACACTTTCGCCTGACTGTTGGCCGAGAAACCCGATTTCGGCATGTCACCCTGCTGGCTGGCATCGCCCAGGACATAGATGTCCGGATCCGCCTTGGAGGACATGTCCGCGGCGTTCACCGGCGCCCAGTTGCCTTCGGTCACTCCGGCCATTTCGACAATGCGTCCGGCTTTCATCGCCGGGATCACGTTGCAGACGTCGACTTTGGTCTCTTCTCCGTCGATGGTCACCGTCATCGCGTCCGGGTTTACCGAGACATTTCCACCACCGAAGTCTTCACCAATCCAGTCGACCATGCCTTCGTAATGGTTTGCCCAGCCTTCCTGGAACAATGCCATCTTCGAAAACTTCGGCTTCGGATCCGCCACGATGATTTTCGCGGTGGGATTGTTTGCTTTCAGAACATGCGCAACCATCGAGACCCTCTCATAGGGTCCGGGCGGGCAGCGGTACGGGTTCGGTGGTGCAACCATCGCAAAAGTACCGCCTTCGGGCATCGCCATGATCTGAGCTTTCAGAAGCTCTGTCTGCGAGCCGGCCTTGTACGCATGCGGCATCTTGTTTTGCGCCGAGACGTCCCAGCCTTCAACAGCCCCGTCAACAAAATCGATACCCGGGCTGAGGATCAGCTTGTCATACGGGACCGAGCCACCCCCGGCCAAGGATACAGTCTTGGCATCGCGGTCAACACCGATGGCCCAATCGTGGACCACGTTTATCCCATAATCGGCAGCAAGCGTTCCATAGCTGTGCGCGATATCCGAAAGTTCCTGGAACCCTCCAAGATACAGGTTCGAGAAGAAGCAGGTGTAGTAAGTCCGCGACGGCTCGATCAGCGTCACGTCGATCTCACCTTTGCTGTCCTTCGCAATATAACGGGCAGCCGTAGCGCCGCCTGCACCGCCGCCGACGACAACGACCCGGGGCCTGCCCTGAGCCAGAACCATCGGTGCAGATAATCCGGCTGCCGCCACCCCGGCGGCTCCTAGAAATGTACGTCTATTGAGTGTCATCGCGTTTCCTCCCCTTAGGCACAATTACTCTGGGTTATTGAAATATGCGGCCAACGCCGCAATCTCGTCATTGCTCAGCCTTCCGGCGATCATTTGCATAACCGGGTGTGGCCGCTTTTTGTCCTTGTATGCGTGCATGGCGACGACAAAATCCTCGTCGGGCCAATACACGATCGACGGGATACCCTCGTCACTTCCCTCGATCTGATGGCACGTCGTGCATTCGCTGCTGAGATATGCGCCGTATTCGGGATCTCCCTGAATCGCCAGGATCGCTGGATCGACGGAATGGTCCGTGCCTTTCGCGGTTGGGTCCGCTTCGGGAATGTCCCGAGGGTTGTCTGAAAACCCCCGCAAATAGGCAATCACATTGGCCCGGTCTTCCGGGTCTTTCAGACCGCGAAAGCTCATCCTTGTGCCCGAGGCGAATGCACGGGGATTTTCGATATAGGCTGACAAGGTGTCAGCGTGCCATTCCAAACCCGAATTTCCCGCGCGCATAAGGCTTTTGGAATAATTGAAATCATCGAGACCTGCGGCCTTGCGCCCAAAGACACCATTCAGATGCGGACCGATTTTGTTTTCCGCGCCTTCGCCAACCTGATGGCAGCCTTTGCATTTGGCGAACACTGTTTTCCCGGCCTCGGCATCACCAAGGTCTTCGGTTGCGCAGGTCGATGTGGCGAAAGCCGCCACAACCGCCGCACACGCCACTATGCCCGACCACCGCACGATCAGCTTCCGAACGATTTGAGGTAGACAATCACGGCCTCAACGTCGTCTGGCTTCCTGAGCCCCGCAAAAGACATTCGCGTGCCCTTCATGTAATCCTTGGGTTTCGTCAGGAAGGCCGCCATTTCCTCATCCGTCCAAACAAGGCCGGCTTCGGATGCGGCTTTCATCGCCTTGGAGTATTTGAACCCCTCGACCGATCCTGCATTGGCCCCGACTATTCCGTTCAACGCCGGCCCGGTACCGTGCTTTGCACCTTCACCCACCTGATGGCAGGCTTTACACTTCTTGAAGACTTTCGCTCCGGCGGCAACCAGTTCCGTTGCTTCGTCGGTCTCTTCGGCCTCTTGAACGGCTGGCTCCGCAGCGGCTTCTTCCTCGGGCTTGGGTGCCGCTGCCGGAATGAACGACGGGCCGTCCGCAGTGAATGTCGGCAACCCCTCAACGGTGGCATCATTCATCACCGAGTTCGACCCACCTTCGGGCGGCGTCTCGACCAGAAAAACGGAACGCATCGTGACAGCGGACTCTGCCTTGCAGTTTTCCATGCAAGGCTCTTTGCGCCATTCGGCGTACTCGGTCTCGGGTCGTGTATCGACGACAAAACCGTCCTTGTTGTACATCTCGAATTCGGCGAAGTTTTCGTTGCTCAGTTCGAAATCGTCATCCACCAAATCATTTGAATACAGGATGTAGGCAACAATCGCATAGGTCTCATCCGCGGTCAAAGTGCCCGCCTCGCCAAATGGCATGGATCGGGAAATGTAATCCCAGGCAGTAGACAAATGCGGCCAGTATGACCCGACGGTCTTGACGGGATCTTCGTTTGCAAGCGTATCGAACCCACCGGCAAGAACGGGCCAGTTGTCCACACCTTCCGCGAACTCTCCGTGACATGACGCGCAGCGGTCGGCAAATACTTCTTCCCCGGTCCAAACGTCGCCCGATCCGACAGGCAAGCCCCGCCCGTCCGGCAAAACGTCAACGTCCCAGGCCGCGATCTCTTCCTCCAGCGCAGGCCGTCCAAGCCCATAGGTGCCCTCGCGGCTGGGCGCAGGTGCGGTCAGGTTCGCGCCATTCGCAACCCGTTCCGCTGCGGCGGCCTGAATTTCCTGGAGTTTGAGCTCAAGCTGGGCTGCTCGTTCGGCTTCTGTCTTCGCTTTTTCCTGTGCGGCTGCAGCGTGGGCCTCAACCTGACCAATCCGGGTTTCCAAAGTTTCGATCTTCGATTGGCCGAAGTTTCGGTTGGCGAACACCAACGCCCCCGCAAGCACCAACGCCGTGCCGCCGAATACGGGCAGGAAAACATGACTAAGAGACTTCGACATTCTCGGCGATCCCCTCTGCGCTTACGTACCACGTCTGGATACAGTTATTGTGATAGACCGAGTTCTCGCCGCGCTTTTCGCGCAGCTGGTCTTTGGTTGGCTGTACATAGCCGGTCTCATCCATTGCTCGGGCCTGTAGGAGCATGGGTGCCCCGTCCCAATTCGTGTCGAGATAGAAACGTGTCAAAGCCTTGGTGTCGCCCTGCTTGCCAAGGCGTGCCGTCTCCCACGTGATGCCGCCGTCCTTGGATACATCGACACGGGTAATCTGTCCGTGGCCTGACCATGCAAGCCCTGAAATCACCAGCGGCCCGGGCCCATGTTTGATCGGCATTTGCGGGCTGGGCGAGGTTATGACGGATTTCGCATCCATCACCCAAGTCCATTTCTGGGCCGTGCCATCGGCATAGACATCGGTGTATTTCGAAGTTTCTTCGCGGCTTTCGACCGCCCTGTCGACGACCTCGATCCGGCGCAGCCATTTGACCCACATGTTGCCTTCCCAGCCTGGCACGACCAGGCGCACAGGATAGCCATGTTCCATCCGCAGAGCCTCGCCATTTGCCTTGAAGGCCACCAACACATCATCCAGCGCTTTTTCCATCGGAATGGAGCGGCCATTGGACGACGCGTCCGCGCCCTCGACATAGACCCATTTGTCGGGCGAGATATCGGCACCAGCTTCCTGCAACAGCGTGCGCAGCGGAACACCGGTATATTCCATGTTGTGGATCATACCATGGGTGAATTGCACGCCGTTGAGCTGCGCGCCTGCCCACTCCATCCCGGTATTCGCGGCGCATTCGCAGAAATACACGTGGTTTTCACGCGGGAACCGCTCGATGTCGTCATACGTAAAGACCAGCGGGCGATCGACCAGCCCGTTGATCATCAGGCGATAGTCTTCCTTGCGCAGTTCAATCGCGCCCGAGTGGTGCCGTTCAAAGGCGCAGCCCTGGGGTGTGATTGTACCATCAAGCGCGTGGATCGGCGTGAAGTTGATCGACGAAATCGGAGAGGCGGTCAGCCATTCCACATTGCGGCGCACGACATGGGATTCATAGCTGATCGGCATGCCATAAGGTGTCTCGTCAACGCCTGCACCCGTGTACGATGCCCAATCCTGAAGCTCTGTTATCAGGGGGTCGGGCGTTTCTGCCACTGCCGCACCTGCAACTGACCCCGCGGCGACCGCGGCACTACCTTTCAGGAAGGCCCGGCGGGACGGTTTGAACGCGTCATCCATATCTCTTAGGTCTCCATCTGTTTCTTAGGCGCCGACGACATCGACGCTGGTGTTCTCTTGCACCGTTACGGTTCCAAGGTTGCGAATGTGGTTTTCGACGACATCCCAGATCGGCGGACCCTCGGTGCCTTCGTTGACGCTGGCCCAGCCGGCCACGACATAGGTTTTCGACGGATCAATCGCTTCACCTGTCTTCAGCAGAGTCATCTCGCTGATCCGCTGCCCTTGCGGCTTGGTCACGTCGATGCGGTAGCCCAGCCCACCGACACGGACCATGTCGCCGCCCTGCTGGTAGTAGGGATCAGGGTTGAACAGGTTGTCGCCAACATCCTCGAGGATCACATGGATGAACTCACCCGTCATTTCCGTGCGATAGGCATTCGGATATGACATCGAAGTGACGTTCCAGATGTCCTCGCGCGTGATCTCCTGCCCCGGCAGGATCGACGGCCCCCAACGAACACCGGGGGACATGGCAATGTCTGCCTCCCGCTCCTTAAGCAGGGCATCACAGATCAGGTCATCCCAGGTTCCGTTGAAATTGCCGCGACGATAGAGCAACGAGTCCGTTCTGCCGATCACTTCGCTGAGCGTCTCCTCATAGGGCGCGCGCTGCTCATCTATCAGGGCGGTGATCGCAGGATCCGGAGCGATAACATCAGAGAAGATCGGGATCAGCTTGTGCTTCAACCCCATCAACTGCCCATCCCGCACATCCAGATCCACGCGGCTGACGAATTTGCCGTTCGAGCCTGACGCGATGATATGCGTTTTGCCCACCAGAACCGGCTCGGGCAGCGCATCGTGGGTGTGGCCACTGAGGATCACGTCGATCCCCTGCACCCGGCCGGCCATTTTCTTGTCCACGTCAAAGCCGTTATGGCTGAGGGCGACGACGACATCGGCACCGGCATCGCGAACCTCGTCGACCATTGCCTGCATGTTCTCATCCCGAATGCCGAAAGAGTATTCAGGGAACATCCAACCCGGATTCGCAATTGGCATGTAAGGGAACGCCTGCCCGATCACGGCAACCTTTGCACCGCCTCGGTCAAAGAACTTGTAGGGCTTGAACAATTCCGCAGGTTCATCCCATTCGGCATCAAAAATGTTCTGACCCAAAGCGGCAAAGGGCAGCCCTTCGACGATTTCGTTAACTCTGTCGCTGCCCAGCGTGAACTCCCAATGAAAGGTCATTGCATCAGGTTTCAGCGCGTTCATGACATTGACCATGTCCTGACCAGCCGTCTGGTAACAGGTGTAAGACCCGTGCCAGGTATCACCGCCATCCAAAAGCAGGGCATCGGGCCGGTCCGCACGGATGGCATTGATCACCGTCGAGACCCGGTCCAAACCACCGACCCGACCGTAGGTCTTTGCCAGGGCCGCAAAGTCGTCGTATGTCAGCGCATAGGCGGACGGGCTGCCATCCTCGATCCCGTAGGCCTTGCGGAATGCGGCCCCCGTGACGTGCGGCATCTGCCCTTTCGCCTCGCCGATACCCAGGTTTATCTCGGGTTCACGGAAGTAAATCGGTTTGAGTTGCGCGTGGATGTCAGTGACATGGATCAGGCTGATATTGCCAAAGGTCTCAAACTCCAGCAGCTGATCCTGCGTCAGACTTTGCTGCGCGGAAAGCCTGGCCCAATTGCCAAACCCGGACGCTCCGTACAGAGCCGATGCCGCCATTGAAACCTGCAAGAAGTCACGTCGAGAAATCATCTTTCGGCTTTCCTGTTACACATATTAATGTGTGAATGTTATGCTCTTGAAAAACCCGCGTCGGACATCGCCCACGCGGGTCGTTCGTTATTGGCGCACGGCCGGGGTTTCGACTGAAAGCCCGTTGCCACGCGAGGCAACATAAAGCTCCAGCGCACGGAATTCGTCTGAACCTTCGGCAAAGGTTTCCGCCCGCGTATCACGAATACAACCGCGGAAACGATTGTGTCGCGAAATCAGCTTGGCCTGTTTCAAGCGATACGTCGGGAACCCGTTGATCATTCCCTGGCTCAGGTGATCTGCCCGGATCATATTGCCCCAATTGTCTTCATGACAGTTGGCACAGCTCAGCTCCAACTGGCCATAGCGCGTATAGTACATTTCCTTGCCCTGTTCCCAATACGGGGCGGCATCACCGTCGATGGCAACGTTCATGGGCATCCCGCGTGACTGTAGTCCGATCAAAGCGACCATGCCCTGCATATCGCCACCGGACCATTTCCAGGCATCGGCCTCCATGTGCTCGGTCCGGCACGCGTTGATCAGATCTTCCATGACCACCAGCTTGCCGGTTTCGGCATCAACCTTCGGCATGGAAGCCTGCAATCCCTTGAAGCTTTCCACCCCGTCGTGGCACGAGGCACAGCTTTTGCCGGCAGCCCCATCGACCGTCTCAAAAAGGTCGGCAGCCTTGTCGACGAAGATCATCGCCGGATTGTCGAAATCATCAATCTGAAGGGCCTGGGTTTCATCCGTACGGAAATGCCAACCGGAATAGATCGTGTCCAGGTTTTCCAAATGCGCCGGCGCTTCGGTGACCGAGGTCATGTCCAGCTCGTCATTGATCACAAGATTGTCTTCGTCAGGTCCGGCCATTGCTGCCACTGGGAAAACCAGAACTGCTGCGATCGCCGTTAATGCCTTTGTATTCATTACGTTCCTCCCTTGGTGGACCAGCGCCAAACGTCATGCCCGGCGCTGATCTGCCTTAGTGGTCGAGCCGTCAGGCGATCTCGATCGATTTCTTCTCGTCGTATACAGAGCCGTCGTCATCGTACCAGGTAAACACGAACTCACCTGCCTCGGGCACGGTTGCCTCAAACTGGAAATACGGGTTGGTTGAGATTGCCGGCTCCATCGTCACATCGATCACCATTTCGCCGTTAAACTCACAGGTGAAACGGTTGATGATCGACCGAGGTATGACGTTGCCTTCTTTGTCCTTGCGCTGTCCGCTTTCCATCTTGTGGCTGATCAATGTCTTGATCGTGACGGTTTCGCCAGCTGCGGCTTTCTTGGGAACCTTGACGCGGGGTTTCACACCGGATGCCATTGGTTAGTCTCCTGTTCTTCGAGGCGCGCGTGGCTATCAGCCGCCGCAGCCGCCGATTGTCACTTTTACGGTCGCGGATGCCTTGGCAAAGCTGCCATCTGCCATCTTCGCCACGGCAATGACATCCTGCGTTCCGGCAAGGCGGATACGGGTTGAAGCGGCCTGTTCAGCGGCCAGTGGGCCAAAGTTGAACGTTGCGACGCCCGGTTCGGGGTTGCCTGCTGCAACGATCAGAATCGATGCTGCACCTGGGGCGCTTACTTCGATCGGTACGGTGTTTCCGTTTTCGGCGATTTCAGGTGCCGTCAGTGTAACACCGCCGTCGGCCACATCCGCCCCACCGGTAAACGCGGCAATCGCATCCTCAGCGGCCGCATTTGCACGAAACGGCATCATTGTCAGGAACGCGGCGCCCAGCCCAAGGGCCAGAGTTTCGCGGCGAGAGAGTTCCATTTTCAATCTCCTTTGAGTCTTCGAAAAATCACGCTGGACAAGCGCGACTATTCCTCTTTCAGGGTTGCAAGAAACGCGACCACGTCTTCGATTTCCTGCGCTGTCAGGATCGACGTCAGAGGCTCGGTCGGGGCTTTGCCGGTATAGGCGTCGCCCGGTCGGATATAGCCGTCATCCTTGTAGAATGCCGGCATCACCGTGCCTTCGAACGTCATTTTCGCGTTTGCAACCAATCCGCGAAGCTCGGCCTCGGACCAACGATCACCGGCACCATCCAGCGCCGGGCCAACCTCGCCATGGAACGGAATATCGGCCAAAGCCGAGACCGCATGGCACGCCACGCAATTGCCTTTTGACTTGTCGCCAACGATCAGCGCGCCATTTGCCGCGTCACCGGCCGCGCCGGTCAACGAGACCTCTACGGCACCATATTCACCATAGGTTACGTTTTTCGGGTCGGTATCCGCAGCAAACGCGGCACCCCCTGTCATTGCGCAGACCAATGTTAAGAGTCTCGGCTTCATGATCCCTCCCATTTGCTAACACGCCGACGGCGCTTTGCGACCCAAAGCATTTGTGTACCGTAGTCGACGAGGGCGGTCTGTCGCAACATTAAATTCATTACAATGAATTTTTTTATTTATATCCCCCGACCTCAGTCTTGCGAAACATTGTTTCGCTCCTGAATGCGCCGTGCGTGGTAGCGCTGAAAATCTTCACCATTTTCAAGTTCGTACCGCTTTTCGAAGACCCAGGTGAACAGATCCAAAGTTGTTCCTTTCGAAAACGCCCCCGGCATGACTGCAACCGCTGCATCAATGGCGGTGGCGTCCTCGGGAACCTCTTCCGGCAGAAATACAAGGGTCGGCGTAAACAGAATCCCCCATTTGCGCATCAGCGCTCGTTGCTCGCTCTCTTCCCCGTCAAAGTCGGTGGCCGTGGTGCTTCCGTGCAGATCCAGTTGGACGACAAAGAAGTTATCTTCGATGTACGCCGCCAGGTCGGGCTGGGGGAAAACCTCTTCGTGCATTTTCTTGCAATAGATGCAGCCCTGTTGCTCGATAAACAAAACCAGGCGTTTGCCTTCATCTGACGCCTCTTCAAGATCCTCGCGAAGGTCTTTGAACGTGTCGCGCATCCATAGTGTTTTGTGCAACCCGTCGTCGCCAAGCTCGGCGGCGGAAACCGCCACGCCCACCAAGCACGCCATCAAAACTGACATTGTTCGCTTCATGTTTTCCTCCCGTATTATCCGATGGCCGCAAGCCAGGGCATATGGTCCAGCATCCATTGGGCCACGCGATTGATCGAGTTGGTTGCGATCAAAGCGCCGAACAGAATCAACAGACAGCCCATAGCCTTCTCGATCAGGGGCAAATGCTTTCTGAACCGCGCCATCCACTGCATGAAGGGGCGCACCAAAAAGGCCGCCAGAACAAAGGGGGCAGTCATTCCCGCCCCGTAAACGAATAGAAGCATCGCACCGCGCCAAGCCGTCTCGGTTCCGGCCGCCGTAAACAGGATTGCAGCAAGCACGGGCCCGACACAGGGCGTCCAGCCAAAAGCAAATGCCAGTCCCAGAACATACGCACCAATCAGGCTCAGGTTTGATGTTTCACCGACGTCTGCCCGAAACTGGCGATACAGAAACCCGATGCGAATCAGCCCCAGGAAATGCAAGCCCATCGCCATGATGATGGCCGCGGCAATCCATCGAAGGATATCGAAGTATTCGCGGATCATTTGACCGAATATCGAAGCCGTGGCTCCAAGCGCCATAAAAATCGTTATGATCCCTGCTGCAAAAGCGATTGCAGAAAGCGTTGCCCTGCGGCGAACGTTCCCAGAAATGACTGAACTGGCAGAAATCTGCTCCATCCCGACACCCGCCAGGTAACTGAGGTAAAACGGGACAATCGGCAGGATGCACGGGGACAGAAATGACAACAGCCCTGCGACCAAAGCCCCTGCAAATGTGATGTCGAGCATGGTCAAACCCGTCCTGGCACGCTATCATTCATACATTCAAAGTAATAAAGATATGACGCTGCGGTCAATCGGAGCTTGAGATGCGCCACTTTTTCCTGCTTGTGCTTGCGGTCACGTTGCTTGTTTCGCCCCTGGCTTTACGGGCTGAAATGACGCTTCTGATGGCCGAAGAAGATGGGTGCATGTGGTGTGCCCGATGGGATTCCGAAATCTCGGGGATCTACCCGAAAACACAAGAAGGAGTTGCCGCCCCGCTTCAGCGTGTCGACATCCATGAATCCCTGCCGGATGGGATCACCCTAAAACGACCTCTCTACTACACTCCGACCTTTGTTTTGCTGGACAACGGCCAAGAAGTCGGCCGGATCGAAGGCTACCCCGGCGAAGACTTTTTCTGGGGGTTGTTGGGCGTGATGCTGCGTGACGCAGGGGTACAGGTTGAGACCTCTGGCTAATCGGCGGCAAATTACATAAACTGTTTTGAATGCGTGAAGCTGAGAAAGCGAGGCGATCCTTTTGGACAAACCATCGAAACTGCCGGTGTTCACAAAGGACATGTGTGCGGAAGATCTGGACCGAATGATGGAGAATGCCCAGACGGCATCAAACTTCCTGAAGGCCATCAGCCACGAGGGGCGTCTGATGATCTTGTGCTATCTGTCATCGGGTGAAAAGTCCGTCACCCAGATGGAAGAGATGCTGTCGGCGAGACAGGCCGCCGTATCCCAACAATTATCCCGACTGCGCTTTGAAGGCTTGGTCAAAACACGGCGCGAGGGTAAGACAATTTATTACAGATTGGCTGATGATCGTTCGACGCAAATACTGGAAGTCGTTTACGATCTTTTCTGCCGGGAGACGTAGAAGCCGGTCAAGACGCCGCCAGCTTTGGGAGGAGACTGGCAATGTTCGAAGCATTGGGAGACGCAAATGCTGTTGCTCTGATCGGTTTGATTGGGGGCATCGCTTTGGGGCTGGCTGCGCGCATCGGTCGCTTTTGCACGTTGGGTGCAATCGAAGACTTCCTTTACGCAGGCGATGATCGGCGACTTCGCATGTGGGCGGTTGCGATTGGCGTCGCCATTGTTGGAAGCCATGGCGCCATGGCGTTCGGGTGGCTTGACCCTGTAGGAACACGCTACCTTGCCCAGACCTGGAACCCGATCGGTTCGATCGTGGGCGGCCTCATGTTCGGTTATGGAATGGCCATCAGCGGGAACTGCGGCTATGGGGCGCTGGCAAGGCTGGGAGGTGGCGACCTTCGATCCTTCGTCATCGTCCTGATCATGGGCCTTTCGGCGTATGTCGTAATGTCCGGCCCCCTGGCATATCTGCGGGTTTGGCTGTTTCCAGTAGAAATGGATATCAGCGCGCCCCAAAGCGTCAGCTTTCTAGCTGAACGGTTGACCTCTGTTCCGGCGTGGCTCGTCGGTACTGCCGTCGGTGTCGTTTTGGTGGTCTTCGCTTTGGCGAACCCGCAGTTCCGCCGTACGCCAGCGCAGGTGTTCTGGGGATCTGTGGTTGGACTGGCGATCGTTTCGGGCTGGCTTGGCACGAATTGGGTAGCAACCCACGGCTTTGACGGTGAGCCGGTGCAAACGCATACCTTCGCGGCACCCTTGGGTGACACGATATTCTACTTGATGACAGCGTCCGGAAACACTTTGTCTTTTGCCGTCGGATCAGTCTCGGGCGTTCTGATCGGCGCGTTTTTGGGGTCCTGGTCAAAGGGTCATTTTCGCTGGGAAGCCTGCGAAGATCCGCGCGAACTGAAACGGCAGATGCTGGGCGCGGCGATCATGGGCCCCGGAGCGATCATCGCAGTCGGTTGCAGCGTCGGACAAGGCATGTCTGCCTTCTCACTTCTGGCATACAGCGCGCCCGTGACATTCGCCGCGATCTTTGCGGGCGCGGCGCTGGGACTGAGACAACTCGTGTCCGGGCTGTCCTTCATTACCGAGCGCTGAGTTCTTAACACCACCATGCCTTATGCCAAAAAGGTGTCGGTCGCGCTGATCAGCTCCACTTGAATGGTCAGGCTTTGTTGTTTGATGCATGACCGGCCTTTTGGTTGATCTAAAGGATGGTTTGCAGCGCTCGCACCCGCAATGCCGCAGGGTCGGTCGAGAATTCTGCACAGCCCAATCGCATGCGTCACTCCGCAAAAGGCGGAACAGGAATCTTCAACGATCTTTAATGCCAAAAGAACCCAGCCTTTGAGCCGCAAGCCTTCAGGCAATCACGAGGCAGATCTTGCCTCGGATAAACTATCAAAAAAGGCAACAAGGTCTTCAGCAACCGCAGCTTCGGCTTTCTGACACATTGAATATCTGCCTGTGTAAAACAGATCTGGTCGTCAACAAGGACCCTGCAAACCCACAAGGCAACTGAGGCAAAAGTTATCACCGGACAGCCAGCCAAGTCTGCGATTTTTGAAATCTCTGCCCTGTCTGGCTGTACATGTTGCAGTCTTGGCCAGTGACACGCTGTTCGGGCTGAAGCTTTCGTCAGCCCGAATGAATTAGCGCTTTTGCCAAGAACCGGCCTTAGTTCATGCCCAAGGCTTCTTTGTACATCTCGATGACAGCCTCTTGCTCGGCAATATCATCCTTATCTCTTTTTCTGAGAGAAATGATGCTGCGAAGAGCCTTCACGTCGTAGCCGCGCGATTTACTCTCTGCGTACACTTCCTTTATTTGATCCGCGATGTCTTTCTTTTCCAACTCCAAGCGCTCGATACGCTCAACAAATTGGCGCAACTCCCCAGAGGTGACCTTGTAACTTGCTTCTGCTTCTTCCGACATGCTCATCCAATTCTTCCCAATTCTGGATCATCACCGCTAAGAGAATACAGTTCATACCACCTGTATTCGCCTCAAGCTTTGGTTGCTACACACAAAACAGTTCTCGAGAGGCAGAAGCAACGACGTGCCCGAGCCGCAGCCATGGCTTTTTTCCGTTGTTCCACCGGCTTGTATTCACCGTATCCAGCCCCTCAAACCGTTCGATGAACTGGCACCGCTCATCGGCAGTCACGCGACAGTTGGGGGCAGCCTGATCTTTGAATATGCCTTCCATACGCGTCCGTCCCAAGGGCTGAAATCTGATGCAGGAAGCCGGATACAATGCCGCCGCCCGGGTCGCAAGCACCCAATCCCACCCAATCCCCGAGCACACTTGTACGGCGTGATCCGATCCGGTAAGCGCGGGGGTAGTTCACGAAGAGATGTAGGGCACCATGTTCGAATTCATCACTTGGGGCGGCGCAGCCCTTTCTATGACCGGCCTCGCCGGCCTGATCTGGTGTATTCTTCGCGTGATGAAAGCGCGCAAGGCGGGTCTGTCAGACGACGAACTGCGCGCGACCGTTCAGGGCGTTTTGCCCTGGAACCTGGCGTCTTTGTTCCTGTCCGTCCTTGGATTGATGCTGGTCATCCTCGGGATATCCTTTGGATGACCACTTGTTTCAAATCGGCAAGTTGTCGAACTGCGCTTCCATAGCGTCTTCGCACAGGGCTGCATCCAGACGCCGCAGGCGGGACGGCACCTGCATCCCCTGCTGTCGCATACGGTCGACAACCTTGCTCACACTCGGCTGAAGCGCCAAACGCGTATCAAGGCACGCATTTCTGAGCTCTTGTTCAAGCCGTTCTGCTTCGGAATAAAGACTTGTCGATGTCATAATACCCTCCCAAGTGTCGCCAGTATCCCAGATATAGGTAACAGGAATAAGACCCGCTGATATTAACCTGAAATTGTGCGGGATATTGCCCAACACATTCGCGTTTTCGGCAATCCGGCGCGGATGGGCTAAAGTTTAAGCTGATTTAATCGTGAATGCCTTGACGCGCATCAAACACAGGTTCGATGTTGCATCACATTCCATTTTACATATATGATAACGACAACCGATACGGAGGAAATCATGACACCCGCAGTGAAAGCGTTTTTTGACGATCAAACCTTCACGGTGTCCTACGTTGTTCATGAACCGCAAGGGCGTGCCTGCGCCATCATCGACAGTGTTCTGGATTTCGATCATGCTTCGGGGCGCACAGAGACAAAATCGGCTGACGCAATCATCGACTTTGTGCGCGCGCACGACCTAAAGGTTGAGTGGATTCTGGAAAGCCACGTTCACGCCGATCACCTGTCTGCGGCCCCCTACCTGCAACAGGAACTGGGTGGCAAAATCGGAATTGGCGCTCAGATCGTCACAGTGCAGGACACGTTCGGCAAAGTCTTCAATGAAGGAACCGAGTTCCAGCGCGATGGTAGCCAGTTCGACGCCTTGTTCTCGGAGGGGGACAGTTTTCACATTGGGCAGATGCGCGGCGATGTTCTTCATACCCCGGGCCATACCCCGGCCTGCTTGACCTATGTAATAGGCGACGCCGCCTTTGTAGGCGACACGCTGTTCATGCCGGATTTCGGCACGGCCCGCTGCGATTTTCCCGGAGGCTCCTCAGCCACATTGTTTGAATCGATCCAGAAAATCCTGTCGCTGCCGGACGAAACGCGCATCTTTGTCGGACATGACTACAAAGCGCCGGGCCGCGATGAATATGCCTGGGAAACGACGGTAGGCGAACAGAAAGCGCTGAACGTCCATATCGGACAAGGGCGGAGCATCGAAGAATTCGTGGAAATGCGCGACGCAAGGGACGCCACCCTTGCCATGCCGCGCCTGATCCTGCCCTCTTTGCAGGTCAACATGCGGGCGGGGCAAATGCCGCCTGCTGATGAGCAAGGCGATGTATTCCTGAAGCTGCCGGTGAACAAAATCTGACGCAAGTCAAGTCAATCAAAAAAGGATAAACCCACATGAACATCGAGTGGATCTGGGGGTTGTGCGGTGGCCTGCTGATTGGCCTGGGCGGAGCCGTTTACCTGCTTGGAAATGGCAGGATCATGGGGGCAAGCGGCATTTTGGGTGGCCTTGTCGACGGTGAGGCCCGCGACACCAAAGCCGAACGCCTGGCCTTCATCGCCGGGTTGATCGGTATGCCGCTTCTGCTGCGGCCACTGATCGCCCCCGAGGCCCAAACGCATCTCACCAGCAATCTGGGCCTTGTTGTTGTGGCCGGGCTTCTGGTCGGTGTGGGAACGCGTATCGCTAATGGCTGCACGTCGGGTCACGGGGTCTGTGGCATCTCGCGATTTTCTCTGCGCGGCATCGTGGCCACCGTATTCTATATCCTTGCCGGCGGAATGACCCTCGTTCTGCTGCGCCATGTTTGGGGGTTGATCTGATGCGCCTTTTGATTGCTTTGCTCGCAGGATCGCTGTTCGGTGCCGGATTGTTGATTTCGGGCATGACGGACACGACCAAGGTTCAGGGCTGGTTGGATGTTTTCGGAAACTGGGACCCGACCCTGGCCTTTGTGATGGGCGGCGCCATCCTGCCGATGCTTGTGGCCTGGAGGCTGACCTCTGGGCGCAAGGCCTTGACCGGAGGCGATTTTCCACCTCCTCCGAGGTCCGAGGTTGATCGCAGGCTCATCATTGGTTCCGTCCTGTTCGGAATGGGCTGGGGCTTGGCCGGGCTTTGCCCGGGACCGGCGATGGCCTCGCTGACATATGGTGGTTTGGGTGGCTTGGTCTTCCTGATCGCGATGGTTGCAGGCATGTTCATCGCGCCAACGCTGGGGGCGCAACTGGACAGAGCCGCAAACGCGGCCTAAGGATTTGGCATGGAGATTCGACCGATCACGCCCCGCTATGCTGTCTCACCGCAGATCACGGTAGAAGACGTCCCGGCAATTGCCGAGGCAGGCTTCGTCAAGGTGATCTGCAACCGGCCCGATGTTGAGGTTCCAGCGATCATGCAATCCGACGCGATCGGTGAAGCCGTCCGTGCGGCTGGCATGGAATACGAGGTGTTGGAGCTGACCCACCAGACCATGACGCCCGAGATTGCAAAGCAGCAGCGTGACCTGGCAGAAAGCTGCGATGGCCCGGTTCTGGCTTATTGCGCCTCGGGCACTCGATGTTCGGTGGTCTGGGCCCTTGGTCAATGCGACCGCATGAGCACGGACGACATTCTGGCCGCCACGACAAATGCCGGGTATCAACTGGAAAACCTGCGCCCTGCCCTGGAACACTTCCGCAGCAAGGCAGACTAGCCCCTATTCCGCGCCGGGATTCGTGTCGGCCGCGTCAAGGCCAGCCAGTTGCGAAATCTCTGCGACCATGCGTTCGGAATCGTTCAGTGACAGATCGTTGTCCGTCAGGTCCAAACCCGCGTCCTCTATTGCCGGAGGCATGACATCCACCGCGCCGGAAACCGGTTCGACCAGGTCATCGTGCGGCTGCATTCTCCCTCGGCTTTCGATGAACTCCTGCGCGTCGTCCCCCGACAAGGCGGGCGGGGTCGAATGTTCGTTCAACCGAACGGCGCGCAACCCGCCACATTGACCAAGGCGGCCAATGCCCGCTGGCTTTCGGTCGATGGTCAAAATCTCAGTTCTGTCCAGGCGCGCCCCGCGCAACGGCAAAACACATCCAGGTTGAATTTCTGACAGATCGGACAGTGGCAGCGACATCCGGCACAAGACGGCGTTCAGTTCCGCGCGAACAACACCCGATGCCTGCTCAAGCCGGGGACCGGCCGGGTCCGTGACCTCCTCTGCCTTTTCCGGCGTGGCAGGATGCTCTGGAAGAAAGATCGAGATCTGTCCCTGCTGCGCCCCGCCGGCCAGATCAACCGTCAGATCGAAGACGCGGTATTCATCTTCAGTCATGGCCAACGACAAGCCGCGCGAATCTTTCGTACGTGCCGCGAACTCGTATCCCGTCAGGCAGACCTGCTCGGCCGCAGCGTCTATTGAGCCGGCGGTCAAGGTCAGAGCGGTTTCGATAAATGGCACCACCATGGCGGCGTCCGTATCCGTAAAGGCCCTTGGGTCGGGATCACCGGGCAGTACTTCACCGATGGTCTGGGTTTGCACAATGGCGGACACCACATGCGGGCTCAGGCAAATCCCTGCGCGCGCCTCCGGCCCGTCAAACACCAGCATAAGCCAATCCTGAGCGACTGATTCCACCATGTCATCCTGCGTGCGGCTGGCCTGTTTTGCCCCGATGACAGCCAAGGGAAGGTTCAATCGATCACTTGCCGCCCGCGCAAACCCCAAGCGCAGCGCCCGCAGAACCGAACGCGGGCGATCGCCCAGATCTTTTCGTCCAACAGACAGTTTGCGCGCCAAAGCGGCGCTGACGGTTTGTGACATGGCGCCCGATCACCAGTTGCTTCAATAACTGGCTATTGGTTTACCCTGCCGAGCGTTACGAAGTTCTTTATGGCCGTGTCATTGCGCGGCCTGCTGGAAAGCCAAAGGCAAGCTGACCCGGAACGCCGCACCGCCCTGCCCAGGCAAATAGGTGATCTCACCGCCCAACCGCTGCATGATCTCACGGCAAATGGCCAGGCCCAGACCTGCGCCCCCCGCCTTGTCGACCCCGACACGGGCAAATTTTTCGAACACCATCGAACGCGCGCCCGGTGGAATGCCGCTGCCGTTGTCGATGAAATCTATGATGACCCTGCCGCCGACGTCGTGGGCTGAAATGACCAATACCGGTTCTTCCGCGTCACAGTATTTCTGCGCGTTCGAGATCAGATTGATGAACACCTGCCCCAACCGGTCCAGATCCGTATACAGGCGCATTCGCTCTGCCGTAAGAGTCCGCCGGACCATGATTTTCCGCTCTGCTCCGGCCAGTGCGCTGGACACCGCCCGGTCCAGAACCGAACGCAAACTGTCATCGCTGAGGTTCAGATTGACCTGCCCGTTTTCCAGCACGCTTAAGTCCAGCAGATCGTCGAGAAGCCGGGTCAGGCGCAAGGCCTCATCGTGAATGATTGCGGCATAGCGGGTCTGCTCCTCTCGGCTCAGGCCCTCTGTATCCCGCATGATCTCGGAAAACGCTCGGATCGAGGTCATCGGCGTGCGCAACTCGTGACTGACCTGGCTGAGGAAGCTGTCTTTTTGCTCGGAAATCTGCGTCAGTTTGGTGTTTGCTTCGCGCAATTGGCGCGCCGTACGGGACAATTCCGACGACTTCTCTTCCAACTTCCCCGAATACTCCAAAAGCTGGGCCGATTCATCCGCCACCGCCAGCAGATCTTCTACGGAAACTGAAGACCCACCGACGATTTGCGCAATCATCGCATGCGCCGTGGCGGTGCCGACCGACCCGCTCAACTCTCGCTCCAGCCGGTTCAGGAAACCCGGGGTCGGTTCTGGCATATGCGACCGGCCGCCCTGTTTTTCAGCCTCTGCCTGAAAGAACTCCTGCGCCGGGGCGGCGCCCAGAATACGCTGTGTCATGATCATCAGGTCTTCGCTTTGCGCCACCGAGCCGGACCAGCCACCGGGTGAAACCGAGTGATCGAAAACATTGACGAACTGCGCCCCCTGCAAACGCTCCAGAGGGCTGGGAAAACTCAGAAGGGACGCTATGCAAAAGGCAATGGTGTTCAGGGACAGGGACCACATCACGGTATGGACCATCGGATCGATCCCTTCGATCCCGAACAGGGCATGAGGACGCAACCAGGCAAGGCCGAACAGCCCATTCTGCATGACGGCTTCCGGCATCCACGGCGCGCCCATACCTGGCAACAACAGCGTATATATCCAAAGTGCGAAACCTACGCTCAACCCGACCAGCGCCCCTGTCCGGGTTGCTCCGCGCCAGAACAATCCCCCGACCAAAGCTGGCAGAATCTGTGAAATTCCGGCAAAGGCAATCAATCCGATCGAGGCCAGTGCCGCACCCCCACCGGACAACCGATAATAAAAGTATCCCAACGCCATGATCACGGCGATGGACACGCGGCGCGCAACCAGAACGATGCTGCGCACATCGCCCGAGACCGAGCCCGTACCCTCATGCGTGTTCAACCAAATGGGCATGACCACATGATTCGAAACCATCGTCGACAAGGCCATTGCGCTGACGATGACCATCGACGTTGCGGACGAAAACCCGCCGATAAAGGACAGCATGGCCAACCAGTCATTGCCCTGCGACAGCGGCACCGTCAGCACGAACAGATCGGGATTGGCCCCCTCTGGCAACAGATCCAGACCAACGACGGCAATTGGCACGACAAAAAGGCTCATCAAAAGCAGATAGAGCGGAAACGCCCAGGCGGCGGTTCGCAGATGGCTTTCGTCATCGTTTTCGACCACCATCACCTGAAACATGCGCGGCAGGCAGATAAAGGCCGCGGCGGATAGGAATATGAAAGTCGTCCAGCGCCCGGCGTCGACGTTCCACTGTCCGATTTCCGAGGCATCTATCCTCTCCATCATCGGGCCAATGCCACCGGCAATGCCCCACACCACGAAAACGCCCACGGCGATAAGAGCAAACAGTTTGACAACGGCCTCCACGGCGATGGCGGTGACCACACCGTGGTGACGCTCGTTCACGTCCAGATTGCGCGTGCCGAATAGAATTGCGAACACGGCAAGCCCCGCTGCCATCCAGAATACGCTGGACCCTTCGCGATACAGACCCGATGGATCGGCTTCGGCGAAAATCGAAAAGGACAGGGTGATCGATTGCAACTGGAGCGCGATGTAGGGTGTCCCGCCAAGCACGGCAAGAACGGTCACACACACGGCAAGCGTGTTCGACTTGCCATAGCGCGATGACAACAGGTCCGCGATCGAGGTCACCCGCTGACTGCGCCCGACCCTCACCAGTTTGCGCAGTCCCCACCACCAACTGACCATCACCAGGGTTGGGCCAAGGTAAATCGTTACAAACTCCAACCCGGACCGCGCGGCATTGCCCACCGCACCATAGAACGTCCACGCCGTGCAATAGATCGACAGCGACAAGGTATAGATCAGGGGCGAGCGCAGCCACTTGCCCCGCCCTGCCGCAGCCATCCGGTCAGCAGCGAAAGCCACGGCGAACAAGAAGATGACATAGCCAAGGCAGACCAGGATCAGCGTGTTAATGGTTGCCATCACTCAGCGTCCGCGTCTTGATCCTCGCGCACGCCCAAACGGCGCGCGGCAATTCCAAAAACCAGCCCTACCAGGATCAGAGCACCCCAGCAGATAAAGATGTAATACATTGCCGAAGACAAGGGGACAGCCTCGCCCTTGCCGGGCTGATCGGGCCACAACAACGGAAGCGCCAGCAGCGCCGCCCCCAAGAACGGCAGCAGCCGCGCCGCATCCGCCAGCCTACGTCGGCGATAGCTTTGACGTTCGAGAAAAAGCGAGGGGCGTGCGCCCTGTGGTGCGCCCTTTTTGCCCTCGCCAGACATCATATTCGCGTCGCCTGCGCGTGAAGATCGCGCACGGCCGTCAGAACTTCGGCATTGGAAAACGGTTTGGTCATGAAACGGCTGACACCAGCGTTTTCCGCCATTTCCCTGTCGCGCGACTGACCGCGCGCCGTCAGCATCAAAACCGGCAAACCTGCCAGCTCTTCCATCTCTCGGATGTCCCGCAGGATATCCATGCCGCTCTTGCCCGGCAGCATGACGTCCAGAATGACCAGATCGGGTTGTGCCCTCTGAATCACCTGAACCGCATCCGTGCCATCGCCATGCGTGTCCACCTGCCATCCCTCGCGGGTCAGCAGAAACCGGATTGCCTCGGCAATGTTCGGCTCGTCCTCGATCAACAGAACCTTACGGCTCATATTTTCAGTTCCTCCCCAAGACCGTTCCTCCATCCTCAGATCGGTCCCCACCAGATTAAGCCTTCTGTCGGGAAAGTGTCAAAAGCCTTCGCTCAAAATCGACGGTTCACGGCGGGCCTTGCAAGCATTGCTGGGACAGACGCGGCAGTTTGGCCCGACTTGCGTGACCGGAGCGTCACCTGCCGCCTCGTTGCCCGAACGGACCAGCATAACCGAGCGATAAACGGGATCCTGATCATACCCCAATACCGCATAAGGCCAAGCATAGGCGAAGCATTCGAATTCAGCCGGGGTCCGCCCCATCTGGACAACCTGCTTGCGCACCGGAACAAGTGGGCGGCTCAAAGCCGTGAACAACGGCCACAGCGGGCAAACCTCACCATGCCGCGCCAAAGCAAAGCCCGGAATCGGCTTGATGAACAATATGCTGCCGGATGCATCGCACAGCACCATGCCAACCGGCTGCGGCAACACGTCATCGGGTATGAACGCCAATCGACGCAGAACGGTGGCGACGTCCACGGAAAAGCGATAAGCCAACGCGATGGGATCCGTGTCGCCTTTTTGCAGGCTCGATCGAAGCGCATCCAGCGGCAAAGCGATTGCATCATCGCGATACATCTTCAAAACTTCACGCGCCACAGTTCGGGCCGCCGACGTGTTGAGACTGCTCAGATCAACGGCATCCACGTCCTCGCCCTGTTCCAATTCCGGAAAACTGTACCTGCGGGTTTCGAAGAACGCTTCGACCTCTTCAAGCGGAACACCGCGCGGATCAATTGACGAGTCGCTTTCGTCCAGAAAGGTTACAAGTGCCTTTGAACTCCCGGCCAGCCGCTCTGCATCCTGGTGCAGGTTTTTGTGAAACCGTTCCCGCCACTCTGCTTCGATGTCCTCTGTGTCTGCAAGAATTGCCGCTGTTGACCGAATCGCCGCCGCCGTCGACAGCACTTCGTGCATAGATGCCGCAAGATGCGGGTCATGAGTCAGCCGGTCCGACAAGATCTCGACATTCCGCTCAAGCGAAACAACCCGGCGGTGCATCTGCGCAAGAACTCCGGCCCATCCGGGAAAGCGCCCGGCAAATTCCTCCAGCCCGTCCACTTCGGCCTGCTGCCCGACGGCGTCATCCGCCGCCTCCCGCAGGGCCGACACAAGGGTTGCCTCGATCCCCTGTGTCAGGACAGAGGGTTCGACGGAAAGCGCAGACGCAATATCCACCAGCAATTTGCCACCGATCCGGCGGCGGTTATGTTCGATCAGATTCAAGTAAGACGCGGATATCCCGGCAAGGCGGGCAAGTTCCGCCTGCCGAAGCCCTGCAATCTGCCGTCTTTCCCGAATACGGCTTCCCGTCAGCATATCACGCATGATCGTATTCTCCTGGCCAGGATTCAGCCTCTTTTTTCAGAACATATCATGTGTTTCACTGGTTTACCGAGATATTTTCAAACCATGTTTACAACCTTAACAAAAGCGGCAGCCGCCAATGCGCATCAATGGCCACAAGAAACCGCATCTCCCCTTCAATTCCGCGTGGTTTCCCGGCACGATAAGCGGATGAGTGACCCCGCCTTTGAATACGCACCGATCGGGCTTGTTGAACTGGAAAACCGGATCATCAGACGCTGCAATCTGCAATTCGCCCGCACTTTCGGCGGGGAAGAGGCCGATTACCGCAACATGCCGCTGTTGCATCTCTACCCTTCGGTCGCGGATTGGGAGAGGATCGGGGAACGCAGCCTGCAAGTGATGCGAGACACCGGGTACTATACGGATGAGCGCGTCATGCGGCGGCGCAATGGCGATCTGTTCTGGTGCCGCGCCCGTGGCCGCTCTTTGACGCCCGATGACCCGTTCCGCCATGGAATCTGGAGCTTTTCCGACATCTCGGAAGAACGTCCCCTTGTCGAATTGACCGTTCGAGAACGCGAAGTGGCGATCCTGTCCTGCCGCGGCCTGTCCGCCAAAGAAATCGGCGCCGAACTGGGCCTGAGTTACCGCACAATCGAAGCCTATCGCGCCCGCCTGCTTGAGAAATTCGGCGCCCGCAAACTGTCCGAGCTTGTCGCCAAATTGTCAGGGATGCCTCTGTAATCTGTCCGCCCCTTTAAATTATACGGGATTCCCGCCTGTGATGGTGCGAGTCGGCGCTTTTCATGCACCGCCGCTTAGCCTATAACCCTGCGTAATTTGATCAGAGCCCGCAAGAAACAGACGGGCCAAAGGGGAACCGTCGAGGACACTCATGACAGACACCAAACACGAAGCGGATGTGGCATTCATCAAGGCTCTGGCCGAGTTGCTGCGTGACAATGACCTGACCGAATTGCAGGTCAAGCGCGAATATGGCGAGGAGGACAGCCTGAACGTGCGCGTAAGCCGCATGACACAGGCCGCAGCCGCACCAGTTCAGGTTGCCGTCCCTGCGGCAGCACCAGCTCCTGCCGCTGCTGCTGCGGCTGCGCCTGCCGTGGCCGAAGCCCCTGCCGCTCAGGAAGATCCGGCCAGCCACCCTGGCGCGGTGACCTCACCCATGGTTGGAACCGTCTACATGCAGCCCGAGCCCGGCGCGCCCGCATTTATCTCGGTCGGCGCTTCCGTGTCCGAAGGCGACACGCTGCTGATCGTCGAAGCGATGAAGACCATGAACCACATCCACGCGCCCAAGTCGGGCACGATCAAACGTGTTCTGGTCGGCGATGGCGACGCTGTGGAGTTCGGCACACCTCTGGTCATCATCGAGTAAGGCGGGCCCATGTTCGACAAGATCCTGATTGCCAACCGAGGCGAGATCGCCCTGCGCGTCATCCGCGCCGCCCGCGAGATGGGGATTAAGACGGTAGCCGTCCACTCCACCGCGGATAGCGACGCAATGCATGTGCGCATGGCGGACGAATCGGTCTGCATCGGCCCCCCGCCCAGCCCCCAAAGCTACCTGTCCGTGCCCGCGATCATTTCGGCCTGTGAAATCACCGGTGCGCAGGCGATCCACCCCGGCTATGGCTTCCTGTCCGAGAATGCCGAGTTCGTGCAGATCGTCGAAGATCACGGCATCACGTTCATCGGCCCCACCGCGGAACACATCCGCGTCATGGGCGACAAGATTACGGCCAAGGACACGATGAAGGCTCTGGGCGTGCCTTGCGTGCCGGGATCAGACGGCGGCGTGCCTGATCTTGCGACGGCCAAGAAGATCGGTGAGGAATTCGGCTATCCGGTCATCATCAAGGCTACCGCAGGCGGCGGTGGTCGCGGCATGAAAGTTGCGATGAACGCTGACGAAATGGAAAGCGCCTTCATGACTGCGCGGGCCGAGGGCAAGGCCGCTTTTGGCAATGACGAAGTCTATATCGAGAAATACCTGACCACGCCGCGCCATATCGAAATTCAGGTGTTTGGCGACGGTAAAGGCAAGGCTGTTCATCTGGGCGAACGGGATTGTTCGCTTCAGCGGCGCCACCAGAAGGTGTTCGAAGAGGCCCCCGGCCCCTGCATCACACCCGAAGAACGCGCCAGGATCGGCAAGATCTGCGCGGATGCGGTCGCGAAAATCAACTATATCGGTGCCGGCACCATCGAGTTCCTCTACGAAAATGGCGAGTTCTATTTCATCGAAATGAACACCCGCCTTCAGGTGGAACATCCGGTCACCGAAGGTATCTTTGGCGTCGATCTGGTGCGCGAACAAATCCTTGTCGCAGCGGGTGAACCGATGTCGTTCGATCAGGACGATCTGGAAATCAACGGCCACGCCATCGAGGTTCGGATCAACGCCGAAAAGCTGCCAAATTTCTCGCCCTGCCCCGGCAAGATCACCGCGTACCACGCGCCGGGGGGCCTTGGCGTTCGAATGGACTCGGCTCTGTATGACGGGTATTCGATTCCACCCTATTATGACTCTCTGATCGCCAAGCTGATCGTGCAGGGCCGTGACCGGGCCGAAGCGCTGGCCCGACTGGAACGCGCGCTGGGGGAATTGATTGTCGACGGTATCGATACCACGGTCCCTCTGTTCCACGCACTCTTGCAGGAACCCGATCTGCGCAGCGGCGACTACAACATCCACTGGCTGGAGCGCTGGCTTGCGGAGAACATGGAACAATAGTCACCAAGGACCGGAGGGCCTATGCCCTCCGGTTGCCTCATACCTGACATGAGCCTGTCTCCCGAACTTTTGTTGCATGGCTATTCCATCGGTATCTTTCCGATGGCCGAGCATCGCGATGACCCCGAGCTGTTTTGGGTCGATCCCAAGTTTCGCGGCGTCTTTCCATTGGACGGTTTCCACGTTTCTCGAAGCCTGGCGCGCCGTATCCGAAACTGCGGGTTCGATATCTCGATCGACCAGGACTTTTCCGGCGTCGTCGACGGGTGTGCCGACAGGGCAGATACCTGGATCAACGCCGAACTTCATGACCTGTACCGTCAGTTGCACCAAACCGGGCATGCGCATTCACTGGAAGTATGGGAAAACAACAACCTGGTGGGCGGCGTCTATGGCGTGACCCTGGGCGCAGCATTTTTCGGCGAAAGCATGTTTTCAAGACGCAAAGACGCCTCGAAAATCGCCCTCGCCTATCTTGTGGACCGCCTGCGGCAAACCGGCTTCCGTCTGTTTGACACGCAGTTTCTGACCGCGCACCTGGCCTCTTTGGGCGCAATCGAAATTCCGCGCGGCGCCTACAAGAAAGCGCTGGAAGAGGCCTTGAACCACAGCGCCGATTTCTCGGCACCGCTGAATCAGTCGGCGGCAGGTGTGATACACCGTATGACCCAAACGTCATAACGCGCGTGATCCAGCGCGTTCAACGCGGGGGAGGTTGCGATCATCCAACCGTCAAACAGCTGATCGGCCTTTCCGCTCTCCCAGATGGTCAGATAGGCGAACGCGTCACCCGTTGGATTGTCAACGGGAAAACGGCAATCTCCCAAGGCAACATCCAGCCCAAATACCGCTACCGTCTCGCCGGTTTTCAATTCAACATCGACGGTCTGGCCGTTCACCTTGTCCAGGCCCCGCAACATTGCCCCGGGTCCAGATTGAACTTTCTGCTGCGCGGCCGCACCAGTGGCGGCCAGAAACAAGGCAAGAAACGCGGCGCGTATCATTCGCTGCCGTCTCCGGCTACGAACTTGACCAGAAGAGAAATCAGGCTGACCGCGCCCTGCGTATCCTCGATCTCGTCGCCGGGTTCAAAGTAGAATGGCGACCCACCGGGCATCACCTCGACGAAATTGCCCCCCAGCAAACCTTCTGAGGAAATGACAATGGCACTGTCGTCCGGCACCAGAATTCCGTCCGCAATCGTGAAAGTCGTGTCAGCGCGATAGGTTTCAGGGTTCAGGGTGACGCCCGTCACGGTTCCTATCTTGACGCCGGCAAGGCGCACATCCGTGCCGACACCCACACCCTCAAGAGATCTGAAAGACGCGCCCAGTTCGTATCCAGCAGCCCCTTGCGACAAGCCCGTTGATTGGCTGGCATAGACACCAAATGCCACAGCACCGGCCAAAACGACGCCGCCGACAAGAACTTCGGTCCAGTTATGGGTCGACATTATCGCCTCGTTTATTCCGGGCTCCAGGCCTCATAGTCCTTACGTTCAACCGGTTCCGCTCGACGCAGAGATCCGGCAGGAGCATAGGCCAGCGCGGTGCCAGTCAGGTTTTCCTGATGTGGTTTTTCCCAGGATTTATGCGGCAGCGGTTTATCTGTCGGAGGTTCGTCCCAAGTGCGATGCAACCAACCATGCCATTCAGGATCAACCCGGCTGGCTTCGGCCTCGCCATTGAAGATAACCCAACGCTTGCTGTCATCGGCATTGCGATAGAACACGTTGCCTTCATTGTCTTCGCCCACTTTCACGCCCTTGCGTGCAGTGTAGATCTGAGTGTTCAAAGTTGACCCATTCCACCAGGTAACGGCTCGCAAAAGACTGTTCAGGATTCCCATCGGGTGCCTCCGGCATTTCGTCGAAGAAAGGTATGGACCAAAGGCCCGCCAAGGTCCAGTGCCCCTGATACCACCTGCGTCACTCCGGCAGAAAGGCGGTCACTTCGATCTCGATCCTGTATTTCGGATCAATCAAACCGCATTCAATCATTGTCGCTGCCGGAGGATTGGTGCCAAAAGTTTCGGCCAGGATCGGCCAGCACGGCGCAAACTCACTGCGATCGGGCAGCATGTATGTGACCCGAACCACATCGTCAAAGCCTGCGCCCGCCTCAGCCAGCGCCTTGCCGATGATGTCCAGCGCAGACCGGCATTGCGCCACCACGTCCTCGCCCTGCCCGACGGTCCCGGCGACATGAACCCATCCGCCCGCGACCACCGCACGGCAGTACCCGACTTTGGCTTCGAACTCACCGCCCGAAGAAACGCGCTTCACTGCCATAATCCGTCACCTTTGTTGTTCGAAAACTTGCTTAAGCTTCCGCCGCATAACTGCACCGACACTCATGTGCGAGCGACGGATCCACAGCTTCATCTGGCTAATAATATCCCGGGGGAGATGCCCGAAGGGCAGCGGGGGCAGAGCCCCCTGAACCGGTTCAAGTGAAGTCCCACCGTCGCGGCAAATAGCCCGGCCTCAGCCCGCCGAGGCCGATTCCTTGGCCGCATCGGCATAGATGAACAGCGGCTGTGCGTCGGACATCACCGCCTCTTCGTTCACCACAACCTCGCTGACATTTTTCATGCCCGGCAGTTCGAACATGGTGTCCAGCAGAATATCCTCGAGAATAGACCGCAGGCCGCGCGCACCGGTTTTGCGCTCGATGGCCTTTTTTGCGATTGCTTTCAAGGCATCATCCGTAAAGGCCAGTTCAACATCTTCCAGTTCGAACAAACGCTGGTATTGCTTGACCAATGCGTTCTTGGGTTTGGTCAGGATGGTCACCAGCGCGTCTTCATCCAAATCCTCAAGCGTCGCCAGAACCGGCAGACGACCGACGAATTCCGGGATCAGTCCGAATTTCAGCAGATCCTCGGGTTCCAGATCCTTGAATATCTCACCCACACCGCGGTCGTCATTGTCGCGCACATCGGCACCAAAGCCCATGGCCGAGCCTTTGCCACGTTGCGCGATGATCTTGTCCAGACCCGCGAATGCACCGCCACAGATGAACAGAATGTTCGTCGTGTCCACTTGCAGGAATTCCTGCTGGGGATGCTTGCGGCCACCCTGTGGGGGGACGCTGGCCACTGTCCCCTCCATCAGTTTCAGCAAGGCCTGCTGCACGCCCTCACCCGACACGTCACGCGTGATCGAAGGGTTTTCGGATTTGCGGGTAATCTTGTCGACCTCATCGATATAGACGATGCCGCGCTGCGCGCGTTCGACGTTGTACTCACTCGCCTGCAACAGCTTGAGGATGATGTTTTCGACATCCTCACCCACATAGCCGGCTTCGGTCAGGGTCGTCGCGTCGGCCATGGTAAACGGCACATCCAGAATACGCGCCAGCGTTTGCGCCAGCAGCGTCTTACCGCAACCGGTCGGACCGATCAGCAGGATATTCGACTTTGCCAGCTCGATATCGCTGCCCGCTTTCTGAGCGTGGTTCAAACGCTTGTAATGGTTGTGAACGGCCACCGACAGAACCCGCTTTGCCGTGGCCTGACCGATTACATAATCGTCCAGTACTTCGCAGATATCCTTGGGCGTCGGAACACCGTCAGATGACTTCAGCCCGCTGGCCTTGGTCTCTTCGCGGATGATGTCCATGCACAGCTCAACACATTCATCACAGATGAAAACTGTGGGGCCTGCGATCAGCTTACGGACTTCATGCTGGCTTTTGCCACAGAAGCTGCAGTAGAGCGTGTTTTTTCCATCGCCGCCTGAATTCGTCGCCATGATCTACCTTTCGGGCTTCGTCCCTGCGCCCCTTTTCGAGGGCGCTTACACCTGTGTGTGCAGCTTAGGCCAGCACTCTGGCGGCTACAATCTCAAAATGACCCCCGCGCCGGTGACGCGGGGTATCGGCCTCAGGCCTCTTCCGTGTCCATTTTCGCTCGGTTTTCGACAATCTCGTCGATGTGACCCCATTCCTTGGCCTCTTCCGGGCTCATGAAATTGTCACGATCCAGCGCTTTTTCGACCGCCTTTTTCGTCTGCCCCGTATGACGTACGTAGATGTCATACAGGCGATCCTTCAGCTTTTGCGTCTCGGCCGCGTGAATCATGATGTCGCTGGCCTGGCCCTGGTATCCGCCACTGGGCTGGTGCACCATGATGCGGCTGTTGGGCAGTGAAAAGCGCATTCCCTTCTCGCCCCCGGCCAAAAGGACCGAGCCCATCGAAGCCGCCTGACCGATCACCAATGTGGAACATTTCGGCTTGATGTATTGCATTGTGTCGTAAATCGACAAACCGCTGGTCACCACCCCGCCCGGCGAGTTGATGTAGATCGAGATTTCCTTGTTGGGGTTTTCCGCCTCGAGGTGCAGCAATTGCGCCACAACAAGATGGCTCATCCCATCATGAATCGGTCCGTTGATGAATATGATCCGCTCTTTCAGCAGGCGGGAGAAAATATCATAGGCGCGCTCGCCCCGGCTGGTCTGCTCAACGACCATGGGAACAAGTGTATTCATGTAGGTTTCTACGGGATCGAACATTCGTAACCTGCCTGTTTAGCTATGGATCGGGACAATATCCCAACAAGTGTTACCTGAGTCTTAGTGTCGGCTAAGGGGGGCTGCAAGGGGGGCAAGTGAGAACGCTGACCGAATGTCGATCATCATCAATCGTCAAGGCGAACCATCTGTTGTTTCCGGCAACGATCCGCAGATCGCCTTAAAGTGAATCATCTGCCCCCTCGCGTTGCGGGAACGTTCAATCCGAATTCCCCTTTCATACATCACGCTATTTTGATTCATACATATAGAAATGAATGTACGAAACATGTAGTGAAGGGTCTCACACTCACGTCTCTTTACGTAACGGAAACAACACCCGGCCAACGGGTTTGCAAGGAACTCAATCGATGGCACTTCCTCAGCTGTCCAATGACATGTCAAAAGAAGATTTTGACCGCATGGTCACCAACGCGACACGCGCTTCCAATTTTCTCAAGGCAATAAGCCACGAAGGCAGATTGATGATCCTCTGCCATCTGGTGTCCGGTGAAAAATCCGTCACCGAACTGGAAGAATTGCTGTCCGCCAGACAAGCCGCTGTATCACAGCAACTTTCCCGTCTGCGACTTGAAGGGTTGGTGATACCTCGCAGGGAAGGCAAAGCCATCTATTATCGTCTGGCGGATGATCGTCCCCGCCGCATGCTCGAAGTCGTTTACGAGCTCTTCTGCAGCGACGACCGGACCTAGGAACTGGCTCCGGCTGCTAAAAGGTGCTACCGAAAGACAATCGAGCACCAAGGAGACGAACATGATCCGCGTAATTCTGATGGGCCTGAGCCTGTTTGCACTGACTGCCTGCGAAACCGCCAAAGGCGCCGGCAAGGATATCGAAAAAGCCGGAGATGCCATCCAAGGCGCAGCAACCGACGTGCAGGAAAGCCTGTAATACACTTTATTTTGCGCCGCACGCGGGCGTTCTCTCAATATATAGTTGAAAGACATGGCTTGCCGCGGTAGCTTTCCCTTACAGGTGCATAGACGCGGCATTGCATCATCTGACGCTAAATCGGGGCTCTTTCGCACACGCAGAAGAGCCCCGGTCCCTTTCGGCAGGGGTGAGTGGTAGCCTGTATGAAACCGAAATCCGGCAAAGGAAAAGGCGCCAGGTGCGCAGACGCGGTCTTTGCATGCATCCTTTCGGACACTCCTGACGCCTTACCGGGTCGATGCGCTCCGAAGAGCACCCGATCCAGTTGCCACAGCCCCCTGAGAAGCTGCGGCGGCTGCATTGCCCCCGAAAGGACATCACAGCGTGCATCGGCCTTCTGAGAAGGTAGCCATCCGACTTGGGCATGAAGCCCTCACTCGGCTGATCACCCACCGGTAAGCCATTGCAGTTCAACGCAAATCCTAAGATCCAGTCTCTCTGCCAAGACCCCCGGGCCTTTGCGCCCCACCTTCGGTTCCTAAGAACCTTTGTGGTGTTCAGACTGTTGCAGCATGCCTTGTATCTGACAAGAAAATAGCACCGCAGCATGAAAATTAGACGGGGATAAACTGTTGGTATCTGCCGGGAAATCTTTGTGGATAATCCGAGAAGTTTCGACTCCACGCATGTTTGTCCCGGGAAAATCTCAGGCCTGAACCTGAGCCCGGCTTTTGGCCCAATGCTGCGGGCGCAAACGCCACCGCACGCGCCATTAGTTGAGAGTTGCAGGGTTTGTACAACTCTCGGACCACAAATCTTTCGAATCGTACATACGGAGGTTCGCCGATGCGTTGCACCATTTCCCATGCGCGCGCCCATTTGGGCGCTCTGGTCACCCGCGCACAGGACCCGCGAGAAGTGATCATACTGACCCGGCACGGTAAACCGCTGGCCGCTCTGGTCTCGGTCGCCGAAGCGAAGCGGATCTGGCATTTGCAGGATGATGACGAAATCGGGTGGAAACATCCGCTGTCGGGCATTCGCGGGATGTGGTCGCGGGGACGCAACATCCCCGGAATGGAACCGGGACCGGACGGCAGCTATGTCACCGCGCGCGAAGCCGCGCTGAAGGTTCGCGAGATCCAGATGACCCGTGCCGAGGAACGCCGCATTCTTGCGCGGGGTGGTCTGGATCCTGTCGCAGGCGGTGAACTGGCCGCCCGGCCCGTCTCCTCGCTGTGGAGACGATTGTTCCGTTTTTGAGAAGCGGTCCGACCCGCGCGTGGCAACCTACTAACCTCCGCCGCAGTCAAAATTGCAGCAGCGATACTTACCCCCTACAATCGCCCGGGCCGGACACGCTTCAGTTCACCTGACGTTCCAGAACGGTGCTGTAGGTCGTTCCGTTCCGCAGGCTACGGAAATCGGCAAAGATCTTGCCATCTTCGTACCGCGCATCGATCAACGCATTCGCGCCGATCAGCAGAGGTGAGGTTTCGACGATGCCGATGCTGCCCGTCCCATCGAGGCTGATGGTGCCGGTGGCCTCGTATTCATTCCAGTCGGTATCGCCATCGCGACGCCATTTGCTGTGCCCCCAGAAAACGTTGCCGTCCTGAAGCTGCACATCCAGCATCCATTCGGCCTGATTGAACCGGGGCTGATCGCCTTTGTAGTAATGGCTGGGCTGGACGGTCGTGTAGGACCCCAGCCAGGTGCCGCGCAGGTCGGGCGTGGTATCGGCCAGCGCGGCCGTTCCAAGGGCGAGGGTCGTGGCCAAAGCGGCTGCTCCGGCAGTCATGTATCTGGTCATGGGCTCTCTCCTTCTGTCTGGTAAACAGATTGGGAGCGCCCGGGCGGGTTACAACTTACTTAAGGGAAACTTCATGATTGGTTCAGCGGCGGCTTAGAATGGGGCTTCAGGCCCAGGCCAGAGCTGTCCCGACAATGACCAGCGCGATGCCAATCCCCTCGCGATAGGAAAAGTTCTCGCCAAACAGGAAATACGAGGCGATGGCGATCAGCACGACCTCGGCCCCCAGAATGCCGGTATAGATGATGCCCAATCGTTCGTTGCGCAGCGCGGCAAGTTCCAGCGTCGCCGCAGCCAGCAACGTGGCGACGATCAGAAGAGTCAGGCCAACACCGGGGAGTTTCCACCAGAACTTCATCGAGATCATGGCAACGGAATAGAGACCCGCCGACCCGAGGGCGATGAGAGGGATGAGCGATGTGGACATGTGGGCCTCCTGCCGAGGTTGCCGTTGCGTCAACATTAGCAGGTGGGCAAAGTTGAGGCTGTGAGGTTGGTCACAGTCTCCGGTCAGAACACGATTGCGATGAGTTCGGACAGCCCAATCAGACCCAGCAACACATTCGACGTCAAGATCAGCCCTTTCAGGTTACGCGCCTTCAATCCTTGGGCAAAGCTGGTCTGCGCAAACTCCTCGGTCATGTCGCCGCGCAGGTTTTCAACATCTTCCAGCGCGGTCTTGCCCGCCAGAACACCATAGGTGGTGATCACAAGCACCAGCACGATCAGCGGCAGAGCAACCCCTTCGGCCTCAAACCCGATGACCGCGGCGATGGCGACATAGGCAAAGATCGAGGTGCGCATGATGTCGTAATAATGGTCAAGACGGCGCATCGAAATCTCGGAACGCAATTGCGGGTCCATAACACTTCCCCCTTTGAAAAATCTGTTTGGAATGCGGGGAGTCTAGCACTTTTGGTTGGATTTCAGAAATTGTGCGATTGCCAAGCCGGAGGGCAGCGCCGGCCCGAGGGGGTAAGCGGCGTCTCGGAATTCGTCCAGTGGACGAATTCAGCCGCGAACGGGCGGAGCCCCGGGGCGCAAACGCGCCGCCCGGTTTTTCGAAGGTGAACCCTTTGGTTGACGCAGGAAGGTCATCCCAAAGGCGGGCATTCGTGCTTATACGCTACTGACGGAACTCACTTTAGGCCCACAAAACGAGAATACTTGTTTTTCGCTTCAAAGGTTTACTTTCCATCGCTTCAACAGTTTAACGAAAAGCTCGCGTGTAATGGAACTAAAGGGTTTCGAGGAAAAGTACTGTGTCTTCCAACTTCCATCCTTCAGATTATGACGATCTCTTGTCCTCAGCACAGTGGAACGAAAACTTGCGCGACCTCAATCAGTATGTCGCACATTCGCTTGAACAAGTGGGGGAACCACCTGCGCTGAATGGCAATCTGTTCTATGAACACCGCGCGACGGGTTTTCAAACACAGCCATTTATTGAAAGATTCGAACCCAAACGAAGAAATTTCTTTGAGTTGGCCCGACGCTCGACACGTCTGTTCGAAATAGGCGTGAATGCGGGCCACAGCATGTTGTTGGCGCTTATGGCCAACCCTGAAATCAAGTGCGTCGGCGTGGATGTCTGCCAGAGATTGAACCGCCGGTGGGCCCGCGTGGACATTTACGTGCCGGCCGCATTCAACTGGCTAAGGTACAAGTTTCCTGACCGGGTTGAGCTGATCAAAGGAAACTCTCTGATCGAAGCTCCGGCATACGCCCTGAGGCACCCTGATGCGAAAATCGATTTCCTGCACCTGGACGGGGCCAAGGACACGCACCTCAGAGAGGTTCTGGCGCTACACGCTCTCATGCCGTCCGGTGCATTCATCGTGCATGACGATTCCAACCTCAGACCGGTTCGAATTGCAGACAGACAGTTGAGGCGCCTGAACTTTTCCAAGCCGATTGATTACAGCGAATTCGGCCTGACGGACTGCGAATTCCATTTGGTGCGAGCCGCCACCTGATCAGGTGGCATCAAGCTCGAACCCAAAAAGCAAACCTGTCAGTGACTGTTCAAAACGGACAGCTTCAGCTGTCCATCTTCAAAGCAGAAATAAACGCCTCCTGCGGGATATCGACCTTCCCGAACTGGCGCATCTTCTTCTTACCCGCCTTCTGCTTGTCCAGCAGTTTGCGTTTCCGCGTGGCGTCGCCGCCGTAGCATTTCGCGGTCACGTCCTTGCGCAAGGCGGACAGGGTCTCGCGCGCGATGACCTTGCCTCCGATGGCGGCCTGGATCGGGATCTTGAACATGTGGCGCGGGATCAGGTCCTTGAGCTTTTCGCACATCGCACGGCCCCGCATCTCGGCCCGGTCGCGGTGAACCATGGTCGACAGCGCGTCAACGGGTTCATCATTCACCAGTACCGACATCTTGACCAGATTGTCCTCGGTATAGCCGGTCATCTGGTAGTCGAACGAAGCATAGCCCTTGGTCACCGATTTCAGGCGGTCGTAGAAATCAAAAACGACCTCGTTCAGCGGCAGGTCATAGACGACCATGGCGCGGCTGCCCGCATAGGTCAGGT
Organism: Ruegeria sp. THAF33; assembly: GCF_009363615.1. Classification (NCBI taxonomy): domain Bacteria; kingdom Pseudomonadati; phylum Pseudomonadota; class Alphaproteobacteria; order Rhodobacterales; family Roseobacteraceae; genus Ruegeria; species Ruegeria sp. THAF33. Next base: position 797,505 of record NZ_CP045384.1, on the reverse strand, counting down.
CCAGCTGGATACCGCGGCGGTCCTGGCAGAGTTTCAGCACGTCGCCAAGGAATTCATCCGGCACAAGGATGGTCGCCTTGATGCGCGGTTCCTCGATATGGTCGACCTTCGAGGGGTCGGGCATGTCGGCGGGGTTGTGCAGCTCGATCATCTCGCCGTCTTTCATGTAGACGTGATAGATCACCGACGGCGCGGTGGTGATGAGCTCGATATCATATTCGCGTTCGATGCGGTCGCGGATGACCTCAAGGTGCAGAAGCCCGAGGAAGCCGCAGCGGAAGCCAAAGCCCAGTGCGGCGGAGGTTTCCATTTCAAAGCTGAATGAGGCGTCGTTCAGGGCCAGCTTGTCGATCGCGTCGCGCAGGTCTTCGAATTCGGCGGAGTCCACAGGGAACAGGCCACAGAACACCACCGGCTGCGCGGGTTTGAAACCCGTCAGAGCCTTTTCGGTGCCGTTGCGGTCATTGGTGATGGTGTCGCCGACGCGGGTGTCGCGGACCTGTTTGATCGACGCCGTCAGAAAGCCGATCTCACCGGGACCAAGCGAGTCGACCATCTCCATCTCGGGGCGGAAGACACCGACGCGGTCGACATGGTGCAGGGTGCCGTTCGACATGAACTTGACCCGCATCCCCTTTTTCAGCGTGCCGTCCATGATGCGGACCAGAACGATAACGCCCAGATAGGCGTCGTACCACGAATCCACCAGCATCGCCTTGAGCGGTGCATCCAGATTGCCCTGCGGTGCGGGCAGTTTCTGCACGATGGCTTCCAGAGTTTCGTGGATGCCCTGCCCCGTCTTGGCGGAGACCTGAATGGCATCGGAGGCGTCGATGCCGATCACATCCTCGATCTGTTCGGCCACACGGTCACAGTCGGACGCGGGCAGGTCGATCTTGTTGAGCACCGGCACGATCTCGTGATCGGCGTCGATGGCTTGATACACGTTGGCCAGCGTCTGCGCCTCAACTCCTTGGGTCGAGTCCACAACCAGCAGAGAGCCTTCGACCGCGCGCATCGACCGGCTGACCTCATAGGCGAAATCCACATGGCCGGGGGTGTCGATCAGGTTCAGCACATACTGTTCGCCATTGTCGGCGGTATAGTCGATGCGAACCGTGTTGGCCTTGATGGTAATGCCGCGTTCGCGCTCGATATCCATGCTGTCGAGCAGCTGTTCTTTCATGTCGCGGTCCTTGACCGTGCCGGTCTCTTGGATGAGCCGGTCAGCAAGGGTGGATTTGCCATGGTCGATATGCGCGACGATGGAGAAATTGCGGATATGAGCGAGGTCTGTCATGGAGTGGGATATGTCGGGAGTTTTGCCCCTCGTCAAGCGTTGAAGCGTTGCAAAAAAGGTCCCACCCGCGCCTTTCTGTTCAGCGGCATTTACCCGAAATCAGTGAATAGTTAAGATGATCGCATCATCTGGCCGTTTCAAAAACAGAAAGCAGGGAAGACTTGGCCGATTATTCGATCTTTGTGTTGGGTGAAGGTCAATTGTCCGTCTCTGTGGCGCAGGGTCTGGACGGGATCAATCAGGGCACGGGGATACATCTTATTGGCGAGACGATTACCATCAATTCGCGCAGTGCGACCGAAGTTTTCATCACGGATGCCGGATCGGACACCAACTTTTCCGACAATGATGGCAATCAGCGGTTAAACGGCGATCAGACAATCGATGGTACGCTTTTCGCCAGCGGCACGCGTGTTGAAGCCGAATATGGTATTACTTTGACAGACGGGACAACCACGTGGCAGGCGGTTGCGTTCAACGTGAACAACTCATCACCGGCATATGGAACCGTCGAGGGCATCGCATTCATCGGCGGACCCGGACAGTTTCCACCAGCCGGAGTGCCTCTGACGGTCGTCAGTACGCAAGAAGGCCCAAGCTTCGCATCAAACGCATATGTCAGCCCCATTTGCTACTGCCGTGGGACACTGATCGAAACCAAATCCGGATACCGCCCCATCGAAATGCTGAAGCCGGGTGATGAGATTTGGACCCGTGACAATGGCTATCTACCTGTCATCTGGACGGGCGAACAGGCTGTCATCACAGCCGGACGTTTCAGAATGGTCGAAATTCCCGAGGGAACGCTTTCGAATTTCGCGCATTTGAAAGTGTCACAGCAACACAGAATGCTGGTCACGCACCCTTTGGCTGAAATCCTTTGTGCAGAGAACGAAGTGTTTTTACCAGCCATCAGCCTTGTTGATGCGGGCATTGCTACATTGTGCAGAGAAAACAGTGCAATTTACCATCATCTGCTGCTTGAGACACATAATGCCATTAACGCCAACGGAGCAATTTCCGAAAGCCTGCTGCTGGTACCATCCACCAGCGGCCAGAACCCGGATGATCTGTTCTTTCGCAGCCTGGTCGATCAGGATTCATATGCCGTTGAAACCGCGAGGCTGACGCTGAAGAGAAAAGAAGCAACATTCCTGATCAACAGCATCTTGTCCGTTGATCCAAACTCCAGTTTGATTCATACTTCGCCGCAGGCCGAGAGGGGCGCAAGATCCCTCCGGGCAGGCAAAAACGAGGCATGAGCATGAAACAGTTCCTCTTAATCGCATTTTGTGCGGCATCGCTGACGGCGGTGGCTCCGGTTGCTGACGCGGCGCAGATCAAGCGGGCGTGTCTGGCGTCGGATCGATCAGCGGCGACGCGGGATCGGTGCAGTTGCATCCAGCGCGTAGCAGATCAGGCGCTTACCCGTAGCGATCAGAAAACCGTGGCCAAATGGTTCACCGACCCCCATCAGGCGCAACAGTTAAAGATGTCGCAGACCGCGCGCGATGATGCGCTGTGGGACCGGTATCAGAACTTTGGCCAGATGGCACAGGCGATCTGCAGCTAAGCCCTTCTGAAACCTTGACCTGATCCACGCTGCGCCCCAGAAAGGCGCAGCGAAAGGTGTATCTTATGGTGATAAAAGGGCTGACCCTGCGGGGCCTTGAGGTGTTCGAGGCTTTGGCGCGGACGGGATCGGTGGCACAGGCCGCCGAGATCACGGGGCTCAGCCAGCCATCCGTTTCCCAACAGTTGCGCAATCTGGAAAAGGCTCTGGGCACCGAACTGGTCGATCACGGGCGCCGACCGATGCGCCTGACACAGGCCGGGCGCAGCTTTCTGGTGCGCGCCAAAGCGGTTCTGGCCGAGCTGCAAATGGCACAAAGCGAATTGTCGGTCATGGATCTGGGGCATCTGACCACTTTGTCCATCGGGCTGATCGACGACTTCGACAATGATCTGACCCCGCGGTTGGCCACGTTGCTGGCAGACAGTCTGACCCGATCGAATTTCAAACTGATCACCTTGTCGAGCCTCGATCTGTTCGAGGCCTTGGCCGAACAACGCCTGCACATGGCCGTGACCGCCCATAGCGGAGAAGTGCTGGAGGGGGTGGTCGAGTACCCTCTGGTCCGGGATCCGTTCATTCTGGTTGCGCCTCAGGGGGCGGGCGGAGTGGAGGCTGTGCAGAACAGCCTGCCGTATCTGCGCTATGCCCGCGAGCAGCTGATCAGCCGGCAGATCGAAGCGCACATGGCGCGCGGCGCACAGGAGTTCGAGGAACGGTTCGAGATCGGCTCGCACATGGCGCTGATGGCCATGGTTGCACGGGGTCTGGGTTGGGCGATCACGACGCCGCTGGGTTTCATGCGCGCCGCGCGGTTCCATGACGGGCTGGAGGCCCACCCTGCCCCGTTCGGGGATTTCTCGCGCAGCATATCATTGCTGGCACGAACGGGCTGGTCCGATCAGGTGCCGCAGGAGGTGGCGGGCATGACACGGCGTCTGATGCAGAACCAGATCGTTGACCCGGCTTTGGCCAAACTGCCCTGGCTGAGCGGATCGCTGCGGGTGATCGGCGGCTAACTGTCCAGATGGGCGGCAAGCCCCTCGACCGCCGCTTCGATCAGGTCCAGAGCGCCTTCGAAATCCCGCGTGTAATATGGGTCAGGCACATGATCCGCGCCGGTTTCAGGGGCGAAATCGGTCAGCAGGCGCACCGGGGTGTCACTGCCGGCGGGGCGCAGATTCTCGATATCCGCGATGTTGTTGGCGTCCATGCCCAGGATCAGGTCGAAGCGGTCGAAATCGGCAGTAGTGAACTGACGGGCGCGCAGGTCGCCCAGATCGATTCCCCTGACCTTCGCGGCTGCTTGCATCGGGCCATAGGGCGGTTTCCCCGCATGCCAGCCCATGGTTCCGGCACTATCGGTTACGTGATGCGGCGCGCGGGCGCGAAAAACGCCCTCTGCCGCGGGGGAACGGCAAATATTGCCTAGGCAGACAAAGAGGATACGGTGTGACATGCACCATGCTGTACCGCGCGGAGGAGAAATGGAAAAGATCGTGATTCTGACCGGGGCCGGAATATCCGCCGAAAGCGGGTTGAGCACCTTTCGCGATGAGGGTGGATTGTGGGCCCAGCACCGCATCGAGGATGTCGCCACGCCGGAAGGATTCGCCCGCGACCCCGCACTGGTTCAAGGGTTTTACAATGCGCGGCGGGTTCAGGCCGCCAAAGTTCAACCCAATGCCGCTCATGAGGCACTGGCCCGGCTGCAACGGGACTGGCCCGGAGACGTCGTGATCGTCACCCAGAACGTGGACAGCCTGCACGAGGCGGGCGGTGCAAAGGATGTCATCCACATGCACGGAACTTTGGCGGGCGCGCTGTGTTCAGCCTGTGGCCATCGCTGGACCGCCCCGCCCGAAATGGCGGTTGGGGAATCCTGCCCCGCCTGTGCGCGGCCCACGGCCCGGCCCGATGTGGTCTGGTTTGGTGAGATGCCCTATTTCATGGACGAGATTTATGACCACCTGAGCAGCGCGTCGCTTTTTGCCGCCATTGGCACCTCGGGTCAGGTTTATCCGGCGGCAGCGTTCGTGCACGAGGCACAAGCGGCGGGCGCTCGGACGATCGAGATCAATCTGGAACCGTCGCCGGGCGCATCCGGGTTTGATGAAAGACTTGTCGGCAAAGCGACCCAGACAGTTCCGCGATGGGTCGGACACCTGCTTGCGCCGCATAGTTAAAGTACAGACAACACTCGCTTAATTCGGTTAGACTGCCCCCGAAACGACTGGAGGACAAGACATGACGGATCAGGACCCCCGGACTGGTGAAATTCTGGATGAAGGCAGCATGGCCGGGCGCGACATGCTGGGAGAGCAGCTTTCCAGCCTGTGGTGGACCTTTCTGCTGCGCGGAATATTGGCCGGGCTTGTCGGTATTGCAGCACTGTTCTGGCCGTCTGGCAGCATCGCGTTGCTGCTGCGGTTGGTTGGTGTGCTGCTGATCCTCGATGGCGGCCTGACGCTTTTGGGCGTTGGGCGTCGCGGGGTAATGGGTGGCGCTGCAATCGGTGCGCTTCTGATCGGGCTTGTCCTGCTGATCTGGCCGGAAGGGACGGTCAAACTGGCCTTCTTCCTGATGGGCGCCTGGGTGCTGATCATCGGGATCGGCTCGCTGGCGGCATCCGGGCAAATGCACGAGAGAGACCCTCAACGCGGCTCCATGCGCGTTTCGGGTTTTGTCGCGCTTGTGGTCGGGCTTGTTTTGATGATCTGGCCAGCGGTCGCGCTTGTTGCGCTGGGATGGGGCATCGCCTTTTCGGCGCTGGCCATTGCCGCGGTCATGTTCTGGCTTGCGTCCCGATTCCGCCAGGCCGGTGACCGTGTTGGTATGAAAACCATCAACAAATAGCACCAACGGTGGCCGCAGGAACAACAGGCCGGGCAATGCCCGGCCTGACGCATGGATGACGGCCGCCGCGCGGCCCGAAGACAGGCGTTGCCCTAGTTCGAATGAGATCCGTGCCCGCCCATGTCCTGACGCTCCAGATCGACCGGAATTTCGATCTCAACCTCGCCAGCCTTTTCAAAGATCAGCGTCACCGGAACCATGGCGTCCTGCTCGAACGGTTCGGTCAGCCCCATGAACATCACGTGGTCGCCGCCACGTTTCAGCATATGGGTTTCACCTGCCGGAATGGCAAAGCCTTCCTCGACATGCACCATCTTGGCCACGCCATTGTCGTCGACTTTGTGCGTATGCAGTTCAACCCGGGCAGCGGCATCCGACGTCACGCCGACCAGACGGTCGTCCGCATCGCCCAGATTCTGGATCATCATGAACGCGGCGCCTGCCTTAGCGGTCTTTCCCGACGACCGGGCATAGGCGTCATCAACTTTGATAGTGCCTTCGGCAAAAGCGGGCATGGCCAGGGTCACAGCGGCCAGGGTTGCAAACAGAGTAGTTTTGAGGGACATCGTGCCTCTCCTGTATTGTAAGTTTGAAAAAGTAGTGTCTTCAAACACGTACAGGCGGCGCGCGCGCCGGGGTGCCGGGGACCGGCAATGCGATTTGATTGACCAGATGTCGCAACGGCGCTATCTGCGCCCGCTCTGGCGCCATAGGCATGGGCGGCTGGGCAACGGCGACCGCGCCCATCAGGGACAGTGCGTAATCCGGGCAGTAATGCGGTGGCGCGGTGGGCTGTCCGTCTTCGTCCATGTAGACAACGACCGGACCGGTGCCTGTGCACAACACCATCTGACCCACGGCCTTGTCCATGCCGCGGGACACGGCAAGGCTCTGCCCGGTCAGAACCAAAAGCAGGGACAGAACATAAGGCAGGAATCGTGTTATGGCTGGTCTCATCCTGACCCGGGTATAGGTCAGTCGGTAGAGTAGCTTCAAGCGCCAAAGGGTCGCGCTTGAAGCTGGTTTCAGTAATCAATTCCCGGTCGTTTCACCTTGCTTGTATTGAAGCTGGTGTGGGAACGATTCACCCTGCGCTGCATCCGCGTACAAGCCGAAATTGCTTTGCGAAAAACCGCGGCCAGAAACAGGAAAAGGTAGAAACTTTTTAACGTCATAGTGAGGCCCCCGCCTGATGAATGACAGTGACGATAGGTCAGATTCGGCATTCCGTATGTGAAGCAATTCACCAATAGCGGAAAATAATTTCGAAATTGAAAACAGTGTCGGGCTGCAGCGGGCGGCTCAAAACGAAAAAGCCCTGCACCAAAGAGGTGCAGGGCCTGAAAATCAATCCGCGAAAAGGCTTAGGCCGTGGCTTGCGCCTTGGCGATTTCCTTTTTCACTTTCAGTGCGTTCGCCGACAGTTCTTCATCCTTGGCTTTGGCCAGGAATGCGTCCAGACCACCGCGGTGGTCAACCGAACGCAGGGCGGCTGCCGAGATGCGCAGCTTCACGCCGCGGCCCAGGGTCTCGGACTGCAGGGTAACGTCATTCAGGTTCGGCAGGAAACGACGACGAGTTCTATTTTTGGCATGGCTGACATTGTTGCCAGTCATCGGGCCTTTTCCGGTCAGTTCGCAACGGCGCGACATGGTTTCTTCCTTTGTTTCTGGAGGCCGGGCACAAAGCCCTCGGCCAAATCACAAGGGGCACAACCCGAAGTCGCGCCCGAAAACTGGTTGGATGCGTGTAGTGGGAATCGCAGGAAGGGTCAAGACGGACCGAACGAATTCTTTCATTTTGCGCCCGCCTTTGAAACCTTGCCGCCTTTCACCCCGTCAGCTCAGCGTGCCAAGCAGTTTTTCGGCCGCGCGGGCCGGGTTCAGCCGCCCGGCCGAGACTTCGGCGTTCAGGCGTTCCATCTCGGCCTTGGCCTGCGGCGTGTCGAGCCGGGCCAGAAGGGCATGGCGGACTTCCTGATCGAACCAGTATCGCGCCTGGGCGGCCCGGTTGGCTTCCCAGATACCGTTGTCGCGGCGCCACCGGGTCAGGGATTGCATCTCGTCCCAGGCTTGCTCCAGCCCTTGTTCTTCGACCGCTGAAACGGTCATTGCCTTGGGGAAACCTTCGGGATCCTGCGGGCGCTTGCGCAGCAATCGCAACGCACCGGCATAGTCTGCGCATGTCCGGGTCGCCGTGGCCTTCAGGTCGCCATCCGCCTTGTTGATCAGGATGATATCGGCCATCTCCATGATGCCACGTTTGACACCCTGCAATTCGTCCCCACTCGCCGGGGCCAACAGCAACAGGAACAGGTCCGACAATTCGGACACCACCGTTTCGGATTGCCCGACGCCCACGGTTTCAATCAGCACCACGTCATAGCCTGCGGCCTCGCACAGGGCGATGGCCTCGCGGGTCCGTCGGGCAACGCCGCCGAGATGGCTCTGGCTGGGGGAGGGGCGGATAAAGGCGTTCTTCTCGCGGCTCAGGCGTTCCATCCGGGTTTTGTCCCCCAAAATCGAGCCCCCCGAACGGGCAGAGCTGGGATCGACTGCCAGAACCGCGACACGCAGCCCCTGCCCCGTCAGCATCATGCCAAAGCTTTCGATGAAGGTGGACTTGCCTACCCCGGGCGTACCAGACAAACCAATCCGGAGCGCCTGACGCCCCGATCCTACGAGCTGGGCCAACAGCTCGCTGGCCTGTGCACGATGATCCGCGCGATTGCTTTCCACCAGAGTGATCGCGCGGGCCAGCGCCCGACGCTCGCCCTTCAAAATCCTGTCGCTGAGGCTGTCTGTCTGCATTCTTGTCCCGATCCTAGAGGCAGGAATAGTTGCCGCGCTCGGGGGGTGTTTGTCCAGACCGCAGGTCGCCGGAAATACGATCAAAGCGAAAGCTGCGTCAATTCGTGCGTCGCTTGGCCGTTCAGGGTTGGGTCTGCCGCCCCGGCGTCACCAGAACGCGCACGGCGAGAGAACTGGACGCCACCTGCATGATCGCGGATAAGAGCCGGATGACGATACGCCTGCCCATCGACGACGCCATTCCCGAACTGCTGGACAGATTGCGCGCGCAGGGCCGCGCGGTATTGCAGGCCCCACCGGGGGCGGGCAAGACCACGCGGGTTCCTCTGGCAATGCTCGAGGCGGGTTTGTGTGACAACAGGATCGTGATGCTGGAGCCCCGGCGGCTGGCGGCCCGGGCCGCGGCCGAGCGGATGGCCGAGACGTTGGGAGAGCGCACGGGACAGACCGTGGGCTACCGTGTACGTGGCGAGGCGAAAGTGTCGAAAGACACCCGGATCGAGGTGGTGACCGAGGGCATCCTGACCCGGATGCTGCAATCCAACCCGGATCTGCCGGGAATTGGCGCGGTGATTTTCGATGAATTCCACGAACGATCTCTGAACGCCGATCTGGGGCTGGCCTTGTGCCTCGAGGTGACCGACGCATTGCGGGACGATCTGATCCTGCTGGCCATGTCAGCCACGCTGGATGCGGATCCCGTCGGTGCGTTGATGGCGGCCCCTCTGGTCACATCGGACGGGCGCAGCTTCCCGGTTGAGACGCGCTGGCTGGATCGGCCATTGGGGCCGCAAGCGCGACGGTTGGATGCGTTGATCGATCTGGTGGTGCAAGCCGAGCGTGAGACGCGAAAATCCGGCGGCGGAATTCTGGTTTTCCTGCCGGGAGAGGGTGAAATCCGACGCGCTGAAAGCCATTTGAACAGTCGGTTGCCCGACAGTTGCGTGATGCGCCCGTTATTCGGAGCCATGCCCTTTGCGGCCCAGCGTGCGGCGATTGCCCCGGTGGAACATGGGCGCAAAGTCGTGCTGGCGACGTCGATTGCCGAAACCTCGCTGACGATCCCCGACATCAAGGTCGTGGTGGATATGGGACAGGCCCGGCGGGCTCGGTTCGATCCCGGATCGGGCATGTCACGGCTGGTGACCGAACGGGTGACCCGGGCCGAGGCCACACAGCGCGCGGGCCGGGCCGGACGGGTGGCCGAAGGGGTGTGTTACCGGCTCTGGGCGAAGGGGGAAGACGGTGCGCTGGCCGCCTACCCGCCTGCCGAGATCGAAGCGGCGGACCTGACCGGGCTGGCGTTGGAACTGTCCCTGTGGGGCGCTGACGCGGCCGATCTTGCCTTTCTGACACCACCTCCCGAGGGGACGATGGCCGAGGCGCGGGCTTTAATGACAATGCTGGGCGCACTCGATACCAATGGGCGGATCACCGATCATGGGCGCGCCCTGGCGGCACTGCCCTTGCATCCCCGGTTGGGGCACATGCTTGTGCGGGCCGGTCCGAACGCCGCCCCGTTGGCAGCGTTGATGGCCGAGCGTGACCCCCTTCGCGGTGCGCCGGTGGATATCACCCTGCGGCAAGAGGTGCTGCGCGATCCCCGGGCCTTTCAGCGCAACAGGGTCTGGCAGGTCAACATGGGCGCAGTGGATCGGATCAATGCTGAGACCAGACGGCTGCGGAAACAGCTCAAGGGCGACTCGGCCGATCTGAGCTCCGCCGCCATGGCTGCGCTGGCCTATCCTGACCGCATCGGGCAGCGGCGCAAGGGTGACGCGCCGCGCTATGTGCTGTCAGGGGGGAAAGGCGTTGTTCTGGACAGTGCGGATTCACTGGCCAACGCGCCGTTTCTGGTCGCCATCGACACGGATGGCAACCCGCGCGAGGCGAAGGTCCGGATGGCCACCCAGATTTCGGAACGCGACATCCGCGATCTGTTCGCGGATCAGATCCGCTGGGTCGAGACCTGCGCCTGGTCCAAACGCGAGCGGCGGGTCGTGTCGCGGCGGCAAGAGCGGTTCGGCGCGATCACATTAGACGACCGCATATGGAAGGACGTCCCGGACGACGCCGTGGCCCGCGCGATGCTGGATGGGATACGCGATCTTGGCCTGCGGCTGGAGGGTGCCGCCGCGCGCCTGGCCGCCCGTGTCGAGCTGGTGCGCGCCGATGGCGTCGATCTGCCCGATTTTTCGGTCGCAGGCCTGATGGCCGACATGGAAGACTGGTTGCTGCCCATGCTGTCAGGGGTCAAAAGCGCCGAAGACTGGAAGAAATTCGATCTTTTGCCCGCCCTGCGCGCGCGGCTGGACTGGGCGCAGACGCAGGAACTGGACCGGCGCGCTCCGGGGTCATTTGAAACGCCGCTGGGACGCAAGGTGCCAATTGATTACAGCGCGGCCGTGCCGGAAATCTCGGTCCGCTTGCAGGAAGTGTTTGGCGTGACCCGACACCCGGCGATCGGCGGCCAGCCTTTGAAGATCACTCTGCTGTCACCGGCGCAGCGCCCGATCCAGATAACGCGTGACCTGCCCGGTTTCTGGGCAGGCTCTTACGCGGATGTACGCAAGGACATGAGGGCGCAATACCCCAAACACCCCTGGCCCGAAGACCCGACCCAGGCTGATCCCACGCTGAGGGCAAAACGCAGACGTGACTAGAGCCGTCAGCAAAGCCCGAGCCTTGCCCAAAATCCACAAAACAACCCAGAAAACCCTTAAAAATCGGCCAAACCCGGCCAAAACTGGAAGGTTTAATTGAAACTCACCATTTCCGTTGTTAAGTCGTATCAACTTTGAAGGCATAGAGTAGACTGACAAAAAAACTGATGAATGCATGGCTGCAAAATATCTGGGAAGAGGTAGGACGACCGCTGTTCCTGCGCCCCCGACGGGTGCAGTTTGCGGCGTTGTGCACCCGCACTTATGACGGGCAGGACCAGGTCTTGCTGATCACCAGCCGTGACACCAAACGCTGGATCATCCCGAAAGGCTGGCCCATCGATGGTTTGAGTGGCGCGGAAACAGCCCTTCAGGAGGCCTGGGAAGAGGCCGGGGTGCGCGCGGATGCGGTTCACGATGAACCCATCGGCCAATTCACCTACGACAAGATCCTCAAAGACGGATCGGCGCAACCGGTATTGACCAATGTCTACAGGATATCGGTGCGTGCGCTGGCCGATGACTTTCCCGAGGCCGATCAGCGCGAGCGCGGCTGGTTTGCGCCGGCTGAAGCTGCCACCCTGGTGCAAGAGCCCGAGCTTCAGGCCTTGTTGCGCAGACTGTAAGGAATTCGCAACATTTCGATGGCACCCAGCTTGCCTGAGCAGCCGGATACCGTTAGTGGCGCACGATCCTTCACTATCTGACCAAGTTCATGTCTGACACGAATCCGAAACCACGCTGGCAAACGTTGGACAGCGACCTGCACCGAATTTCGCGGGTCGAAACCGCCAACATCCATGTCGCGCGCCACCTGCTGGCACCGGGGGTCGCACTGGCCTTCATGGCGCTTGCCGGGCTGACGGCGGCGGTCCTGTTCGGTCGGGCGGATGGCAGCCATGTCGTGGTCGCGGCGGCCGCGTTCGGGGCCTATATGGCGATCAATGTCGGTGCCAATGACGTGGCCAACAACATGGGCCCAGCGGTCGGTGCGAATGTGCTGACCATGGGCGGCGCCATCGTGATTGCCGCCATTGCCGAAAGCGCTGGTGCGTTGCTTGCGGGGGGTGACGTGGTCTCGACCATCTCAAAGGGGATTGTCGACCCCGCCTCGGTGCAAAACAGCGAGGTGTTCATCTGGGCCATGATGGCGGCGCTGATATCTTCGGCCATGTGGGTCAACCTGGCGACCTGGATCGGCGCCCCTGTGTCCACAACGCATTCAGTCGTGGGCGGGGTGATGGGTGCAGGCATTGCAGCAGCGGGCCTGAGCGCGGTGAGCTGGGGCACGATGAGTGCAATTGCAGCCAGCTGGGTGATTTCGCCGATGCTCGGGGGGGCGGTTGCCGCGGCTTTTCTGGCGCTGATCAAGTCGAAAATCCAGAACCAGGACGACAAGATTGCCGCCGCGCGAAAATGGGTACCTATCCTTTTGGCGGTGATGGCGGGGGCATTTGCCACCTATCTGTCCGTCAAAGGCCTGCAACGGATCGTGCATATCGATCCCAAGATGGCCCTGTTGATCGGGTTGGGCGTGGGGCTGCTGACCTGGTCCGTGACCGTCCCGTGGGTCAAACGCAGATCCGAAGGGATGGAGAACCGGACCCGGTCGCTGAAAACGCTGTTTGGCCTGCCGCTTGTGATCTCGGCCACGTTCCTGAGCTTTGCCCACGGCGCAAATGACGTGGCCAATGCGGTCGGCCCGCTGGCCGCGATTGTCCACGCGGCCGAATTCGGAGAATTCGCCGCGAAAGTTCCAATCCCGCTTTGGGTGATGATCATCGGAGGCTTCGGGATTTCCTTCGGTCTGTTCCTGTTCGGCCCCAGGCTGATCCGGATGGTGGGCCGCCAGATCACCAAGCTGAACCCGATACGCGCCTTTTGCGTCGCCCTGTCGGCGGCGATCACCGTGATTCTGGCCAGCTGGCTTGGCCTGCCGGTCAGTTCGACCCATATCGCTGTTGGTGCCGTCTTTGGCGTCGGCTTCTACCGCGAGTGGGATTCCGAGCGCCGGCGCAAGCAGGGAAAGCTTCAACGCAAAGCACAACACCTTGCTCCGGAAGAATATCGCCGGCGCAAGCTGGTACGGCGGTCGCATTTCATGACCATCGTGGCCGCATGGATTGTCACCGTGCCCGCCGCCGCAACCATGTCGGCCGTCATTTACTGGGTGCTGACCGCGTTCGCCTGAGGGATGACGTCAGAGCCTGATCTGTTCCGGCGACAACGGGTGATCGGGTGCATGTTTGATCAGGTCGGACACCTGCGTGCAGATGGGTGTTGGCACTCCGGTTTCGTGACCCATCCGGATGATGTGACCTTGCAGGCTGTCAATTTCCGTTTGCCGCTCGGCCATGAGGTCATAGGCCATGGACGTTCGCGCATGCGGGTCGATTGTCAGCATCCGGGCCGCGATCCTGGTGAACAGCGGTGTCGGCAGCCGCAGAATATGCGGGGTCATCCATGCCGGAAGCGGTGTGGTCGAGGCCACGGGATGACCCGCCGCCTTGAGGACGGTCAGCGCCTCGGACATCTGATCCGCCATGAGATTGCGCCAGTCGCGGTTCATCAGCTGATCCACCAGCGTGAGGCCCGACAAGGCATTGAGCGCATTGTTCAGGTTGATCACCAGCTTGCCCCATTGCACGGCTTCGATCTGGTCGCTGGACGTGACGGGAAGGTCAGCGCTGCTCAGCTGCGCGGCCAGATCACCGGTGCCGCTTTGGATGACGATCTCTCCGGACGTGGCCCGATGATAGGTGGCGGGGGCAGTCGGCACCACGTTGAACGGAACCATTCCGGCGCGTATGTCGCGCCCGGGAAGGGTATTGCGCAACGTCTCGGCGGCCTCAATCCCGTTCTGCCAGGACAGGACAGGCGCATCCCGGGGCGCAAAGGCGCCTATCTGCTCGGCCATATCCGATGTTGCGCCCGATTTGACCGTTACAATGACAAGTTCGGCCCGGCGCAGGCAGGCCGGATCTTCGCTGAGCACCAGAGATTCCGGCGGGACCGTGTAATCAAGGCCGTCAAAGTCAGTAACCTTCAGCCCGTGCTCTCGGATCGGGTCCAGCACACGGGCGCGGCCCAGCAGGGTTACAGCGTGGCCCGCACGGGCCAGCAAAGCACCACAGTAACAGCCGATGCTGCCCGCGCCTGCAAGGACAAGTTTCATGATACCCCCTCCGGTACACCCGAAAAGGATCACCGCAAACGTCCCGTGACACAAGCCCGCTTGCCCCCGACGTCGCGCGCTAGCGGGCCAGCCGAGGTTTGGTGCGCTCAAGCTCTTTGGAAATAGGAATAAATTCCTGATCGTCACCCGGAGGCAGTTGAAATGCACCATTGGCCCAATCGGCGCTTATCCACTCACGGGTTGCGGTTTCGATCTTTTCCTTCGAAGACGAAACGAAATTCCACCAAATGTAGCGGTCTTCATTCAGGGTCGCTCCGCCCAGCAGCATCAGCCGCGCGCCCAGCGCACCGGCCTTGACAGACAGCTCGTCCCCGGGCCGGAACACCATCATGCGGCCCTCGTCAAACCTGTCACCCGCGATTTCGACCGAACCTTGCGTGACATAGACACCTCGATCTTCGTGGTCGTCAGGCAGAGGCAAAGACGCGCCGGGTTCCAATTGCACGTCGAGATAGAAGGTTTCGGACAGCATCGTGACCGGGCTGGTCTCACCATAGGCTGAACCCAGGATCAATCGGGCGCTGACGCCTGCATCCTGAATATGTGGCAACGCGGCCTGTTTGTGATGTTCGAAATCCGGGGCCATATCCTCATGCGCTTCGGGCAAGGCGATCCAGGTCTGAATGCCGAACAGGCTGTGTTTCCTGCCGCGTGTTTCGTCACTGGTGCGCTCGGAATGGGTGACACCACGCCCTGCGACCATCCAATTGACCTCGCCGGGATAGATCATCTGATGTGTGCCAAGGCTGTCGCGGTGCTCGAATTCGCCCTGGTACAGATAGGTGACCGTGCCCAGTCCGATATGGGGGTGGGGCCGCACGTCGATGCCGCCTTCGGTAATGAATTCAGCGGGCCCCATTTGATCGAAGAGTTTTATTCGAAAAAAGGTTTAGGGCCTATCAAATGGCAGGAGACCGGCCGTTTCCGAGGCTGCGCCCGATCCCCGGCGACCCAGCGGGTGTCCTGCTGGTTTTCCCCGAGTGATCCGAGGGGGCCACGGGGGGATCGCGGAAAGGATCACGTTAATGTAACCCGTTCAGATTTTTCAACCAAATCCAAATCTTCCCATCGCTAAATCAGTCTGCCGTTGTCAGCGACCGTTTCTTGCGGGGGATCGATTACCGTAAAGCTCTCACCATGCCACTCAACGGAAAACTGAGAGAGCTTCTTAGCGATACCTCGGTCGTCTGCAGCTTCATTCAGGGCATTCATTGCAATAGCTTTGGGCGTCGTCACACCAATCAACTTACTCCCGGTGACAGAGAGATAGGTCAAGAAAAACGCTATGGCGAGCGATAGCCATTTCCAATTGCTAGAAGGAGCCAGCAGCATCGGGAGAACGAGGAGTGCTGCAACAAGCAGTGCCCAAGTCCTTCGCTGCTTGCGAGCACCTGCAAGTGAACCCTCAACGTATTCGCATAGCGCAGATACGGCTTCTTTGTCCTCGGCAACTTTATCTTCGTATTGCTTCTTCGCAGCAAGCTCAGCGATCTTAACTTCGGCAAGTTCATTCCGAACCTTCTTGACCCTTTCGTCACCTTTCTTACGTTCCGCCTTCACCGCCTCTTTGCTGCGGTCTCTTTCTTCTTCAAGGTGGGGATGGATCATTTCTTGAAACAACTCTGCAATGTTGTCCGAAGTAACAACACTCGCCGTCCCAAGCGTCTTATCCATCAGCGCCTGGGTGCTGCGATGCTGACCGATCAGCAGGTCTAGTTGTTTGGCCTTCTCTGCATCCCCAAGATCGTCAGTTAGCTTTTTGACTGCCTCAACAACTCCAGGCCTGATCGCTAAGACACGTTCGCAGTTCGCCAGCAAAAGACGCTTTGGAACTTCCAAATCGTGACTACCGAGACCTGTCCTTAACCAGATGGAAGCCGTCAAGAACCTGCGGTGGACTACCGGAGGAACAGCGCCCGGTGAGATCACCCCCAAGTCTACACACATCTTCCTCGTTAGCTGAGCAACAAGCCCGTTCCTAGTTACCAACACGAAGCGAGAACGAAAGATATCACGATCAGTGTGCCCCCTGCGCTGTCGCATTACTAGCGTAACGACATCAGAGTCGTGCTCTCGCGCTGTCATATTCTGTTGGAAAACCAACGAACCATATATCTCCTGCCAATATTCATCGGGGAAGTATTGGTGTTCGGAGGGTGTTTGGTCCAACGTCCGGTGCGTGACTGAAATGTTGAACTCATTCAGGAAGCTCTCGGGGTCGGCTTGGATCTGTGCGACGTAGTCCTTCAAGACTTCACCACGCGCCAAGGCTTGAGCCGTCGGTCCTGTTGGGCGAGGGTTGTTAAGGACGGCATGGAGACTTCTTCTGATTTCTTCGATGCTTTGGCCGAACACCCGGACATTTGCGCCGATCCGTTGCAATTCGTTCACTACTGGTAGAGTGTTTTCCTTCGAGGCTTTTCCCGAAACGCCCAACAACTCCATTGCAACAGGCGCATCCAAGTAAACAACTAGGTTCGAAGTCTCGACCGGAGTGGTCGGCTTTACGAAGTCTTGCACGACCTCTGTCAACAGCCCAATGGATGCGATCCTTGCCAGTCTCTCTCCTGTCTCGGGTTGCGTACGGATCGCTTCTTCAACAAATCGAGCACAAAGAAATTTCTCTTCGGATTTCAGTTTTGTCGTTCTAGGCACCTCAACAACCTGTTGCATGGTGCCGCTGTCGCTCTTTTCGACCTTAGCGTTGAACTCCAAGTTCTTTTCACTGAATGCCTCGATATACAGAAGCCACTCGATGAGTATTTCCTCGAACTCCTCAACCGTTTTGGGGATCGCAGTGAGCGGGGATAACTCCTCGGAGAACGACTTGAACTGTTCGGCGAGTGATCGAAGTTCAGCTTTAGCCGAGGCATGTGCAGGATCATCGAAGTCAGTATCTGGCAGTGTTATGGAGTAGGTAGTTGGCTCTGTTTCGGCGCTATCCGGAGTCAACCATCCGGCAGCGACAAGGTGAGGAACAAAAACCTCAACTACGTCGCTATTAAAATTCCACTTCCAAGTGTCTCGTACAGACGCTGCGAACTCGTCAACTTCAAACCGGTGACCCTGTAGTGGCCGAAGGATCGGTTCAAAAAATGGGAGAAGACGTGACAAGACATCCGTGGAGTCTCCGCCAAGCTCGCTAAGGGTTCCGTAAATTCGGGCAGCGCTACGTGTTAAAGATGTGTTCATTGATATCAATCAGTTGTTTTCTATCGCTTAGCATAGACGCAACTAATGCCGCATTCCCAGCCAGAAAGACTGGCGTTGATGAGTAACTTGCTCGGATGTGCAACGCCGCACGAACCCTGAGCGTTCCTTGGGGGTTCCTTTCCCGCCTCCGTGAGCCATCTTATCGACAGGGCCAAAGGAGTACGCCCATGTCTTGGAACCCCGCGCTAGACCCCCACTGCCCCACGGGCGACGCCGTGGACGCCATTGAGACCGTCATAATCCCCCGCGCCCGCGATCTGGGCGGTTTCGAGGTACGACGCGCCCTACCCGCACCGAAGCGCCAGATGGTCGGAAGTTTTATCTTTTTCGATCAAATGGGACCCGCAGAGTTCTTGCCAACCAAAGGCATGGACGTACGCCCTCACCCACATATCGGCTTGGCAACGATCAGCTACTTGTATCGCGGTCGGATGCACCACCGGGATAGCCTCGGGACAGACTCATGGATCGAACCGGGTGCGGTGAATTGGATGGTTGCCGGTCGAGGCATCACTCACTCTGAGAGAACTGACGATGAAACCCAAGTGGACCCCATGCCATTCTTCGGCATTCAGACTTGGGTTGCACTCCCAAAGGACCACGAGGACCTAGACCCTACCTTCGAACATGCCCCTGCTGATGCTCTGCCCGTCATGGAAGGTGAAGGCAAGGAGGTGCGTCTGATCCTTGGCAACGCCTACGGGGAACGTGCGCCAGTCAAGACGCCCGCAGAGATGTTCTACGCCGATGCTGTACTTCAAGCCGGTGCCAGCATTCCACTGCCGGATGATCACGAGGATCGCGGGGTGTACGTCGTGGATGGCTCAGTGGAGGTCTCCGGGGATACCTTTGAAGCGGGTCAAATGATGGTCTTCCGTCCCGGTGACCGAGTGTCGATGAAAGCCGGCGAGAGAGGCGCACGGGTGATGCTGTTGGGTGGCGAGACGCTTGAGGGACCCCGGCATATCTGGTGGAACTTCGTGGCGTCATCCAAGGAGCGCATTGAGGAAGCAAAGGAGTCTTGGAGGGCTGAGGCTTGGGAAAGCAACCCACGGTTCCACTTGCCACCCGGAGATGATCAGGAGTTCATCCCCTTACCGAAACGGTGAACAGCGGCCATACGGGACAAAACGCGCTTTCGCATTCCGGAAGCCGTTTCAGCTTTCGTTGTGTCAGAAACACTATGCCTTTGACCGAAACCCGACTAGTCTGATCTGCAATGCCCCGCAGAGGTCACCATACGCGGACTGCCGATGTGTTAGGTAAGAAGGAATTGAAAACAAATGGCTGTCCTATTTGGAACTTTCCTCGCTAAGCTCCTTTCCATAGCCGGTATCGGAGGGTTCATCTCTGGTCTGTTTATAGATCGATGGCCAATAGCTGCGGGGGTCGGCGTAGCTCTCGGTGTTATTGACACGCTCGTATTGGCCTCAATGAGTTACACAGGCGTGGCCCCGATCAGTTGGATCATGGCCATATTCGTTGCGGTACTCACGGCCACATTTGGTTGGTGGCTTCGGGGCCGGAAAAAATGAGGGGACCTAACGGCTCCCTCCAAGTTCTCGCTGGGTCACTCTTTCAGCAAATCCTCGAAGCTCCAGCGTTTAACCCTTACAGCCGCACCACCAGCCTTTACCGGGAATAACTCACGGTTACGCCCGACCTGCTCGCGACCGAATTCACAGGAAGCAGATCAGCTTTTTGATCGCAACGCACGAAGTTTGTCCGCAATATCCGGGCCAGCACTCAAGCCCCAACCTATTCCAATTAACGTGAACACAAAGACACCAGCCACAGCCACGAATGGACCTCCAACGATCCCCGTCCCACTGCCAACCAAGAACCCAATAATTCCACCAGTGGTTCCCCCTACAACCCTAGATTTTCTCATATCTATCGTCCTTACCTACAGTACCCAGCCCGCCTCAAACGAGACTTAGCAGCCGGGGTTTCCAAGTGCCTGTATCGCCCACCCGAGTACCTCGCGCAATCCAGAGCATGCCCCGCAGCAATCACTGCAGCACCAATGTCTTGTCCGTCCGCGTAACAAACTCCAACCCAGCGATCATATGTGCGCTCGCCATTGAGACTGCACTCGATGTTCTTGCCGCGTAGGAAGTTCACCATCCAGCGCTTGGCATCCTGACCAGAACGAGTGCCTAGCTCCGGCGCATCCACGCCGTTCAAACGGACCGGAGTGCCATCGACAACGATCGTGTCCGCGTCGCGTACTTGGAGGCCACCAGCGGCAGCAGTAGTGGCGAAAAATGCCAAGGCAATTGTTAGCTTCTTGAACAAGGCGAAGTCCTCGGGGTCTCGTGTTAATCGATAATTTGGGTCGCTATGCGGGTATCCACGAGTTCGTCCTCGATAAGCGCATAGATTTCCTCGGGTGGTGTGTTCAGTGAGAACAGCATCAGTGACGGGTCCACACCCAGGTCAATCAGATGCTGCATCGTCTCTCCTTGCCCCTTCTGGATGCTCTCTACCGCGAAGACGACAGGTATTAAGCGAGGTTGGTCGTAGTAGTGCTGATGCATACCTACAATGCCGCGAAGAGAGACGACGCGTTCCTCACCGCCTGCAAGAACGTAAGGACATGACGATACGCACATCGAGCCAGCTAGAACGGCTGTAGAAAGCTCAGCACCTCTTACCTGCTTACCAATGGACAGTGCCTCAGAAACTACTCCTCCCGGGCTGTGGAGAGCCACTAGGTCGGGCTTCTCCTGCATGTCGGACAGGTACGAAGCGAAGCGGGCCGAGTCGTCCACCTCTATCTGGCCGCTAAGAAGAAGTATTCTCCCCATTCCTTCGACTTCCTGAACTGAAAAGTCCAATCGGTTTGGAAAAGCCTCTGGCACGGGTACGTCCAGAGGTCCGTCCTGCGGCACAAGTGACGGATCGCTACGATCAGTGCGATACTCTCGACGTTGATCGCCGGGGGATATCGGGCCAGTCGGAAGTTCAACACGCTCCTTGAACGGGCTGGGCATTACACCAAGTACGTCCGACGCTATCAGAACGCCCGCAATCGCGAGCTGAAGGATCAGTACGTAGCGCAGCCCAGAACGAGGATCGAGACGACTTAGTAAGTTCATCACGTTTCATCTTTTTGTGGAGTGGCGCGGTTGAGGATAGCTGCGTCTGCCACGCCCATTGTCGCCTCTACGTCCTTCATGGCATTCATTGCGGCTCTAAGGTCAGAAAGCGTCAGAGTATCCTCAATGCTCATGCCGTCCTTACCACTGCGGATTGCGGCTTGTGTGATAGCCAGCACAAACACCAACACGGCGGGCAACAAGTCGATGGCTATAGCTCCAGCCCAAGAAGGTACGAAGTTGTGGGCGTACTTGATCACCGCATCGGCGCTGGAAATCGGGTTATATGCCGTCTCGATGGGTGGCTCCATGTCCAACACCTCGTCAGCAGCGTTCTTGAGTGTCTTGCTGCGTTGGTCCAGCGCGTTCAAAACGGAGTTGATTGTGGACGATTGCGCGTCTCGTACGTCGGAACTGCGCCCATCAAGCTCTGGTAGTACGACCGACGATGGCAGGTCCTCAGCAGCACGAGCAACCAGTGGTGCCACGCTGTACTGGTTTAGGCGCGAGATAACACCCGCCAGCTTCACGCTTTCCTCGGAGAACTGAACCGAACGGCGATCCACTGGACCGGGGGCTACAGTAAGCTCGCGCATCTTTGCGAGGATTTCGTTGCCTTGTTGGAAGGCTTCCTCGATAGGTTCTTGTTGCGCCGCGATCTGCTCTTCAAGGTTTCGCAACTCCTCAGCTTTTTGTGTCAGCACACGAAACACGGCACCCCGACCGGCGGTTCCTGAGAGGTCTCCGGACTGCTCGAGTTCAGCCAGTTCTTCAAAACTCTGGCGGGCGCGTTCCACCTCGCGACCCAACGCTTGGCCACTGAGGGCTATGTCGTGGGCTTGCTCGAGAGCAGCTTGGTAGTCACGAACAGTGTTCTCCAAGTGTTGTTCGACTGCCGCCGAGCCTGCGAGTGCGGCGGCGTTCAGCCAGCTAGACATGGCGATAATGGCGACCGAGCCAACAATCGTGGAGATCGTCAAACCAATGAAGCCACTAGCCGTACGCATTGAAGGCAGCAGACGGAGCATATAGCTCCAAAAGACGAATATGCCGACAGAGACCGCGATTGAGTACGCAACGGCTGCAAAAAAAGATACCGCACCGTTATCTTCGAGCAATGAGGACACACCGAGATAGGTGTAAATACCAGATGCGATGGCTAGGACACCCAAGGCTGCGGGGGTAAACGTGTCCAACCACGCGAGATGACCTTCTAGTTCCTTTGCGGTCCGAAGTCCCTTTGCTTCCTCAGCCGTCAAGCGATCCTTGTTCTCAGTCATATTTCAACATGCTCCACACTCATCACGCGATGTTCGTCACTTAATCATTTATTAAGACTTTTCACCCTGGGTTGCACATCTGGACGTTGCGAATGGATTGCTTGCGCGAAGCTGCCATTCCTATGTGAGTTTTCGCCAACTTGCATCACCAGCTCTAGAAGACGGGAAAAACATCAACCAACTGAAATTCCAGTTGCTATTCTGGGAGCGGCAATGAGCATAGATCAGATGCCTCGTTGTCACACGCGTGAATTCGCTCAGCGGGGTAAATCCGTCACATCTTCCTGAGTGAATATGAGGTGTCCCTAGCATATCAACCCGAACGTGTGCTTGGTTCGATCCTGATCCAGTGCGAAAAATTTGATTGACCTAACTCTTGGAGACCTAGCTCGTGGAAATATTGATAGTTTTGGGTTTGGTTTTGGCTATTGCTGTGTATTTGGCAATTCGCAGTAACAGGCCAGACGATACAACTACGTCGCCGAGTCAGTCAGGTGTGCATGAGAACCCTAGATTGGCTACGAACCAACGGCAGCGCACATCGCAGCCAGAGCGTTTTGATCCAGGCCATACGGTCCCGAAACCCGACGTAACGATACTAGCGGGTTCAGCGTACGTTGTAGATGGCGATACACTGGTCATTAAAAAAACACAGGTTCGTCTGTTCGGCGTCGATGCTCCCGAGATGAACCATCCCTATGGCAAGAAGGCGAAATGGGCGCTCGTTTCGCTTTGCAAGGGTCAAAAAATTAGGGCCGAGGTGACCGAGCAAGACACCCACGGACGGACTGTTGCAAAGTGCTACCTTGAGGATGGCCGTGATCTATCCGCTGAAATGGTCAAACTTGGTCTAGCGATAGACTGGCCAAAATTCTCCGGTGGACAGTACCGGTCTATGGAAATGCCCGACGCTCGAAAGAAGCTATGGCTGGCAAACGCGCGGCAAAACGGACATATGGGGCTGTGGAAGCAATACGACGCGAAGCAGGCCGCTCGGAAAATGAACAACTGACAGTACATCCAAAGCCGTAGCTGATGTGGCGTAAGTAGGAGCGGCCAAAGGGTTAACCCTGAGCCGCTTGAAACCTGTGATTTGAGGTTTTGAATTTGTCCATCGTCACCTCAAACTCTCAGGCACGGCTATGTTACGGCTACGGGCAATTGCGCGAACGTCTGCGCTCATGACCGCGTAAGCGTTGTTAAGAGCGCTTACCAAATCGGCCCGCTCCCAATGGCCGGGTTTAATCCATTGGTCAGGATAAGCCGCTTCGATCTGGCGAGCTTCGGCGCGTACCTCACCGGCAACCTGTTTGATGCCCGCGAGGATCGACAGTGTGCGCTTCCAGCTTTCGGTGTCGTCGGTCAGTGGTCCCGGTGTGGGGTTGGTTTTGGATGTCATGGTTTCTGGGTCCTTGTGTCGTTGTTGTTGGTAGCGATGATGGTTCATCGAACACTGATAAGTCTGGCGATCTGCTCTGCCCGATGGGTCGTGAGTTCACCTCGAGCATTCTCAGCGATAGCCTTGGCGTAGAACCGTCGAGCCGTGTCCGACGCTGTGGTCTCGACGTAGCCGATAGCGTCAGCAACCTTGTTCTCGGCCATGCTTGGGCTGACCTCGGGTTTCTTCGCGGTGATCTCGGGTTTGACGTAGGGGTCTAATCCCAAAGCGAGACGCGCGGCATCGCGGCTCTGGTCGATCTCATCTTGGCAACGGCCATTGAAGGCACGGCCAGCGATCTTGATAACGTGCTTGGCCTGCTCGAGCGAAAGGTCTTGGCGGTAGGCTCGGAGCTTTGCCTTCTTGATCATCGGCAGGACGGTTGGATCGGGCAGGCCGGACTTGGCAACGTGTTCAAGGAACAGATGCTCGAACTCTTTGGTGGTCAGCGATGCAGGCTTGGGTTTGCCGAAGGTGTCCAAGAGTTTCTTGGCGTGAACCATGGGTCGCTTGGCTTGTGCGATCTGGTCGATCAACGCATCTCGGCGTTTACCTTTGCGGAGCTTGCTGTTGTCGATGAAGTATTGGGTCGCCTTCTTGGCGGATGCAGGGAGTGTCTCGAGGGACATATGCTAGGTTCCTTGATTGCGGGGATGGTGCGAAAGCTGCGGACGTGAGAACGCCTCCTGTAACCCACTGATGGAACAGGCTTTCTCAACCACAACTTTCTGATTTTCCGGGGGAATGGGTGATTGTACGTTTCGCCGGGAAACGCGGAATTTAATGAGCGCCTATTGAGAGCGCCTCATAATCGGCAAGACGACGCCAGAGGTCAGTGAAGCGCTACCGCTTCGATTTCTTTTTCTATGATCTCTTCCAGATATTCAGGGCCACCCACAAGATGAACCAGAGCTTCCTGAGATTGGGCGTAACCGATTGCAAGCGACCACCGCCAATCGGTTAGCGTCTGCCGGTGAACCAGCGCGGCGATAGCGTAACCCACGTCGCTGCCTGCGTGTAACTCTGAGGCTACCTGCTTGAGCAACTGAATGCGGGGCAGTAGGTCTTTGACGTAGCGCCTTTGGTTCGATCTCTTGTTGATCTCAGCGCGTTCCTCAGGGGTCTTCCGGTGATACACAGCTTTGCGATTGCAATTCTTGTGGCAATAGACCGCGCTGCGTTGCTTGTGAGACGGGATCGGTCCTGCGCAGTGGCGGCATCTGCGAGTTTCCTCGGGTGTTTCGGTTTGGTCCTTCATGGGGTCAGCTTTCTTTTTGTTGTTCTTGGGCGTCGTCAGTAGACGCCTGTGGTCATCGCCTCGTTGCGGTCGAGGCGTTCTTCGAGTTCGGCCTCTGCGGCTTCGTCTTGTTGGTGTTGTTTGTGGGCATATTTCTCGAGGCTCTCATCGATACCGAGAGGAACACCGAGTGTATCCGCTAGTCGCTGGTAGAGTTCCTCGAGTGCTTCGCGCTGGGCATCTGTGAGGGTCTCGGAGAACTTGCCTGTCTCACGATCCCGTCCACCGACCACGCCGATCTGGATATGACTTCTCGTGAAGTTTTCACGACCGACGGCACCGACCGACAGAGGGTGGCGGCAAATCTCGACCGTACCATCGACCAGCACCAAGTAGTGCCAGCCAATCCCGAAGCGACCAGTCTTGGCGTGTTCGATATCGATGATTGTCGCATCTATTCGTGGATCAGCTGGGTGATGGGTGTATCTGACGAATAGGCCGGTGGTCTTCTCGCGGGGCAACGTGGCGAACATCGTTGTTCTCAGGTACGTGGATGCGCGTCTGATCTTCAACATCGGCCTTGGTTCCTTTCTTCACGCGCTCTGCCCATGCTTCGAGTTCACTGAGCGTCAACTGCCCGGTCCCTGTCGGTGAACGCCCATCTTCGATGAGATCGACGGTCGCATAAAAGTAATCCGGGTCTGCGCAGGTGCGGGGTTGGATACGGTTCAGGACCAGATCGATATCTGTGTCCCAAGCCTTGTTTAATAGATCGGTCATTCGTGCTGATGCCGAAGGTCAGTGACCAAGTTGTTCGCGGATGTGCTGAGCGAACTCGGTCCACGTGATGCCATCGGCGCGACCCGCTGCTCGATCTACGGCGAACTGGCGGACCACGCGGTCAACACCGGGGTTTGTGAAGGCTGCTTGCTTCAGGAAGTCGAAGCCATCCGGGCCGAGTTCCTGCATTGCGCTCTGTGTTGCTGCCTCGGTGACCGTGCTTTGAACATTCGCAAACATGGCGCGAGTGCTACCATCTACGTCTAGCTCCGACACCGACCCATCAGCCAGACCGCGCATGGTTTCAGTTACCTCATCGACCGACATACCGGACATGGCAATCTGACCGAAAGCTGCTTCGTATACCTGAGCCTCGCCCATCGTCATGATATCATCGTCGAGAGCGGCGTTGAGACCATCGACCACGGTGTCGAACTCGGGAAACCCTGTGTCGCTACGTGGGGTCTCCTCAGGGGTCTCCTGCGTCTGCGACTGGTGATCCTGCGCGGCACGTTGAGCAGCACCGAAAGACAGACCTTCATCAAAGACGGTGTTCAACAGGCCAAGTTCTTTAGCCTGGGCGACCTTCATCGACATGCCCTGAACATTGATCACGTCGGTGTCGCTGAGATCACTCTGTGAGTGGACCTCGCGCTGGATGTTGTTTGTGTTGCGGACGGTGACGGCACTACTCACGTAGTCTCTGCTTGAGGCGTGTTCCTTGGAGGAGATCATCGTCTGTACGGTGGCATCACCACCACCGAGGGTTACTCTATCAACCATGTTTCATGGGTCCTTTTGATTGGGGGTTAGAGGGGCTAGTGGAGACCGAGTTCAATCTCGGCCATTTGCTGTGGTGTTGGCGGATTTTCGACGAATGGCAGGACGTCGATTGCTTTGCCTTCATCAAGGCTCATCAGGTGTACCGGGCAGAGCTTCGAGATTGCCTCGACCGAGTAACCGCGAAGTCGAATGCGGGAATACGCAAGGACGATACGCAGCTTTGTGTCTTCATCGATATCGCGTTCATGTATCTGCGACAGCGCGGAGACCTGTCCGTCCCTTGCGCACAACTCGAGCCAAGCGACACCAACAGCCGATGCCTTGGTCTTTTCGTTCATGAGTTTTGTCCCTTTGGGTTTTGCGTTGCTGCGTTCGTCGAGTGCTGCCTCGAGGGTCGCGACCTTGTTCTTCCATCGAGCGAGCGTCTCTTCTGCCTTGAGTGCTTCGCGTTGTTCTGGGGTGAGTTCTGCCTGCCCAATCCCATGAGCTTCGGCACAGGATAGGCAGTTGTATTCATCGCCGAATGGAGCCGGAAACTTTACACCGCAGGAGATGCAGGACTTGTAGGTAATCCTGCGGTTCTCAGCGATGCACCGGTTGCACCTCGAGGCTTTGGGTTTGTGGGTCTCGTGTTCCGCACCGCAGGCGTTGCAGGTCTTGAGGTACATCTGCCGGGGTGGCTTCTTGGGTTTTGCTCTACGCTGCGCTGGGGGCATGGTGACGGTCCTTATTTGTCAAACAGCCAATCCGTAGATGGCATCGGGGGTGGTGCTGGCCGTGGAGTGGGTGTCGGTCGGGGTGTCAGATCGGACACGGGGTCGAGGCCGTCAGGCCACTCACCCTTGATCAGACCCGACGACCTGCGGATCACCTTGTGGTATCGCTGGGGTATCGCTGGGGACCTCGGGAGGACGTGATCGAACAGGCTGTCACCGAGCATGTCCGTCTTCATGGATCGAATGGGAACGGAGACCGGAGTGAATGCCTCACCAGAGGCGAGGAGACGCCCGTAGGCGGTCACAATGAATGCGGTTAGGTCTCGATCAGATCGACGCAGACCAAGCTTCTCAGCTGCCTTGAGCGTGTGTGTGCCTATAATGGCGAAGTCGTTGTAACTCAGGCGGTACTTCGAGTAGTGGACATCACCGGTCAGCACCTCATCCTTGCGACCAGGCGGGACACAAAGACCTTGGCGACCCATGAAAGTCGCGCCAGCGAGGTAGACGTTATAGCGATGACCAGTACCGAGGAACTCTCGGGCGAGGACGTAGTGGACGAATGATCTGGCAATGGCTGATGCGTTCGGCACGTGTCGTCTACCGACCAACAGATGTGGCAACCTCTCTCTGGCCTTGCCGTGTCTCAGTACAGCCATTCGGTAGGCTGGACGGTCAGCCCAATCACCGACGCGATGCCTTGTGCCTCGGGTTAACCGGACGGCCTCAGCGACCTCCGACGATGAAGGCTTGGTCTTCTTCATCACCGACCGTGCAACAGTGTTGATTGCTCCACCGGGGATGTAGCCACCGAGAGGAACCCCACGGTTCTGGACGACCCCCCGACAGCGGGAACATAGGCCCCATCGCTGAGGTGGTCTTTCGGTGTACTCAAAGGCGGGCAGTGGGTTCTCGCATGTGGCAGAGGCACAGACGAAGCCTTGTAGGCTGGTGGTCATGGTGGCCTCATTGGATGCTGGTGCTGGGTTGTGCTTTGGGATTACTGAGGGTGTCCCTGCGATACAGTCGGAAGGAACAGGAACACCCTCTTCGCCCCGCCCATGTGTCAAGCTCACAAAGACAACACGGGCGGAGTGAAACGGTAAAGGTCTCACTACATCGACCCGTCAGTTACGACAGGGATGCGCGTGAGACTTGAACCAGCATCGACCAAAGGACCAAGATCGATGCGGTATAGGGGTTAGGATTGATGGTCACAGTAGTTGGTTGATTATCGGTGGTGGACAGGCACCTGAGGTACACTGATAGAGAGCTGTGAAGCCTTGCGAGGAACCTGATCGTGTAACTATAGGTATAACTGTTGGTATCTGTCACTCATAAGTCAGCACTAATTCCAACCCATTGATTTACAACGAGATGTACCTAGCGTGTCATCGACCGGTGAATGACCATCAACTGTGTCCATCATCGATCAATCACACTGAGGAGATACCGGGAGTGAACCTGAGGTGTACTCTGGGTGTACATTATAGGTAAATCTTTTCGTTTCTTCTTCTCATAAGGGGCCACAAATTCAAAACCCCTTGTTTCATTGGGTTTCCGGCACCCGTGTTCCCTCGGCGGTCGTCGGGTGATCCACCGTCCTTGCGGATAGCCGGGAGGACAACCTGAGTGACCCAATCTTGGAACGCACGGGCCTCGGGTTTGTCGGAGCGCATGATGATCTTGTAGAGGCCACTCTCGGAGATGATCCGGCTGGGGCGTCCCGAAGTGTTCATCCGATAAACACTTGTTTCGTTCTCATGCAGTGGCCGGATCGCATTGGCTGTGTTTTTGACGCCAAGAACTTGGACGACGTCATGAGCGTTGAACCACGGGTTCCCGTCGATTTCCACGACGCGGATGGTATCGACCTCGCAGACCCTCGACCTTCCATTTTGGCTACTGTGAGCCTTTGATTTCATTGGGAAATAAGAGCCTAAAAACAGGGGTCAGGTAGGGTGACCTACAAAACGCTGATTTAGGGGTTTTCAGAGCCTCGGCCAGATGGACACCAGCCGAGACGTTTTGGGTTCATTCAGAAGTCAGTTGTAATTGCCTAGACGGGGTTAAACCTTCAGGCCCATAGAGCGACCGACCGTCTCCAAATCGGTGATCCTGCCCTCCAACGCATGGAACTCCTCGTCGGTGTACTGATCGGCAAGTGATCCCATTGCCGCCGCGTGTTCTTCTCGCAAATCGGCGATCTTCTCATCGATGGCGAACGCAATTGCATCTTGGGTATTCGCGAAGTGTGTCATTGTCATTCGGTAATTCCTTCTATTCCGTGTTTGATGGGACCTGAATAGCGGGTCGGAATCAGTGGCGTCAACAACAACTACAAGGCATTTTTGCAAGGATTACAATATGTTAAACCTTGCGATATCGCAAGTATCTATAAGGTTCTGGTAGCCAGTAGCGGCCCACTCTCAAGGTTGTTTAAGCAGACGCCTAGTGGATCACTTCGTCTGTTGACCTCCTCGGTTTGAGGCCACTCAATCCTTTCCCAATGTTCAGCTTTATCCCGTTCCGCATGGTGACGCTGAGGTCATAGACTGGATGCGGCACCCTGATGCCTTTGGCACGTTTTCGAGGTGTCTTTGAGAGGCGCATCTCCTCGCCCTTGTAGACGTCAACACGAGCAACAACCCGACGCACCAGCGCATTCAACTCGTGAGGCTCGAGGTCACTCACATCGCGGGGAAGATCGATCACACCCAGACCGGCACTCTCGGTGATCCGTTTCAGTTCGGCCTCAAGTTCCTCGACCTCAGCCTGTGCCGCAAGCTGCAAGCGGGGTGTCACTGCGGGTTTCGATTGGAGGTACTCGAGTGTTCCTTGAGCATCCAACAGTGCTGCCTCGAGGCCCTCGGTCTCTGGTGTGGTTTCGACCGCGTTGGCCTTCCTGATCTCAGGCCAATAATCGATCAATACTCCGTCGATGTGGGACACGGCCCCTATGTAGGTATTCAATACTGGATCAATGTAGGCAGCGGTTCGAGCATAGGCTTTACGCTTTGCGTTCCTGTCAGTACCGGGAACCTTGAGTACACCCGTCAGTGCCGCTTTGGTCTGCCGACGCATGGGTTCAACGGGCGATGTTGTTTTGACCGAAGCACCCCCAGCAGCCTCACGCTGCTCAAGACGGAACCTAACGCGCCGCTCAGTGTCCTCATCCACGATCCTCGGGAAGTAATCCCTCACCTTGTCGATGATCACACGGTCAGACTTGCGGTAAAGCCCCTTGGCGAGCGGTACCGTGCCGTCCTTCTCCTCGGGTTTAATCTTGCGGCCTATCTCGAGGGTGCCATACGCGGCCTCTGAGCGTACCAATTGGCTTACAGTCTGCCCCCGCCACTGCCCCCGGACCAACGCGGGTACACCCTGAGCGGCTAGATCACGGGCAATACCGACAGGGCGTTCACCGTTAGCAAATCTCTCGAATACATCACGGACCAGATCAGCCTTATCTTTGATGACTTCGAACTCTCTGGATGTCTTGGGGTCACCAAGAACCTTGATCCACGCAGGTGTCTGAGAGGAGCGTACACGGTTACCTGCGAGTGTCTCATCCGTGTTAGCACCCCAAGCTGCGGTCAGGCGCTTTGACTTGACCTCACTTTCCTCATTCGCTCTCTGGAACCCAACCAGCAGCATGATGCCGTCTGCAAAGTCGATAAGCTCATTCGCCTTGAACATCTTCCCATCGAACAGAGTCACGAGGTTAACTCCGCTCTCAACAATGTCCTGCAACAACGCAAGACCACGCTGCCAGTGTTGACGTGACAGGCGGTCCAAAGACTCCACGAGGAGGGTTGAGCCATGCGGCACAGAACCCTCTTCCACGGCCTCGAGAAAGCCCCGCAAGGCCCCTACTTCGGCGTTCGCACCTTTGAAGGCAGACACCCCAAGGTCCTCGAAGTTACTCGACGACAGTTCGTAGCCGTTCGCATCGCACCACGCCTGAGCAGCTTCGGTCTGACGCTTGATGCTGTTACCGTCCTTCTGTTGCGCCGAGGAGAACCTCCTATAGCTGAATGCTAGGGGTCTGCCCGTGCCGTCGTTGCCGAACGCTGCGTTGGTATCCATTCCCGTGTCTCTCCGTTGTACCGGTAGGTTCACCCTGGGTGATCGGTCCGATATCTCTCCGCGTCCTATTGGAGATGAGGCCGATCACGGTCAAGTGTACCTATGGTGTTGCCCTTTGTTTCGTCTGGTGACTGAGGACACTGGAAAGGACATGAACGAAGGAACAACCCGAACCAACTCATGCACACACCAAGCAACCTCAGCATGCGTAGTTGATAGGGTCATTTCGAATTCACTTCAAAAATATGAAAGGGCCCACCAACTGTCGTTTTACCGAAGGCAACGCGCGGCGCACTTCGAACCCACCCAGGTCACGGGCACGCGGGATGATTAATGTGTCCAGCGCCGGATTCTCCGAGATGCAGTCCGGATTGTGTGTCGGGTTCCAACTCATTTCAGCTCTCCCTTCGTTGCAGATGGTCAGGCCACCCGCGTTCACTCAGGTAAGAAATAGCCACGCAAAGCAGCCCATAAAGTGCACAATCGCACAGATTGAGTGCGGCGCCGTTCCAATCAACGCGGCCAGAGTTGCGGGAAAAACGGCCCGTCAATCCGATCCCCCTCGCCATAGCCTGCCGCCTCGAACTGCGCGCGCTCGTCCTTGGCCCAGTCGCCGCGATACCGGATGACACCATCAGGTGCCGTCATGCGAAGGGTGAAGCGCCGCACCGTTTCCGACGGCGTGGTCGAGGACAGCCCGCCATGCAGCGTTCGCATGTCGAAAAAGATACAATCCCCAAGCTCCAGATCCCATTGCAGCAACTCATACGCGCCGGGGTCGGCATTGACATCGGGTGGCGGGTGATAGGTCAGCCCGGCGACTTCGGTGGGCTCATAGCTGGGATGTCCATCGGCAAACCGCACCCGCATGAACAGCTTGTCCCACAGGTGTGAACCCTTCACGAATGCGATGCCGTTTTCCTTGGTCACAGGTTCCAGCGGCAGCCAAAGGACGCACATCGTGCCTTCGAAGTCGAAGTACGACAGGTCCTGATGGAAGGGCGGGCGCGAGGTCGAGCCGGCCTCGCGCAGGAACCAGTTGTCCATGACAAGGTTAATGGATGGCGCCCCCAGCAACCCGGCGGCAAGCGGTGCGCAGGGGGACTTGTGAACGAATTCGTTGAATTGCGGGATTTTGTTCCAGGCCCAGTAGTCTTCGTAATAGCCCGGGGCGTTCGGATCCTTGGTATGACAGGTGAAATTATCGGTCGGCGTGTCAAGGTCGGCGTCGATACCTGCGCGCAGCAATGACAACCAATCGGATGAGAATTTCGACCGCAGAACAACAGCACCATCGCGTTGGAAGGCGGCAATGTCTTCCTGTGTAACCAGATCTGCTGTCGTCATGGAATGAACATCCCGATGTGGTTCGGTGGCCCCGAGCATCGCACCACGCACCGCCAGAGGTCAAAGAGATTCGTTTCGACGATCCGGAATCACTCACAGAACCGTGAGGGCGCGGGAATCCAACCGCGCACGGCCTCGGATTTTGAAAGAAACATGCTATGTTTCAGATGGAAGCCGCAGACTGACAAGATTGGATCGCGTATTGGAGGTTTCTCAATGACAGATGCGTTGCTGTCCCGTCGTTCCCTGATCACCCAAGGTGTTGCCGTTTTGACAACCGGCGCCACAGGGCTTTTGGTGCCTGCCCGCGCAGCCGGGATTGCGCCGACGCCTTCAATGCGGGGCGGATCAAACAACTATCGCCCCGGTGCGCCAATCGTGGACCGGATCGGTGGCGGCGGGTTCTGGATGACCGGCACCGTACGACGGGCGGGCGATGGCGCTCCCCTGCCCGGCCAGCGCATTCAGATCTGGGCCCATACCACAGAAGGGCACGAGCGTGACCCGCAAAGCCATGGAGCGACCTTGACGGATGAAAAGGGTGAATTCCGCCTGGAAATGCCGCAGATCGTTCCTGCATTCGGTCAACCGCACGGGCATCTGGCCTATGACAGCGGCGCGTTCGAAACCGTGTTCCTGCGGCCTGTGATGTCCAGTTCCAAAGACAAGACACTGGCTGCGCATTTCGTGTTGCAACCGCTCTGATCCCGGTGATCCGAACCGGTGTCATTTGGGCGACCCTGATCGCCGCCCTTGCCGTTCCTTTAATCGCTGCGGCAGGCAGCCCGTATCTTGCGTGGCGCGATCCAACCTATATCCTCGCCGGGTTTGCCGGAATTCTGAGCTTGGGCCTGCTGTTGCTGCAGCCGCTTCTGGCCGGAAGATACCTTCCGGGCTTGTCCGCAGTGATAAGCCGCCACATTCACCGCTGGATCGGTCTGACCCTGGTGCTGGCGATTGTGGTCCATGTCGCGGGGTTGTGGCTTACCAGCCCGCCGGATGTGGTGGATGCGTTGTTGTTCGTATCGCCAACGCCGTTCTCGGCCTGGGGTGTCATTGCCATGTGGGCCGCTTTCGGGGCGGCCCTGTTAGGGGTCTTCCGCAAACGTCTGCGCCAGCGCTTTCGTCTTTGGCGGCTGAGCCACACCGCACTGGCCGGGGTGACGATTGTCGGCAGCCTTGTTCACGCCATGCTGATCGAAGGCACGATGGAGATCGTAACCAAAACAGCGCTTTGCGCACTGGTCCTCTTGGCGAGCGCAAGTACGCTCGCCAAATTGAAAGTGTGGGATATCCGTCGACGCCCTTAGACGCCCAGGCACCAGCGCATCACCGCCTTTTGTGCATGCAGACGGTTTTCGGCTTCATCAAAAATGACCGAGTTCGGTCCATCCATGACCTCGGAGGTCGCTTCTTCCTCGCGGTGGGCCGGCAGGCAATGCATGAACAGCGCATCCGGTTTGGCATGCGACATGAGTTCAGCATTGACCTGATATGGACGCAGCATGTTGTGGCGGCGCTCTTTGGCCGACTGGGAATCATGCATCGAAACCCAGGTGTCCGCGACGACGAGGTCCGCGCCTTCCACCGCTTTGTGCGGATCTCTTTCGATCACGATTTTCGAACCTTTCTGGCGGGCAAACCCCATGAACTCTTCTTCCGGGTCAAGCTGAGCGGGGCCGGTGAAGGTCAGATCGAATCCGAATTGTCCGGCGGCGTGCAGGAAGGAAGCGCAGACATTGTTGCCATCACCGGTCCAGACCACCTTTTTGCCAGCGATGGGGCCGCGATGTTCCTCGAATGTCAGAACGTCGGCCATGATCTGGCAGGGATGGGTGCGGTCGGTCAGGCCGTTGATCACCGGCACGTCCGAGTATTCAGCCATTTCGGTCAGGATGGTTTCATCAAAGGTGCGGATCATGATCATGTCGACATAGCGCGACAGCACGCGGGCGGTGTCGGCGATGGTTTCGCCGTGACCCAGCTGCATGTCCTTGCCGGACAGCACCATGGTCTGCCCGCCCATCTGGCGCACGCCCACGTCGAAAGACACGCGCGTCCGCGTCGAAGGTTTTTCGAAGATCAGCGCCACCATGCGATCTTTCAGCGGTTGTTCGTCGTCAGGGGCGGCCTTGGGGCGGCCCAAACGCGCCTGTTTCATCACGCCCGCCTGATCGATCATGGCCCGCAGATCGGTGGAATCGGTTTTGTGGATATCAAGAAAATGGTTCATGTCGGTTCGTTTCCTGGCTGTCGGTTGCCGGGGGCGCTGCCCCCGGACCCCCGGAGTATTTGGGAAAAGATGAAGGTCAGGCGGTTTGGAGTTGGGTCTCGATCTGCCGGGCGGCCTTGTCGAGGCGGATCATGGCCTGAGCGATATCGTCCTCGGTCAGGGTGAGAGGCGGCAACAGGCGGATCACGTTGTCGGCGGCGGGAACGGTGATGACGAGGTTGTCATAACCTGCATTGACCACGTCGATATTGGCAGGCTTGCACTTGAGGCCGAGCATCAGGCCCGATCCGCGCACCTCTTCGAACACGTCGGGGT
This sequence comes from Ruegeria sp. THAF33, assembly GCF_009363615.1. Taxonomy (NCBI): domain Bacteria; kingdom Pseudomonadati; phylum Pseudomonadota; class Alphaproteobacteria; order Rhodobacterales; family Roseobacteraceae; genus Ruegeria; species Ruegeria sp. THAF33. The sequence goes on along the minus strand of NZ_CP045384.1, from coordinate 762,575 downwards.
GATCTGCGATCAGGGCTTCGAGCTTTTGGCGCAGCAGGCCCGCCTTGCGGTTGACGCTTTCCAAAAAGGCAGGTGTTGCCACATGATCGATCACCGCGCAGCCCACCGCGCAGCCCAGCGGGTTGCCGCCATAGGTCGAACCGTGGGTGCCTGCGGTCATGCCGGATGCCGCGTCCTCCGTCGCCAGGACGGCCCCCAGCGGGAAGCCCCCGCCGATGCCTTTGGCGACCATCATGATATCAGGTGTGATGCCGGCCCATTGATGGGCAAAGAGCTTGCCTGTCCGGCCGACGCCGCACTGGACTTCATCAAGGATCAGCAATAGCCCGTTGTCGTCGCAGATCTGACGCAGCGCCTTGAGTTCGGCGTCGGGGACGGGGCGAATACCGCCCTCGCCTTGGATGGGCTCGATCAGGATCGCGGCGGTCTTGTCGGTGATGGCGTCGGTCACGCCGTCCAGATCGCCGAAGGCCACATGCACGAAACCCGGCAGCAGAGGGCCGAAGCCCTTGGTCATTTTCTCGGACCCGGCAGCGGCGATGCCCGCTGACGACCGGCCGTGGAACGAACCATCGAAAGTGATGATCTCGACCCGCTCGGGCTGATCTTTGTTATAGAAATACTTGCGGGCCATTTTCACGGCCAGTTCGCAGGATTCCGTGCCGGAGTTCGTAAAGAAAACCGTATCGGCAAAACTGTGTTCCACCAGCTTGTCAGCCAACGCCTGTTGCTGAGGAATGTTGTACAGGTTCGAGACATGCCACAGCGCATGGGCCTGGTCAGTCAGCGCGGCGACCAATGCCGGATGGGCATGGCCCAGCGCGTTCACGGCGATCCCTGCGCCGAGATCCAAGAAACGTCGGCCATCCGCCTCGGTCAGCCAGGCGCCTTCGCCCTTCACGAAGGTCAGGGGCGCACGGTTATAGGTCGGCAGAACGGACGGGATCATGGGATCATCCTTTTCAGGTGGTATGAGCCTCGTGAGTGATACACGAAGGCCCTGTTCGTCAACAATTTTGGTGAGGTCTGTGCCGATTTGCCGGGCACATGAGATCAAACAGGCCGGTTACGCAAAGATGCGTCGGCGTCGGAGCAGTTGGATATGCACATGTTTGATCATGGCCGACCGTATAGCGATGCTTGCGCAGGTTGGGAAGCCGGTATTTTGCAAGGATCGAATTTTGCCCTTGCCAAAGCCTGTGCAACCGCGCACCGCTTGGCCATGTTCGAACCCAAGCACCACAATCCACCGCTTGCCGCTGCGCTGATTTTTGTCGCCACCGCCTTTATCGCGGCGACGACGCTGCTGGCCAAGGCGCTGGGGACGGATGCGTTGGGCCCGCCCTTGCACGCCATGCAGATCAGTCACGGGCGGTTTCTGTTTGCCCTGCTGGCGATTGTGCTGGCGGTTGCATCTTTGCGGCCCCGGTTGGTGCGGCCCCATTGGGGGCTTCACGTCGGGCGAACCAGTTTTGGCTGGGCGGGGGTGACATTGATGTTCGCATCGGTTGCCTTCATTCCGATGGCGGATGCGACGGCCATATCCTTTCTGAACCCTGTCTTTGGTATGGTGCTGGCCATTCCGCTGCTGCACGAGCGGGTCGGCCCATGGCGCTGGCTGGCGGCGGCTGTCGCCTTGACGGGCGCGATGATCCTGCTGCGCCCGACCCCCGCCAGCTTTCAGCCCGCCGCCCTTCTGGCGTTGGCAGCGGCTGCGCTGATCGGGATGGAGCTGATTTTCATCAAAAAACTGTCCGGGCGCGAGCCACCTATGCAGATCCTGCTGATCAACAACGCAATGGGGGTGCTGATCGCCACTTTAGCTGTCAGCTTCGTCTTTCAGATGCCAACCCCGCAGCAGTGGGCGGCATTGGTGGGGATCGGCGTTCTGATGGCCTGCGCCCAGGCCTGTTTCGTCAACGGCATGGCGCGGGCGGATGCATCCTTTGTGGCCCCTATCAGCTATGCCACGCTGATCTTTGCCGCCCTTTACGACTTTGCGGTCTTTGATGTGATCCCCGACTGGATCAGTCTGGTCGGGTCTGCGACCATCCTGGCCGGCGGGCTGATCCTGGTCTGGCGAGAAGCGGTGCGGCGCCGCGCCTGAGAGCCTGCCCCGCACGGCGGGAGCGGGTGCGCCTGCATCCCGGCCCGTGCAACCGGCCGCGATGGCCGGGCCGCGCTAAGCCTTGAGGCGATATCCGGTGCGCAGCATCAGCCAGGTGATGGCTCCGATCACGAAAGTCGCAAACGTACATACCGCCATCCCCAGCCACGGAGAGCTGTCGGACACTCCGATCATTCCATAGCGCAAACCATCGATAAGATAGAACACCGGGTTCAGGTGGGTCAGGCGGTTCAGCACGGGCGGCAGCGCCTCGACCGAGTAGAACGTACCCGACAGGAAGGCCAGCGGCGTGACGATAAAGTTGGTGATTGCTGCCATCTGGTCGAACTTGTTGGCGAAGATACCGGCAAACAGGCCCAATGCGCCCATGAATGCCCCACCCAGAACAACAAAGGTCAGCGCGATCAGGGGGTGCTGAGGCGCAATGGAGAGCAAGACCAGAAACGCAATCGAGATCACCAGTGCGATCATCACGCCTCGGGCAATGCCACCCGCGAGGTAACCCAGCAGAATCTCGAGCGGGGACAGCGGTGGCATCAATGTATCGACGATATTGCCCTGCACCTTGGCGATCACCATCGAGGACGAGGTATTGGCAAAGGCATTCTGGATCACCGTCATCATCATGATCCCCGGCGCCAGAAACATCACAAACGGTACACCCATGACATCGGGCCGGCTGGGTCCGATGGCGATGGTGAAGATCAACAGGAATAGCCCCGCCGTAACCAGTGGTGCCAGAACCGTCTGCGTCCAGACGGCCAGAAAACGCAGGGTTTCGCGCTGCGCCAGCGTGTACAGGCCCATCCAGTTGACTGCTCCGAAGCGACGCGCGGTCTGATCTGCGGGATTTTGCATGATTTGCCCTCAACCTGATTCGAAGACAGCTTGTAACTCGGGCAGCAGTGTTTAGAATAGGGGGCTGAGACGAATTCCCAAGGCGGCCCGAATCCGGGGCCGCTTTCCGCTTTTGAAAGGCTAACGATGTCCTGGACAGACGAGCGTGTTGAACTGCTGAAGAAGATGTGGGGCGAAGGCCAGTCGGCCAGCCAGATTGCCAAGGAACTGGGCGGCGTGACCCGCAATGCGGTGATCGGCAAGGTGCACCGCCTGGGCCTGTCGAACCGGACGGCAGGCGCATCCCCGGCCAAGGCGGAACCGAAAGAAAAACCGGCGCCCGCCCCCAAGGCCGAGGCCAAGCCCAAACCTGCGCCCAAGACCGAACCGGCGCGTCCGGCCCCGGCCCCGACCGCCGAGGCGAAACCGGTCGTTCCGGCCCGCCGTCAGATCATCCCCGCCGGTCAGCCGCTGCCACCGCAGCCATCGGCCAACGAGATCAGCCCCGAGGCGCTGGCCAAGGTCAACGAAGTTGAAAAGAAAGCCAAGAAGCTGACTCTGATGGAATTGACCGAGAAGACCTGCAAGTGGCCCGTGGGCGACCCCGCGACCGAGGATTTCTGGTTCTGCGGCCTTCCGGTTGAGGCGGGCAAACCCTATTGCGAGGCGCATGTGGGAGTGGCCTTCCAGCCGATGAGCTCGCGCAGGGATCGTCGGCGTTAGAATTCAGCTATGAACGCTGCTTTTAGCGGCGTGACATTATCTTCTTTCTCAGCTGCCCACCCGTCGCAAGATGAGTGGGCAGTATTTTTTTTGAACCAAGAGATTTGGTCATTCAGCCCGCCATGAAATACAAGATCCTGTTCTGCGCCTACAGCGTGCTGATTTTCGCGGCATACATTGAGCCGTTTGACCCTTCGATATTCGAGCCGAATGAGCGCGGAAAAACCCTGCCTTTGTTTTTTCAGGCCACATACTTGTATTCATGGCTTGCGCCCGCCATTCCCGCGTTCATTGGTGGCCTTGTGCTACTGGGATTGCCTTCGATTCCACGACTCGTCGCCAGATGTATTGCCGTTTTTTTCAATCGTTTCCGGTTTGTTTCTGACGTTATTTGGCATGGTGCTGTCGCTTGGTTCTGACACCCAGATTCTGCACGGTGTCACCCTGACGACAGCCGTCGCCGCAAGCTTTCTGTTTTGGTCGGGATCGGGCGGGCAGCCACAGCCTTCTCTGGTGGCGAAGATTGGTATTTCAATCGGGACAATCGCCGCGCTCTGGTCGTTGTTGACAGTTCCGATGATCCTTGTTCAAGCGCATTTCATTGCGGACGGCGCGCCCTATTGCATCGCTGAACACTCGAAAAACGCGCCAGTCGAGGCAGTACGCGATTTACGGGGCTTCTCATTCTACACGACTGCGACGGGATACAAATCCACGTCAAAATGGTACTTTCACGGCCTGATGATAGTAGATCACCCCGATGCGCAACGGGTCTATAACTGGTCTCCAGGAAGATGGCGTTTCGATCTGGTTGAGCGCCCGGATGCAATGCTTGTGTCAGTCAGAAATGTCTGCGTCCCAAGCTGACCCCTACTGCGCCGGATGCGATGGTAAATTTGGCATCGCGACCCATCCGGGCAGTTCGTCCGGCGAAACTGAAACATGCAGGCGTTCTGAAGGGTCCTGCCCGACCTTGCGGTGCTTTCGCAGCAGGAAAATCTTGCCCCAGCCGCGCCATGTGCCAACCGACGGCGCATGGGGGTCAATGGGAAACCGATCGCGCCAGCCGTCGGGCAATGTCAGACCGTGCAATTCCGCCTTGTCCAGCATCCAGATCAGGGAAATGTTGCTCAGCGGCCGCGCCTCTTCGTAGCCGTTCAATTGGCCACCTATGTCGCCATGGGTTCCACGGAACCAGACCTGCTCCACATGGCCCTTGAACTCGGGCGTGCAGGTCCACAGAACTGGTTCGAACACTTCGCGCGTCTCATCCAGCGCCAAAGCGTGATACCCGTGGCGGGTGACTGGGCCCAGCTGATGGTTGTGAAAGGCGTGCTTCTCTTCGGCCCAGCGCCACAGCAACGGCAGACGCAAACCCAGCGCCTTGACCGTGTCCCAGGCGCCGATCATCTCGATCTCGACGCCGTCGTGGCAGAAACGTCGGCGGAATTCGCTGGCGGCGATGCCGTCTGGGTTGCATTCATAGTGGCGATACGCTTGCAGTATGTTTCGCTCGGTGGCGTGTTCCGCCTTGAGCAGGCCGATCATATCGATCACGCCGGCCAGACTGCGCACGCCATAGGCACCGCGCGAATAGCCGATGAAAAAGATCTTGTCGCCCGGCTTGTAGCGGGACGCCAAATACCCATAGGCGCGACGGATCTGGCGGTTGATGCCCCGGCCCATCATCACGTCCAGCGAGGACTTCCAGCTTTCCCACTGCACGCCGGCCTCGTAGAACACCGAAACCTTGCTGCCCATCTCGCAGCACAGGCGAAATGTCTGACCGGCATGGGTTTCAAACCCCGGTTCCAGAGTGGACATGGTGCCATCAAGAATGATGACATGGCTGATCGGTTCGCGGTGCCGCGTCTCGGCGGAATGCTCGGACCGCAAAGGGCGCCCGAGCCATCCCAGAACCTTTCTACTCAGCCGCGACAGATTCATGCGTCAGCAATTCCCATACTTTGTGAGGTGTGAAAGGCATGTCCGCCTGCCGCACCCCGTGGTCCCAGAGCGCATCCTGAACCGCGTTTGCCACAGCGGCCAGCGCGCCCACGGTGCCAGCCTCGCCACACCCTTTCATCCCCATCGGGTTTGAAGTCGACGGAACCGGCGCCGAGGTAAACTTAATCATGGGTATGTCGGTTGCACGGGGCAAGGCGTAATCCATAAACGAAGCCGTGAGCAGTTGCCCATGTGCATCGTGCACGACATGTTCGGTCAGGGCCTGGCCGATACCCTGCACCACCCCGCCATGTACCTGACCTTCAGCCAGCATCGGATTGATAAGATTGCCAAAATCGTCAACCACCGTGTAGCGGTCCACCCAGGTTTCGCCGGTGCAAGAATCGATCACGACTTCGGCAACATGCGCGCCGTTCGGGTAGCTGCGCGCATCCAGGTTGGCGCGGGCCTCATGTTGCAGCAGATCCGTTCGACCATCGGCACGCGCCATCTCGGCGGCTTCGGTCAGGGTCGGCGTCAGGTTGGAGCCCGGCGCTCGGAATGTCTCGTGGTCAAAACTCACATCATTTTCCTCGACCCCCATCTTATCGGCAAGATAAGGCGTGAATGCGGCGATCATCTTGTCAATCGTGGCCAGGGCGGCCGTGCTTTGCACCGTGACCGAGCGGGACCCGCCAGTGCCGCCGCCATGGGCAAGCCGGTCGGTATCGCCCTGAATGACGGTGATCTTGTCCATGGGGATACCCGTCTGATCTGACAGGAACTGGGCGTAGACCGTCTCATGCCCCTGCCCGTTCGATTGTGTGCCGACGTAAAGATTCACCGTTCCATCCTCGCAAAACGCGACCTTCGCGTTTTCGGAAGGGTCCCCCAAAATGCTTTCGATATAGTAACAGAGACCCTGCCCCCGGATCAGACCGCGTTCGGCATCCGCAGCTTTGCGGGCCTCGAACCCTGTGGTCTGGTCGGCCGCGCGGGTGAAAACCATGTCGAAATCGCCGACATCATACGTTTCGCCGGTGGAAGTGGTGTAGGGGAAATCGGCGGGGCGGATGAAATTCCTGCGCCGCAGTTCCCATGGGTCAACGCCCAGTTCACGCGCGGCGCGGTCCATCGCGCGTTCAAGCACGTAAATCGCCTCGGGGCGGCCCGCACCGCGATACGCATCCACCTGCGTCGTGTTCGTATAAAAGCCTTCGACCCGCAAATAGGTGGTCTGAACGTCATAGACACCCATCAGCACTTTGCTGAACAGGCTGGTCTGGATCGCCTGACCAAAGTGGCTGTTGTATGCGCCAAGGTTCACCTTGCTGTGGACGCGATAGGCGGTGATCTTGTGATCGGCGTCAAAGGCCAGCTCGGCCAGCGAGGTCAGATCGCGGCCATGATGATCAGACAGCATCGCCTCGGATCGGTCGGACATCCAGTGCACCGGCTGACCCAGCTTCATCGCCGCCACGGAGACGCAGAAATATTCAGGGTATGGCATCACCTTCATACCGAAACCACCACCGACATCCGGGGTCGTGACGCGTATGTCGTCCGCATCCAGTTTCAGTTTTTGCGCCAGTTGGGCCTTCATCGCCCATACGCCCTGACCTCCGTAGGAGAAATGCAGGCGCCCCTCGGACCAGTTCGCCTGACATCCGCGCGGCTCCAGCGAACTGATGATGACCCTGTTGTCGGCGACGTTCAGCGACACGGTATGCGCGGCCGCCTGAAAGGCTGCCCGGGTCGCGGTTTCGTCGCCCAGCCCCCAATCGAAAGCTCGGTTCTCGGGCGCTTCCGCGTGCAGGATCTCGCCCCCGGCCTCGACGTCCAACTTGGCCGGGCGCTCTTGCGTATCCATCCAGATCAATTCAACCGCGTCCTGCGCCTGCGTCAGGGTATCCGCAATGACAACTGCCACCGGCTCGCCCACGAAACGCACGCGATCCCTGGCCAGCATGTGCCGATCGGGCGCAGCGGCCCTGGACCCATCCCGGTTCTGCAAGACCGCCGCATTCAGAACCGTGTCGATGCCTGATGCGGCCAGATCGTCCAGCGTCATGACCAGCCGAACACCGTCGGCAGCCCGCGCGGCATCGACATCCAGAGAGGTGATGTCACCATGCGCCACCGGGCTGCGGAAGAATGCGGCAAACAAAGCGTTCCCGGGTACCGCATCATCCATGTAATGCCCCTGCCCGGTCAGGAACCGTTGATCCTCGGTCCGTTTCACCGGCTGGCTTCTGCCGAACTTTTCCATGGGTGGCCCTCCTGCGCGATATCAGGGGCGAGCCTAGCCCGCGACCCGGCGATGTCCAGCGGGGTTCACCGAAATTCGTTTGCGCCCAAAGGATGTTCGGCTAGCCTTTGGCCATGAGCTGGACGCATGAAACCGTTTTTCCCTTCTCTGCCCCGATGACCAGCGGGCAGTCGACCACACATGACGTTTATGTCGGAGGCGAAGGCCCACCGATCCTGATCCTTCAGGAACTGCCCGGGATCGGGCCCGAAACGCTGGCGTTGTCCGCCAAGCTCAACGCATCCGGCTTTCGCGTCTACCTGCCTCATTTGTTTGGAACCTATGGCAAGGTTGAAATGGGCAAGAACATGGCCCGGTTGTTCTGCGTGCGGCGCGAGTTCAACATTTTCGCCCGTGGCAGGCAGAGCCCCATTGCAGGATGGATGCGCGCCCTGACCCGTGAGATCAAGCAACGCGAAAACAGCGCCGGTGTGGGCGTCATCGGCATGTGCCTGACCGGCAGTTTCGCCCTTACCCTCATGGCAGAAGACGCCGTTCTGGGCGGGGTAGCCAGCCAACCAGCGCTGCCGATCCTCGGGGGCCGCCATCTGCATATGAGCGCTGAAGACATCGGCGCGGCCTCTGCGGGTATGGCTGCGAAAGGCCCCGGTCTGGCGATGCGGTATTCCGAAGACAAGCTTGCACCAAAGAAACTGATGCGGGCGCTTGAACAGGCATTCGGCAATCTGCTGGAAACCGTCGAATATCCCGGCAAGGATCATTCGCTGCTGACGCTGGATTTCCATGAACCCGCCTATCAACGCGTTGACGCCTATTTCAAAGCACGCTTTGGCATGGCGTAGGCGCACTAGGCCTTCCCCTTGCCGCGCGCATTCGCTATTGCAGGCGCTGACCCGAATTTGTTGACGCAGGACGCATCCCATGGCGATGGAAAAGACATTCAACGCGGCCGAGGCCGAGGCCCGGATCTACAAGGCCTGGGAACAGGCCGGAGCCTTCAAGGCAGGCGCGAACAAATCGCGCGACGAGAGCTTTTGCATCATGATCCCGCCGCCGAACG